>CAIRMR010000030.1 GCA_903879715.1 uncultured Bacteroidales bacterium
CTGATTACAAAAGTAATACCAAATTATTAATATCATTAGTAAATTATGTTAAAATATTTTTAATAATAAATTAAATATTTTTTCAGCCTTTGTATTTAATTCTTCTTTCACAAATTAATCAATTTTATTTCTATGTTTCATAAGTGCAAAAGAAAATAATATTACAATATGTTTAACTTGATTTCTTAACTATTTTTGCTTTATGCCAATCAAACGATCCAGAGCAACACGTTTTCAACGTAACTTGCGTTACATACTCTCATCCTTTTTTCATCTGTTTATGTCACCAGGTGATCGGCGAGTATTTACTTGGAAAGAAATGATTGTACCCATTTGCATTCTTATTTTAGGGATAATTATTTTATTAATAGCTGAGACGCCATAGTATATTTCGCATTTGTGGCAAAGGTTTTTAAAGTCTAATGAACAAAAAAAATCGGAAAATGAAAATAATTGTTTTTATTGATCATTTTTCTTTAACATCTAAATCAATTAGAAATTATTACAGATTTGTAAAAATAATTGAGAATGAGATCAAAGAGGAATGTCCGTTGATTGAAAAAATAAAATGGCTTATAGATTATTCCTCACTCAATAAAATTAATTATGAAAGATTAAAATCTGAAATATTTGACTTTGATTTTATTCTTCTTATTTGGGACTCAGCAGAAGCGATAATGTCTTTAGAAATAGTGAACATTCTTGCCGAAAGTAAAAAGAAAATAGTTAAAACAATACCTGAACTTATAGAATATTACAATCAGAAAACGACAAACAATTAATTAAGCCAATAGGCAACAAGGTATCACTTGAAGTAACCTTAAATGCATTTCCAAAACTGGATATGCATTCACATTGGCACAGAAAAGATCATCGTATTTGATCAACTCTTAGCGATATAATCCTTTGCACCTTAGTAATATTCCCATACGTATAAGAATAATTTTACTAATTCATTTACCTTTTAGCTTTTTTATTTAATTTCATTCTCTCCAATTTTAATAAAACATTGTATGGAATATTCCGAAATTAAATCCGCTTATATTAAAAATCTCCTGCAAGAAACATCTTGGCAGGACCACAAAAAGGTTGATGATCTTATAAAACTTCACAACTATATTATTAATCATCCTAAATCATTTATACCTGGTATGCATTATACCCATTTAATGCAACAATATGACAATGAGTTTCTTGTACTTTTAAAAGAATATTCTGAACAAGCATATGATATTGAAATTAAAAAAAGAAATGCCTTCAGAGACCGGCTTATAATTGAAGAAAAAAAAGAAGAAGAAATCATTGTAAATCAACGAAATGAATGGATAAAAGCTGGAGGTAAGCCATGATCGAACTTCTTAAATACGCAAACATTTCATTAATCTATACAAAAGACCTTACTTTTTATAACCCGGCAGATATTCCAGGTTCAATAAAATTTTGCAAAACACGAGGAATATCCTTCTTACCTGACGAGAATAGGAAATTTTTTTATGAATTAAATGAAGATATTTTTTTAAAAAGACATATAAATGAAACTAGAGCAGTATGCAATCCTACAGATCCAATTTTCTCAAAAGCTACATTGAAAAAATTTGAAAACAACAATACTGACAATGTCTTGCTTGTAACGGATGATTCCAGGAATATTGTCGGTGTCGTCCATATAGTTGATTATAATAATGATATTGTCTATTTTGAACTTTATAAATTGATTTTTGAATATGAGAAAATGTTGCGCGAATATCTTGTAATAAAAGGCTTTTCTAATAAATCCTTTAAGTTATTTATTGATAAGCAACAATTAAATAAATCTCTTTCAAGTGATGACAGAAAGTACTGGCGAAAACGACACAAAGAATATTTTGGTAGTACAGTCAATGAAAAATCTACGTACAATGAAAGACAATTAATTCTTGGTCCTTTCCAAACATTTTATTTATCTGATTTATTGGAATTTTTCAATTATATTAGTCCACAAGAAATATGTATACCTCAATATGCATCAGATTCTATCAAGAGCTTACGTAACAGAATTGCTCATGGTCATGACATTATAAGCCCAGATATCATAGATACTAAAGAAAATTCAGGCCATCTTTATGATTTTAAAGGATTATCGAAATTCATTGATCATGCCATTTTATTTTTTAAATCATATGAAAATTTAGAAAACTTATGGCAAGTAGAAAACCATAAACAACTTGAACAAATTAAATCATTATGATACTTCCCAAAGGCGATTATTGGTATTCAGTCTCTAATGAATTAAAAACAAGGAAACTTACCAAGCCGAACATTAAAAAAAATAATGTTTACATATGGGTTCATATTTGTTTTGATCATCAATTTGATCAATACACTTCTCTCTTCAGATATGAAATATATTCTCCAAATTTAGTTCCCTTTCAACTTTCTGCTGGAGGATTTACATGTACTTCAATTGGAGACTATTGTAAATCAATAGGTTGTGGCAATTATTATTCTATCAAGTATACAATAACAGATAAATTCAAAATACCACGTTCAGATTTTGGATCTGCCCAGCAAATAGATGGTGTAGTTGAAATTATTCAGCTTTTGCGCGAACTTTCTAAATACAACGACTGGTATCAATATGATTTGAGACACGCTTAAACATCTTATATTAATTCCTACCCACGCAGGCTGTGCCGGATGGCTCCATGTGTTTTTTCCTGTCACGGTATTTGCAGAAAAAAGCAAATACACCGAGGCGCGCCAGGAAAAAAGCACACTCCACCACCGGCAGCTTGCATTTACATAATGTGCTCTTATGGTCTTGGTAGAAAGCCCATAAGCACACTATGCAAAGCAGCCACAGCCTGCTTACCTTCCCACTCTGCCCACTTCCTATGCAGTTGCAAGCCATTCATTACTCGTCCCTCGTAATCTCATGCCTTTCACTGCACCCACAGCAGCAAATAAGCCTCGTTCCTCTGCTTATCAGCTGCTAAAACCTACCGCACTTTCCAGTTGGACAGGAATACAAGCCGGTGAGTTTTTTGTTTACAAGTCAGTTCTACAAGTGACGAGCAGCTATCTGAGTATCCAACACACTTTCCCTATTGCTGCAAGCCGTGTCTTTCGTCATTCATTCGCTTCTTTCCGTTTCATTTCGTTGCATTCAGTCTGGCAGGTTCGGTCGTAATTCCGTGGACGCATCCTCCGTCAGCGACCACTTCATTACTCCCACGCCTAAAGCAAAGCCTCCTTCGTCGGCTCAGCTTTTACTTTGCGCCGTTGGTAGAAACCGCGCAAAGTACCGGCTTCACCAGCCAGCCTTCATTCCACTTCATTTCACTACAATACGCTTCTTCATTCCTCATTCCACGCCTTTCGCAACCCCACATCAGCATACCTGTATGGCAGCCAGGTTACTGCCACCGCACCTTTTTTCGGCTCGCCGGACGCTTCCCTACACACATGCCATGTTACAGCGACCGTCAAGCACGAAAACCCATCACAACGTAACCCGTCTGTCCATCCAGGCAAGCTGCTAAAACCTCCCCACTTCCTGGTTGACAAGTATCTTTAGCTATTCAGCACCACAAGTACAAGCGGTATTTCGTGTGCGCTATCGCCCTCCGGTTGCTCGTTACAGCGCATAGCCACAGGCGTGCGGTATTGTAAATATCGTATCGCGTTCCGCTAAGCTCCTTTGCTACGCTTCGCGAAAAATGAATACTAAGTACCAGCCTTGCCACGACCCAAGCAGTATTTATTCACCGGCAATGTATTGCTCATTTTTAAAATGTATTGCCGTCTCATTTATACTGCCCTACGCTGCCCTTATCCTTCACATTTATCATATTTTACAAATCCACACCATCTAATTTTATGTGGAGCTTGCATATTCATTGCCTTCGTTCAAATTATTTTTGATATGTGGCTAAAGAGGACGATTTTTTTAGGAAAAGAAAAAGGGAAACGAAAAAAATGAAACGAATATAAAGTAGCATTTCAGCAAATTCAAGTACAGCCTTGCAGCATCACGCTCTTTCATTTGTAGTTTAATATCGCGCTGCAAAGTCTGCCCTTCGGGTGCATTCATTATTTTATGCATAACCATAATTCAAGCCCGTAAGGGCTTTTTTCATGCAATAAAATAATGACCTGCATACTTGATTTTGCTTCCATGCTTCATTGCCTGATGGTTTCCTTTTTTTCTTTTTTCCCTTTTTCTATTTTTTCCTAAAAAAATTTTGGAAGGGGTGCTAAAAGAAAGATTGGACTAACCTCCAAAAAACTTTCAATATGCAGAAAATCACCACTTACAGCCCCGATCAAAAGCGAAGCCCTTTCGCATTCTTCATCCTCAATAAAGGAATGAACAGCGGCAAACCAATGGAGCAGCCCTGCCCCAATTGTTTCACCTTCAATGCTAAAAGCCAGGAAGAAAAGGACCATAATTTCTGGCTCTGCTTCGGATTATGGCAATCCAAATCTTTGCACCCCTATCTTACCGGTTCTGTAATTCCCTTTATCCGCCTTCATGATCTAAACCAGGTTATTAACCAGGCATCCGAAAAAGCACAGGCAAGCCCGGCCAGCTTTCAAAAAACAGTCGAAGCCCTCAAAATCCTCGATCAACACGAAAAGCAATATCACCGCAACATCCTGCTAATTGCCGAAGCTAAAAAGGCAATTTTCGCCAATTATCGCTCAGTTCCATCCTTCTACCGGTAAAACATTTAACCCTTCATATTATGACACAATCCGAAGTTATCAGCAGAACCTTCAGGTTCGTTTACAACATCCCTTCTAATTTTATCGAAGAGATTTGGTCCGACAGCCCACTCCTGGCCGATCATCTGAAAGCCAAGTTTATAGGCTTTTGCAAATCTGAAGGCTACGCCTCAGCCAATGCCATCCTCAAATTTTTCTCAGCTATCGACGAATCCAATACCGAGAAATACTGCACATATGCATCCAACTGGATACAGCAGCACAATTAATCCCTAACCCACAAAACCAAATCCCATGAAAAAGTACTTCAACGATCCTCGCCCTCTTACCGTCAGGTACACCGGCAAATGTGCAGAATGTGGCACAGTCCTCAAAAAAGGCACCTCCGCCTATTATTGGCCTTCTGATGGAAAACTCTATTGTTTAAACTGTGGTGAATCCGAATACAGGCAGTTCCTTTCAGCCGCAGCAGATGAAGATGTTTACAATGGAATCGGTAATCCTTACGCCTGCTAAAATCAACCTGGCGCGCCAGAAGCCATCATAAGTCCGCAGGGCAGCGGCACTTTTTATGACAACGACAACATTTGACGGGACTTTTGAATTTACTTCTCCCATTAACCGGGAAAACTCATTCGGACAGGTAAACCTAACCGAAAGCACAAAAAGCCAAATGACCATCAACATCAACCCCGAAGGCAAAGGTTATGTCCTTTGGGAAATTGACGAACTCGAAATTGAGGAAGGAATCGGACTTTGGTTTCAAGGCAACGAACTCACCGACTATGACGGAGTATTTGAACTTCCTCCCGAACTTGTCAAATTCCTTTCTCAACAGGGGTATGACATGACATGGGCAGAGTAAATAATCTAGCCTCATATTAAATATTTCGCCCGGTTTACCGGGCTTTTTTATGATCTGAGCTTTTTGGTTTTTATATCATAAACTTCAATGTATTTAAAATACTTCTATATTTGTAAACAATAAAACTTGACCAAATAATTAAAGCATAATACTGTAGTTTACCTAATATATTTAATGCTAATAATCAGATTAAAGTCTTTTTAATTACTCATCCTATGATAACAATTGAAATTACCTACAACGGTAAAAAGTACAATGAAATCGGAGATGCCATTACACAAGCTGTAGTTGACATAATTAAAAACAATTTTGAGGAATCCATAAAGCCATTTACAGCCGAAATTGAACAACATAATGGATGTGTGAACATTGACATTCCAACCGACTTTAAGAATGCTAAGATCAGTTTTGTCGATTTACCTCCTGAATTAATAAGCAGGATTACTGATGCTTTACATCAATAGATAATTTCGATTTATTGATCTTGTCGAAAATCTCCTGAAGTTCGTTAATTAAGGATTTTGCCCTGTCTATATCTTTTGATATTTCAGCTAATTCCTTTATTTCAATTTTTAAAACTGTTTGTGACATAATGCTTAAATTTTTAATTACTAAAAAGAAAAATGATTATTGAAATCTGTCTTATACGCATTAACAATTATTGGCTTCACTAAGTTACTAAGGACAGATTAGCACTAGACCCTCCCCACCTTCACCATCCTCTTCCGATTTACCATCACTTTAGCTAAACATACGTAACGAACTGCGTCAATCCCATGATTGAATTTATCTATCGGTTCATTTGTTGCTTTTCCTGCCTGGTCCTCTTTCCACTTATAATTCTTAAACTCCCGGATCAGGTTTACCGAACCCTTGGTGATAAATACCTTATAACGTTTCATAATATCCAGACCGGCTAAAATACTATCCTTTCCCTTGAACGTGGCAACCACATTAAAACCCTCTTTCTTAATCTCATAAATGCACTTCGGCTGGTTATCTGCGATAACCTCATCCGTCCATTTCAAACCTAATTCACCCAGCCATTTTGCAATATCCTGATTAGTTAATCCCCGGTTGTAGATTAATTCATCAAGATAAAGATCGCCACCGCACAAACCCACCTTTATTAATGCTGTCGGGTCATTACTGAAACCAAAATCCATCCCATACACAACCCACTTGCACTCATCCGGGAATGCTTCGCATTGGTCCCAATTCGTGAAGATCAAGCCCTTAATTTGTCCTGGCAATCCAAGCCCATAAACCCGCCAGTAATTTTCATCAACATATTTCAGTTGCTCAATCTCTTTCACCACCTCCGCCGGTAGAAACTCTTTATTGTCTAAGTAAGTAGATTGAATAAACGTACAATCCGGCCGGGGAATCACAAGATCATAGATCCAATGTTCATCCATCGAGGGATTGTAGTCAATAAATATTTGCTTCTCTGTCCGGATCGACAACTGAATCCAGTCCTCCAGGCTCAATTCGTTCGCCTCATTAATAAAAAGATAGGTTCGCTTCGCTCCCCTCTTTTTCTGAGGCTGGTCCAGACTCACGAACTCAAACAGGTTCCCGTTCAGATGATAAGTATTCTCAGTCTTATTGTGGAATTTCTCATCATACATTTCTGCATTCTTCAAAATTTCAAAGAAATCCCTCATTGCCGACGCTTTCAGCGACGGCATAGTTTTCCGGACAATGGTAAACACAGCCTCAGTTTCTTCAAACGCCTTCTTAATAATCAAAAGCTGAAGGATCGAATAAGTTTTACCTGACCTGCTGGAGCCCTGATTGACTACTATCTTGGTTGTAGCAGCTTCATTCTTCTTAAATACTTTCGATACCCTGAACTCTAAATCTTTCATGCAGTAGCCTTATTTATTGCCTTCCTGATCAATCTGGGCAGCGTTATGCTCCGACTCCCCAACCACCACAAAGGTGATCTTCCTGATTTCTTTATCATCAGTCCCCACATCAAGATTAACTCGTTGCAGCTTTGGCCGGATATACTCCTGTAATTCTGCCCAGAGTTTTATTCTTTCCTGTGGTTTCATTTTTTTTAAGTCTTCCTCTGCAGTTTCATCCAGCAATTCCAGCACCCATTCAACCTTTGCCTGAATTTCCCGGGTAATTTTATTTTTAACACCCTTTGGCCTTCCATTGTTTCCTGCTTTGAATTGCCAATCTTTTGTCTTTTCAGTTTCCATTTCAACGTATTTTATCGTTTTTTACGTTATCATATTAGAATTATCCTCATGTGATCTGTCATCACGAGCAAAGTGAAGTGATCTCCTCCCTAAAGGCAATTTACCTCCGGTAAATCAGTTTCTCAATCGCACTCACCGATATTCCAAATTCGTCACTCAACTCATATTTAATATCCGTAAAAGTCTTTCCTGGTTTCTTCATTTGAAAGTATTTTTCTCTCACTAACCATTTTCTGGCTTGATCCAGTGTAAGTAAACCCATGTCAAATAATTTGCTTGCATCTACCCCGGCAAGATCTTTTATTTCTCTTAAAATCAAGTCCCTGAATATCTCCATAGTTCTACTTGTTTTTGTTACCACAAAGATACATATAAAATTATTATATTATACTGTTTTACAGTTATTTTGCCAATGTTTACTAAAGTATTACTTTAAGTATAGTTATCTTTGTCCAAATTTTAAATATTTCACTCCCATGGCAAAAACTAATGTTAAAACCACAGGTTTACCAAAGGTAAAAACCTCGGCAAAAGCATCAACACCATATCAAAGAGCAAGAGGTGGAGGTGCTGACCTGGTAAAAAATGTAAAATAATTCTTTAGTTCTAATTCTTAATTCTTTTCATCATGGCAAAAGCAAAAGTAAAAACCAGCACAAAGATCAAAGCAAAATCCTCAACGAAAACCCCCAAAAAAGGAGTTGGCAAGGCTGGTGCTGATCTTGCAAAAAATGTAAAGTAAGACTTCACGATTATGGCTAAGCCGAAATCAAAAACTGCACTTAAAGCCAAACCGACATCAAAAACAGTTGTCGGCAAGCGTAAACCACGCAGGTCCAAAGGTGGTACTGTTAAATCCACTTCGTAATTAACCTTTAATTTCTCCCTATCATGACAACATTTTTTTCAAAGAAAGCTCCTAAAGCAGGCTCAGAGCTTCAAAAAAACGTTAAACGTTCCAATGCGCCGAAAAAGCCAAAAGCCGGTTCAAAGTATGGCGGCTCTGAACTTGCAAAAACTGTAAAGTAATGCACAGGTATTTCTCAACACCTCCAATCTTCTCAGCCCCTGTCACCAATATCGACAGGGAGCTTGGAATTATTCAGGGTGTGACCATTGCCAGGGTTGGAATGGCTAAAGGTCATAACGGTTTTGTTGATCGTACTTTCCTCTTGCAGATTGTTGACAATGCTGCTTCCAAACCTGCCGGAATAAAGGCTCGGTTCGGACATCCGAATATGTGCAGTCAGGCTCTAGGAACATACCTTGGCCGTTTCAAAAATTATTCTTACTCCGGTGACCAGGTCAAAGCAGACCTTCACCTGGATGAAACTTCAAAAAACACACCAAATGGGGATCTGTTTTCTTACGTCCTCGATATGGCTGGGAAAAACCCGGATATGTTTGGAGCTTCTATTGTCTTTGAGATCGGAGAATCAGTATTCCTTGAAGAGGAGGTGGAAGGTGAAAAAGTTGAAAAGGAATACTTCCGGCTCAAAGAACTTAGGGCAACCGACATTGTGGATGAACCGGCTGCAACGGATGGTTTGTTTTCAGCCAACACATTTCCGGGGATTGCAACCCAATTCCTTGATGAAAACCCTCAGATCATGGACCTGATCTTTTCAAAACCTGATTCCGTCGTTGAATTTCTTTCTAACTATTTAAACAATTCCAAAATGAACTTATCCGAAAAAATTAAGGAAAACTTTGCCTCTTTCCTGGCTGCATTTACAACTCAGCCCGCTGAGCACTCAGCACAAAGCACTGAGCGCAGTCAAGAGCAGGACACCACTTTGAACACCCTTTTTGACGCCGTTTCTGCATCCTATCCTGAATCCTTTACCGAGGTTGAAGGCTTCACCCAACTTCAAAAAGCAGAGGCTTTAACGGCTTTCTTTTCGTCTGTGAACGACAAACTACAATCTGCATCAGAAACAGAACATCGGTTGCAGAGCGAAGCCGAAGCTCTCAACGCCGATCACCAGGCGTTAATTGCATCTTCCGAAGTAACTATTCAGGAACTGTCCACCGCTAACAGTCGTATCCAGGAACTGACGGAACAACTTGGTGCACGTCCTTCCATTCCTCTAAACGTCACTGATCCTGCCATAAGCCTTTCGGGGAACCAGGAAGTTGATGAAACCGGCAAACAAATACTTGCCGCCATGCCTAAAGACATGAAACGCAAGTTAAAACAATCTTAAAAACACGTCTTTGCGAGGGCTTGCCCGAAGCAATCTCACCCTAAAAGTCAAACAATTTAATACTTAAAAAAATGTCAAATATTTTTTCACAATCCACTTCTCCCGCTTTCAAACGCCAGGCTATTGATGAATTCTTCATTCAGCCTATGTTTATGGCTGAGGACATTCGCGGTCTCATTACCGTGCGAACCGATATCAAAGGGACCGAAACATTGAATCGTATCGGTCGTCCTTCCATGTTAACTAAACCTAAAACAACTCCGGGCTTTACGCCTGCAGGTGGTTTTAATCTCACCTACACCGACATCACAGTTAAACCTATGGCGTTGGAGTTCGAGCAGAACGCACGCTCTTTCTGGGGTTCAATCGTTGAGCAATTGCTTGCTTCCGGTTATAAGGAAGATGATGTTGAACAAATGAAATCGCCTGATGTATGGAACAAGGTCATGCTTCCTTTAATCGCTCAGGCTGGTCAGGATGACCTTATCCGTCAGATGTTTTTTGCAAATCCAGCCGCTGAATACTTTGTCAATGGCATTCCTACCGGAAGTCCCGACGACAATTACACAGGTTACACAGGTTTTATATCCTGGCTTCAGAAAGATTTGCTTTCAGGTATAATCAACTCTGCTCAGCATGTTCCTGTTGCTTCTTCGATAGTTGCAAAAAAACAGGAAGTTGTACAAACCTATACAAAAGGCACTGATACAGCTATTACCATTACAATTAATGGCATGGCTTATACACAGGCATACGACACTTCTGCAGCCGTCACCATCACAAATTGGCTCAATGCTCACAAGGCAACTATTGAAGCCCGTGCAGGTATCAATGGCGTTATCGTTACCAATCCTTCTGCAGGTGCAATCAAAGTAGTCAGCAAAGCCAAAGGTCAGAGTTTTGATTGTACGGTTGCCGTTACCGGTACAGGTACTTTCGCAGCTACTGGAGTTGTAGCAGCAGTTAAAGCCGGTTCTCTGTCTGACAACGAAGCCGATGCCACCCTGGAGGATATGATCGATGCTGTTACACCTGAAATGCACGAATATGACCTCATGTTCATGCTTACTTCTTCGATGTGGCGTAACCTCGTTCACACTCTTAAAGACCGTCAGACAGTCATGGGTGATGCCATCCTGAAAAACGGTTTGAAAGTTCCTACCTATGAAGGTTTCCCAATTATCGTTCGTCCTGATTGGGACAAATGGATTAATGTTGCACAGGCTGGTGTTCAACCGCACCGCGCTTTGCTCACCACATCCAAAAACCTTCTTTTTGCTACTGATGGAACCAGCGATTCAGAAATGATTGAGACGTGGTACAACCAGGAAGCCCAGATGCGCCGGTATCGTGTACAGTACAAAGCACAAACAGCATACCTCCACAAAGAGCTTGTCGTTCTGGCTGGATTCATTGACTAAAACACTTAAAAGCACCGTCATTGCGAACCCTGAACAACAGCTACGGCTGTGGTTCGGGGTGAAGCAACCTCCACCCTAAACCACTATCTCAGTGAAAGCCTTCTCCACTTACAATTACGTCCCGCTTTTAAATCTCAAACGTTCTGATTTTATAAATCTCCGCACGAACTATGATATTTTTATCCCTTTTGGAGAAGACAACTTACTGCCTACCCAGCTCAACCAATTAGCCAGGGAAGTCCCTGTTCACCGTGCTATCCTTAATTCAAAAGCCTCTTATATTATTGGAAGAGGCTTTTTAACCAATAATAAGCTAATTCAGCAAATCGTTTCCACCCCGAATAATACATTCGAAGACCTCAATTCTATCTTTCGGTATGTCGTTCATGATTACCTGAACATTGGAAATTCGTATATCGAAATCATAACCAATCCTAAAAAGTCCTTCATGTACTTGTATCATATCGATTCAAGTAAATGCCGGTTATCTGCCATTGAAAATGATGTATTAATACATCCTTCATGGGAAGATTTTAAAGGTAAGAATGACGAAAATCTCACTTCACTTCCTTTATTCCCTGATTTCAGGAAAGGTCCTGATGGATTATTACACTCAGTTTATCATATCAAAGACTATGAACCTGAGTTCTATTACTATGGGCTGTGTTCATACTTTGCCGGTCTACGGTCTATTATAGTTTCAGGTCTTACAAATCTTTGGAATCAAAAACGCCTTGAAAATGGGTTCACAGCTCCTGGCTTGCTTATCGTTCCAGGAATAAATGATGAAGATGATGCCACTGCCCTTGATGAAGAATTTAATAAATTCAAAGGCGTTGATGGTGAAAAGTCCGGTGATATTATCATTCAATATCTTGCTGATTTATCTCCGGGCCAAACTTCACAGCAGGCAAAATTTATTGAGTTCAAAAAGAACGAAGAAGGTAATTGGATGGATCTTCACACACAGTCTGAATTGTCAATTATCACAATTCATAATTGGTTTCGCTCTCTTACACCTTATTCAGGCGAAAAAACAGGCTTTGATTCAAACCGTATTGTCAACGAGTATGAAATTGCTCTCAACACAATTATAAGCCCGCTGCAAACATTCTTTTTGCGTCACTTAGATCAGCTCTTCAAGTATTTTTCTTTGCCTGTCGGACAACTATCATTTATAAATGAGCCGCCTATACAGCGGATTAATCCTTTGAAATTCGTTTGGGAAGCCCGGCAAGATGCTGGCCTTTCTTTTGATCCTAATGATCCGGTGCAAAAATTGCTGATTATGCAACTGAAAAACACCTTCAATTCAGCAACACCTGACACAGGTTCCACAATCTAATTCTGATCTATATGCCACTTATTACAGCCACAGAGATAAACATAATAGCATTCTCCACTCCAATCGATCCGGCTTTGATATTGGATGAAATCATTAATGCCGCCGAAAATAAATTCATTATTCCGGCCATCACTAAACCCGTATATGATGACCTTTCTGTTCATCCTGGCATTTATACAACCCTTATTGCCGATTATATAAAGCCTTACCTTGCATATTGCGTCAAGTTTCTATTGTACAGCCAATATCTAAATGAATCTTCGGCGGATGCAACCATCCTCCAACAAAGAGGCGAAACAGTAAATGAGAGCAACACAATCTCTCAGGTAAAAAGAACCTTGCTCATAAATCATCTGTTATCTGGCATTTATCCGCAATATGTTTCCCCTGTCAAAAAGCGAATCACAGGCTTTTTAATCAATAAAAAGTAATAACATCAATCTTTTATATGTACCAAAAGCTATCAGTTGTAATAATGGTAGTACCTCAGCGAATTTATTGCCTTTCCCATGTTTGTACAATTGTTTGTACATAAAGAAAAAACACCTACAAATTGCTTTGTAAGTGTCTGATTTCCAGCTCCCCCTTCAGGACTTGAACCTGAGACCCTCTGATTAACAGTCAGATGCTCTAACCAACTGAGCTAAGGAGGAATGTTTTGGTTATTTGTTTTATTTCCCCTCGAAAGGGACGGCAAAATTACACATTCTATCGGAAATAACAATATCTTTGCAAAAAAAAGTCAAATTCATTTAAATATCCTCTTAATACCCTCTTATGAGTACCGTAATTGTTGGAACAGTCGCCTTTGATAAAATTGAAACGCCCTTTGGGAAAACCGATAAAATACTGGGTGGCGCCGCTACTTTCATTAGCCTCACCGCTTCAAAATTTGCCGGTGATGTTCATATTATAAGCGTAGTGGGCGGTGATTTTCCGGAAGAATATATCAACCTGCTTACCGAACGGGGAATTAATACTGATGGTCTTCAGATAAAGTCGGAGGGAAAATCTTTCTACTGGTCAGGTCGTTACCATACCGATATGAATACGCGTGATACCCTAGTTACTGAACTGAATGTGCTTGCTGACTTCGACCCCATCCTTCCAGCTTCGTGCCTGGCTCCTGAATTTGTAGTACTTGGCAACTTAACTCCTAGCGTGCAAATGCGAGTATTGGACCAGCTAACCAAACGTCCAAAACTAATCGTAATGGATACCATGAATTACTGGATGGACTCGGCATGGGACGACCTGATGAAGGTCATTGCACGGGTTGATGTTCTTATGGTAAACGATTCCGAAGCACGCCAGTTAACTGGAGAATATTCACTTGTAAAAGCAGCACAGAAAATCCTGACCATGGGACCCAAATACCTGGTTATCAAAAAAGGGGAACATGGTGCATTGCTATTTCATGGCGAAAGCGTTTTCTTTGCCCCGGCCCTTCCCCTGGAAGAAGTTTTCGATCCAACGGGTGCCGGCGATACTTTTGCAGGTGGTTTTATCGGCCATCTTGCAAGCACAGGTGACATTTCCTTTGGAAACATGAAAAATGCTATTATTTATGGTTCGGCTATGGCTTCATTTACGGTCGAAAAATTCGGAACCGAAGCGCTGCTTAACCTTACCAAACAAGATATTTACGAGCGTGTACGACTTTTTGTCGATCTGGTTCAGTTTGATATTTCGCTGGTCGATTAATTCCAAATGAAAATAAATAAATGAAAAAGCCGGAGAAATCCGGCTTTTTCATTTATTCCAATAGTGAGGAGTATTATTTCACACCAGTTAATCCGTTTCCTTTTCCGGGTGGCATCGATTCAACCAGCTCCTTATACCAGGCCTCACCGTATTTACGGATCAGCGAATCTTTGAGAAAAATATATAGCGGGACATCATTTTTCTTCCCTTCTAACAATGCAGGTTTGCAGATATGCCATTCGTTATAATTAACGGCATCAAAATCGTTGTATTTGCTGATCCGAACCGGGTATAAATGACAGGAAATCGGTTTCTGGAAAGGAATTTTCCCTTCTTTCCAGGCTTTTTCAACGGCGCAAAGAGCTATTCCGTTTTCGTGGTAAACAAAAGCACATTCGCGGCCGTTAACCAACGGTGTAACATACATCCCAAACATATCATAATCAAATACCCCGGAGAGTTCCACTTGGTCAATACCATCCTGCGTCATATATGGTTTTATCTCGTCGAAATAATCTTCAAGAATGCTGATTTCTTCTTCATCCAGCGGAGCGCCGGCATCACCATCCACACAACATTGTCCTTTACAGGCCGACAGGTCGCAACAGAAACGAATGCTTCCGAGTTCATCAGATATTAAGGTTTTATCAATTGCTATCATAGGGCAAAAGTACTGCTTTTTAGAAAGGGAAAGGATGGAACGCGGATGCTTCGGCAAGCTCAGCACAAGATAACGCGGAAAGAACGGATAACAGCGGATTTTTTTCTCTTTCTCCCCTTTCTCCGTCTCGCCCTTCGCTCCTGGCTCCATCTCTCCATTTCTTCGTTCGCCCCATCGCCCAGTCGCCCCTCGCCCAGTCGCTCCCTCACACCCTCACCTTCCCCTCTTGTCTGTTTCTTTTTTTATGGCTACCTTTGCCCCCATGGCACAAAACGAAGAAATTTTCAAAAAAATCATATCCCATTCCAAAGAGTATGGGTTTGTATTTCCGTCGAGCGAAATATACGATGGCCTAAGCGCAGTATACGATTACGGTCAGAACGGTGTTGAGTTAAAAAACAATATCCGCCAGTATTGGTGGAAATCGATGGTTCAATACCACGAAAATATTGTGGGCCTGGATGCGGCTATTTTCATGCATCCTACCACCTGGAAAGCATCAGGCCATATTGATGCGTTCAGTGATCCGTTGATCGATAACCGCGATTCGAAAAAACGCTATCGCGCCGATGTGCTGGTTGAAGACCAGATGGCTAAATGGCAGGATAAAATAGATAAGGAAGCTGAAAAAGCCGCAAAACGCTTTGGCGAAACTTTTGATAAAGATCAGTTCCTGGCTACAAACGGCCGTGTACTTGAATACAAGGAGAAAATCGAATCTACGACCAAACGTTTTTATGGTGCCATGGAACGTAACGACCTGGCAGATGTAAAAAAACTTATCGAAGACCTGGAAATTGTCTGCCCGGTCTCGGGAAGCCGCAACTGGACTGATGTCCGCCAGTTTAACCTGATGTTCAGCACTTCAATGGGTTCGGTGAGCGAAGATTCAAATGTAATTTACCTTCGTCCCGAAACGGCCCAGGGTATTTTTGTAAACTACCTCAATGTTCAGAAAACAGGCAGGATGAAAATCCCGTTTGGTATTGCGCAAACCGGGAAAGCTTTCCGTAACGAAATCGTTGCCCGCCAGTTTATCTTTCGTATGCGTGAATTCGAACAGATGGAAATGCAGTATTTCGTTCGCCCCGGCACCGAACTCGAATGGTTCGAATACTGGAAGACCGAACGCATGAAATGGCACCAATCACTTGGAATTCCAGCAACCAAATACCGCTGGCACCCGCATGATAAACTGGCTCACTATGCCAATGCAGCTATAGATATTGAATTTGAATTTCCTATCGGTTTTAAAGAACTGGAAGGCATACATTCGCGTACAGATTTCGATTTAAAAGCGCACCAGGAACATTCAGGTAAAAAAATCCAGTATTTCGATCCTGAACTGAACGAAAACTATGTACCATACGTAATTGAAACATCCATCGGCCTCGACCGTACTTTCCTGGCTGTACTCAGTTACGCATATACCGAGGAAAAACTCGAAGACGGATCTGAACGCGTTGTGCTTCGCTTGCCATCGATGCTGGCCCCGGTTAAATGTGCCATTCTGCCTCTCGTAGCAAAAGACGGACTTCCCGAAAAAGCCCGTGAGATCATGGATACCGTTAAGTACGACTTCATGTGCCAGTACGAAGAGAAAGACTCAATAGGCAAGCGCTATCGCCGCCACGATGCCATTGGCACACCTTACTGCATCACTGTCGATCACCAGACACTTGAAGATAACACCGTCACCATCCGCGACCGCGACACCATGAAGCAGGAGCGAATTCCGATTGAAAAGATCGGAGAATTGGTCAGGCTCAAGATTAAGGGATAACAGTTACTTCCTGGCTGTTTTCGTCAGAAATAATTAACATATAACATTTAATGAATATTGAAAAAGTGGTTTAGCCGGGTTAATTCCCGGGTTAAACCTTTTTCATTTTGTGTTATCTGTTTACCACTACTTATCTTTAAAAAATATGAAAAACACATTTCTTGCCTTTGACCTGGGAACATCATTCGGTCATGCCGTAATTGGCGAACTCAACGATGGTATCCTCAGTCTACAGGAAATCCATCGGTTTGAAAACGAACCGGTTTTGGCAGAAAATCACAGGTACTGGAATATTGAATTTCTTTTTCAGGAAATAAAAAAGAGCCTGGTTATAGTTGCGGACCAGAATCTGCCAATTGAAAGCATTGGCATCACTGCCCGGGGTATTGATTTTTCCCTTATGGGTGATGATGGAATTCCTGTGCGACCATTACTATCAGGTGATGTAAATAACGAAGGAAGTTTTGAAGGCTTTGCGCAACGGATCACAGAAGACAAAATCTACGGACAGACGGGTGTTCCGGTTTCGCATATTACATCCTTGTTTCAGCTGGCAGCTCTGAAGAAAAAGGACAGCGAATTGGTGAAAAAACCAAAACACCTTCTTTTTATACCCGATATTTTCAACTATCTGCTTACGGGCATAATGAATACTGAATTCAGTATCGCTACTACTTCGCAGCTGTACAACCCGGTGAAACGGATGTGGGATCATGATATTTTCAAAGCATTGGGAATACCTGTCAGCATAATGTCGCGCTTAGCCGAACCGGGAAGTGTTGTAGGAAGTGTTTCGAACAATGTTTCATACGAAACAGGGATTGCACGGATACCTATAGTTGCTGTTGCATCAAACGCTTCAGCCTCTGCTATTGCAGCAATTCCTGCTATCGGGAACAGCTGGATTTTTATCAATACCGGAAATATTTGCCAGGTCGGTTTTGAATCGGCTCGTCCCATTATCAATAAAAAATCGCAGCATCTGAATTTTACCAACAATGGTGGAGCAGGTGCTGTTTTCAATATTCAGAAGAATCTTACTGGAATAAATTTATTAAATAAATGTCAAAAAGCCTGGAAGGAAAATAATTATACACTTGCTGACCTTGTGTTGCTTGCCAGTGAATCAAAACCTTTTACAGCCTTTATTGATACTGATCATGCATTGTTTCAGGATTCGGAAGACATGCCTGCCACATTAACAGAATACTGCAAATCAACTGGTCAGGATATACCACAATCGCATGGTGAAATCATCAGAACTATTCTCGAAGGGCAGGCTTTTAAATACAGAACTGTAATCATTCAGATTGAGGAATTGCGCGGAACAAAGCCTGAAACCATTTACATCACAGGCGAAGGAGTTAAGAATGAATTACTCTGCCAAATTACAGCTGATTGTTGCGGCATTCCGGTAATAACATCTGCTGATGAAGCAATTGTGGCTGGAAATGTTCTTGTACAGGCACTGGCTTTAGGGATTGTAAAAAATGTTGCTGAGATACGCGAAATTAGCGGCAAATCTTTTCCTTCAAAAACCTATGAACCTTCGGAAACTGAAGTCTGGGGTGAGGCTTATAAACTGTATTTGCAAAGTACATCTTCAAAGTAATTAAGCCTAGCGGATTTTGTAAGCGTGCTGAGTGGGATTTAAAACTTAGCGAAGCAATTTCATCCTTCTTTGGCGTATAATCTGCTGAGCGGGATTTTAAATCCCGCTCCAAGGAGTTAGGAATTTACAATTCCTATAATTAAAAAATTCAAAAAGATAAAGCAACACAATATCTGAACCTCTTAAAAACAAAAAAGGCACAAAGTTCAGAACCTTGCTGAGCGGGATTTGTAATCCCGCTCCACGGAGTTGGGAATTTATAATTCCTGCAATAAGTAAAAGATAAAAAGCCGCTTTATTACACCGAATAATAAATCTGTTTTCACGGGAAGCAAAAAGGCACAAAGTATAAAACCTTGTGCCTTTTTATGTGATAAATTGCAGGATCAGATTATTTTCCGCCCGGGGTTGTTGGTTCAACGGCACGGGTCGAAGCAACTGAAATAACCAGGTTGCTCATTACTTCAAGAATTTCGATATTAGGGATTTTGATATCGCTAACCCTTAGGCTATCTTCAATTTCCATTTTCGAAATGCTGATAACGATTTCTTCCGGCATATGTTCAGCAAGACCTTTAACTCTCATCTTACGGAATTTTTTAACCAGCTTACCTCCACGTAAAACTCCGGGTGAATTTCCTTCAACACGGATAGGAAGGCTTACAATAATCGGTTTCCCGGCAGTTACCTGCAGGAAATCGGCATGTAATGTTTTGTCCGAAACCGGGTGATACTGAACATCCTGAAGGGTTGCGGTGAATTTTTTACCTTCAATGTCAAGGTCAATCAGGAAGGTGTAAGGAGTGAAAATGATTGTTTCAAGCACTTTTTCCTCGATTGCAAAATGAAGTTCTTCCTTACCACCGTAAATTACGCATGGCACCTTGCCACTGGCACGGTTCATTTTCGCATCTTTTTTCCCTACGTTCGCGCGAAGCGAACCGCTCATAGATACTGTTTTCATTTGATTTAGTGTTTAATTGTTATTATTATTATTTGATGTTAAAAAGAGACGAAATTGATTCATAATTGTGTGCCCGTTTGATAACGTCAGCCAGCAATGTGGCTGTTGTAAGCACTTTTATCTTGGGATTCTCATGTTTCAGAGGAATGGTATCAGTCACAATTACTTCGGTAAATGCTGAATTGACAATATGGTCGAACGCCTCGCCTGATAAAATAGGATGAGTACAGAATCCGCGTACACTAGAGGCTCCGTTATCCATCATAATCTTTGCAGCCTTGGTTATAGTACCTCCTGTATCAATAATATCATCGAGCAATACCACATCTTTTCCTCTTACGTCGCCAATAAGCGACATGGAATCGACCTGGTTGGCTTTTGAGCGTTGTTTGTAACAGATAACAAAACCTGTATTGAGCGCTTTGGCATAGCTGGCTGCCCTGCGGGTTCCTCCTGTATCAGGCGACGCAAATACCAGGTTAGGAAGGTTCAGCTTTTTGATATACGGTAAAAATATCGATGAAGCATAAAGATGATCAACAGGAACATCAAAAAATCCCTGGATCTGATCAGCATGCAGGTCAATGGTTATCATTCGTTGCACACCGGCAGCAGTAAGCAGATTTGCAATAAGTTTTGCCGAAATCGGAACGCGTGGTTTATCCTTTCTGTCCTGGCGCGCAAATCCGAAATAAGGAATTACGGCAGTTATAGTCCGGGCCGAAGCACGTTTGGCAGCATCCACCATCAGCAAGAGTTCCAGTAGGTTTTCTGCAGGTGGAAATGTTGACTGAACAATATAGACATCATTACCCCGGAGATTTTCCTCAAATGAGATAGTAAATTCACCATCACTGAAAACAATAACCTGAACTTCCCCAAGTTTTGTTCCAAAGCTAAGCGCAATATTCTCGGCAAGGTAGCGTGTAGCCCTGCCTGAAAAAATTTTTACCTCATGTGCCATGTCCGGTGGATTTTTTGTAATCGAACGGCAAAGGTATGATTTTTTTGGATTCTTCAAATATATTTTAATGCTTCTTTTTGTATAAAGTTGATTATTAGCAGTATAAATATCGAATTTAATAAATGTCATTAAATCATTCATAAAATAAGTATTGGCTCGAATGCATTTGTAAAGTATCTTTGAAGTCTTACTATACAGAAGAGTGTACGCAATAATTGATATTGAAACCACCGGTGGCAATGCCAGCCGGGAACGGATTACGGAAATAGCCATTTATATTCACGACGGAAAAAAGGTTGTGAATGAATATTCCACCCTTATAAATCCTGAATGCAAGGTGCCTCCATTTGTGGCCCGCCTCACTGGTATTTCGGACGAAATGCTGGTTCATGCTCCGAAATTCTTCGAGGTGGCCCGCGATATAGTTGAAATTACAGAAGGCTGTACCTTTGTGGCTCACAACGCGGCTTTCGACTATAGTTTTGTAAAACAGGAATTTCTTAACCTGGGATATAAATACAAAAGACCTGTATTATGCACTGTTAAAATGTCCCGTAAGTTATTGCCCGGACATGCATCGTATAGCCTTGGAAATCTTTGTAACAGTTTAGGGATTCAGATTACTTCACGCCACCGCGCTTCGGGTGATGCATTGGCCACTGTAAAACTTTTCGAGCGCCTGCTGAGTGTTGATCCAACTCTGAGCCAAATCCCCACCGATGGCCTGCATCCTTCACTCGACAGGTCCGTATTCAGCAGGTTGCCTTTAACTGCCGGGGTTTATTACTTTCACGACGAGAACGGGAAATTACTTTATATCGGGAAAAGCAAAAATATTCACTCCAGGGTTTTATCGCATTTTCAAAACAGCAGCACCAGCAAAGCCATCGAAATGCGTTCGAATACAGCAAGCATCAGTTTCGAAGAAACCGGCAGCGAATTAATTGCGCTCTTGCTTGAATCAGATGAAATCAAAAAGCACAAACCATTACATAACAGGCTACAGCGTCGTATTTCATATAAATACGGCTTATACTCATTGTATTTACAATCCGGGTATCGTATGCTCCAGATTGAAAAGATCAAATCAACCGGGAAACCCCATACTGTTTTTTCGTCCTTCGATGAAGCTTTGGTTCTGGTTCATGAAATCGTTGCCAAATATAACCTTTGCCAGAAATTATGCGGGCTGTATCAGAACCATGGCGCTTGCTTTCAGCATTCTATCGGACAATGTTCGGGAGCGTGCATCGGCGTTGAGCCCGCAGAAATTTACAACCTCAGGGTGGACGCAGCATTAAAAGAATTTCGCCACAAATGGACAGATATGGCTATTATTGATCACGGCCGTAACGAAGATGAAGTATCAGTTGTGCTAATCGAAAACAATGTTCTTGCCGGATTCGGATGGATGTCGAATGAAGAAAGTATCAGCGATCCCATAAGGATTAAGGATTTTATCAGGCCATACAGCGACAACCGTGATGTGCATCAGATCATCAAAGGTTTTTTGAATACGGGGAAAGCCTTAAAGATTATCCGCTTCTAAAACGGACACGTTTTCCCTTTTTGGCACTTGCTTTTTAATTTTCTTTAGTATCCCCGGGAATTAAGGTATTATTAACAAAATAATATTCTAATGTAAGTTATTCTCTTTCTGATTGTTAAAAATATCCAACCCGATAAAACCCTTTTCATCTGCAATTTTTCCCGTTCAACCAATTTTTTAGCATGATTTTTATTCTAATGTAGTAGAATCTGTTGCTCATAAGCAACACTAAGAAATTTCTTTTGGCAAAGGGAAACACAGTGAAAAGCTGTGATTTGAAAAAGGCGGGTGGAAACTCCCGCCATTTTTTTTGCTGCCAAATCAAAGAGTTTTTATCGCATATTCTTAAACCCGTTTTCCATGGCGGCTGAAATACGCGTAAATACTTCACCAAATGTACCCAAACCATCTATTTTGATAACCCCATGCAATTGGTTGTATTTCTGAATAACAGGAACTGTTTTGGTTTCATGTTCCTGAAGCCGTTTTACAATTTTCGCGGTACTGTTATCATATGGCATGCAGTTACCGGTTTTGCTTCTTTCATCCAGCCGGCTGATCAGTTCCAGCGTAGGAACTTCGATTTCAATAATCTTGGAAATGGATGAGCCATATTTTTTCAGCAAACCATCCAGGATGTATGATTGTACCAGGGTGCGCGGGAATCCTTTAAAGATAAATCCTTTTACACCTTTGGAGTTAGCCAGTTTTTTTTCGATAAGCTGAACCACAATTTCATCGGGTACAAGCTGACCATTTTCATATAAATCAGTGATTTTCCGTCCTGTTTCGGAATTAGACGCAATTTCCTGCTCCAGCATAGCGCCGGTGGCTACATATTCGAGGCCGAATTCCTTTGCCAGCGCTTTTCCCTGTGAACCGCGACCCGATCCCGGGTAACCGAAAAGAACAATATTAAACAGGCTTTTACTCAACTCCTGGTTGATAATCTTTGTGATAGCCAGGTTTACATTTTCAATATTTTCGGTGCCGTCCACCTCTAAATAAATGCCCTTGTCCCTGTAAAACTGAAGTACTGGCAATGTTTTTTCGTTGTATTCCTTTAACCGGTTGCGGATAACTTTCTCATTGTCGTCGCTCCGGCCGGAGGTTTTACCCCTGTTTAAAAGCCGAGCTACGGATTCTTCTTCAGGTACAGTAAGGCTTATCAGGCAATTTAATGAGGTATTCAGTTTCAGCATCAATCCTTCAAGGATGTAGGCCTGTATGTAAGTACGCGGGAACCCGTCGAACAAAAAACCATTGGAATCAGGATTATCGGTAATTGTTTTTTCAATGATCTGAACGATAATTTCATCACTAACCAAACCGCCGGAAGCAATACTACTCTGTGCCTCCAATCCCAGCCTCGACTTTTCGGCAATCTCTTTCCGCAAAAGATCACCGGTAGAAATGTAAAAGAGATTATACTTGCTGATAAGGAATTCCGACTGTGTTCCTTTTCCTGCGCCCGGAGGGCCGAATAACGCTATATTCAACATAATGGCCTGGTTAAATAATATGGTTATGAATGAATTATTCCCGAGTCAGTAAGTGATTTAATCATCAGGAATTTGTTATTCAAAACTACAAAAAAAAAGCTGCCTTTATCAGAAGCAGCTTTTATAATTATTTTCATGAAAATTATTCGGTAACCAGTGTCGCAACCACTTTGGCAGCGGCCAACGATGAAAGTTCTTTGTCGATATGAAATAAACCTCCGGCTTCGTTACCGGCAAGTTTCATCTTATCGAGTATGCCGTGCATGGTTCTTTCTTCTTCTATCTGCTCGTTGATGTACCATTGCAGGAAATTCCCTGTTGTGTAATCTTTATTATTTAACGCTACTTCGTACAAATCGTTGATGGAGGCAGTAATAAACTCTTCGTGAATCATGACTTTTTCGAATACATCAAGTAACGAACTATAATCGGCAGTTGGATTATCGAGGGCAAGCAACTGGCTGTAGCCATCTCTGTCGTTAAGATAATGAACAAACTTGAGCTGGTGCATGCGTTCTTCGTCTGTTTGTTTGAAAAGGAAAGCCGCGGCACCCGGGTATCCTTTAACCTGGCACCACGAAGCCATGGACAGGTATAACCTTGAAGAATGTTCTTCGTTCTTTATCTGGTTAATTATTGCCTTTTCGACTGCGTCTTTTATCATGATTTTAAAATTTTAAAAACTTTACACTATTTAAAACAAGTGAATAGCGGAATGTTGTAGATTCATACCGCAGTGATTTCACCTTATTGGTTCTTCAACGCTTCAGCACCACTCACAATTTCAAGGATTTCCTTGGTAATTGCGGCCTGGCGGGCTTTATTATACGCAAGGTTAAGTTCCTTGATGAGATCGCCTGCATTGTCAGTTGCCTGGTGCATGGCCGTCATACGCGCACCGTGTTCGGAAGCATACGAATCGAGAACGGACTTGTAGAACTGTATTTTCAGTGACTTTGGAATTAATTCCTCAACAATTTCTTCTTTTGAGGGTAAGAAGATGTAGTCGGTATTGCTTTTTGAAACAACAGCACTTTCGGCAGGAGCTTCAACAGGTAGAAATTGTTCAACTGCCACCCGCTGTACAACCGCATTTTTAAACTGATTGTAAACTATATCCACCCGGTCGAATTCCTTATTGACAAACGCATTCATAACTGAGGATGCTATTGCCGAAACGTTTTCGTAGGTAAGGCTATCGAATACCGAATCATGCGAAGAAATTACATTATAGCCGCGTTTAGTAAAAAACTCGGTTCCCTTGCGGCCAATTGTAAGCACGCTTACATTCCCTGCTTTTAATTGAGTTGCATACTCAATCTGAATCCTCTGAGCTGCTGTGCGCAAAATGTTTGTATTAAAAGCGCCACAAAGTCCACGGTTGGAAGTAAGAACTACAATCAGCACTTTGTTGGGTGTACGTTGCTGGGTATACAGATTACCATCGCCTGAATCGAGGCTGGCACTCAGGTTTTGCAGAATATCCTTCAGCTTTGCCGCATAAGGACGCATTTTCAGAATGGCGTTCTGAGCCTTACGCAACTTCGAAGCCGCCACCATTTTCATGGCGCTGGTGATCTGCTGTGTCGATTTTACCGAAGCAATCCTGATTCTGACTTCCTTTAAATTCGGCATAAAATTGAATTAAAAACTATCTGAATCCCTGTTCTTTCAAATGCATGAAAGAACAGGGATTTTATTAAATATACTTAGCTGATACTTCTTTTGCCAGATTGTCGATCGTCTTCAGAATCTGGTCATCAAGCTTCCCTTGTTTCAGGTCAGCCAGAAGTTCTTTATGGCTGGTTTCGAGATGATGGAGAAATTCAGTTTCAAAATCACGTATCGATTTAACAGGAACTTTCTGAAGCAAGCCACGGGTTCCGCAGGCTATGATAGCAATTTGTTTTTCAACCGGTACAGGTGAATACTGTGGTTGTTTCAAAATTTCAACATTGCGGGCTCCCCTGTCGAGGATGTTTTTAGTGGCGGTATCAAGGTCGGAACCGAATTTTGAGAACGCTTCAAGTTCGCGGTATTCAGCCTGGGCCAGCTTAAGAGTTCCTGCAACTTTTTTCATCGCTTTGATCTGGGCATTTCCTCCTACACGTGATACCGAAATACCAACGTTAATAGCCGGACGAATACCTGAATTGAAAAGCGTTGTTTCGAGGAATATCTGTCCGTCGGTAATCGAAATTACATTGGTTGGGATATATGCCGAAACGTCGCCTGCCTGAGTTTCGATGATAGGAAGAGCCGTTAACGAACCTCCGCCCTTTACAAGTGGCCTGATCGATTCCGGTAAGTCATTCATCTGTTTTGCAATTTCATCACTCTTGATGATTTTAGCTGCACGTTCAAGTAAGCGTGAATGCAGATAGAATACGTCACCTGGATACGCTTCGCGTCCCGGTGGGCGACGGAGCAATAATGAAACTTCGCGGTACGCAACTGCCTGTTTCGAAAGATCATCATAAATAACCAAAGCTGAACGACCCGTATCACGGAAAAATTCACCAATTGCAGCACCGGTAAACGGAGCGTAAAACTGCATGGCAGCAGGGTCGCTGGCGGTAGCCATAACGATAACCGTGTAAGCCATGGCACCGTGATCTTCCAGTGTCTTTACAATATTAGCAACTGTAGAGCCTTTTTGTCCAATAGCCACATAAATACAGAATACAGGTTCGCCTTTTTCGTAAAATTCTTTCTGATTGATAATGGTATCAATAGCGATAGCAGATTTACCGGTTTGGCGGTCGCCAATGATAAGCTCGCGCTGTCCACGACCGATAGGAATCATAGCATCTATAGCTTTTATACCGGTTTGTAACGGCTCGGTAACAGGCTGGCGGAAGATAACACCCGGAGCTTTGCGCTCAATAGGCATTTCGTAAAGCTTGCCTTTAATTTCGCCTTTACCGTCGATGGGTTCGCCCAGGGTATTAATTACACGTCCAAGCATTCCTTCGCCTACCCGTAAGCTTGCAATTCGTTTGGTGCGCTGAACCTTGTCGCCTTCTTTTATATTTTTTGATTCACCCAGCAGTACAACGCCCACGTTATCTTCTTCGAGGTTGAGCACTATACCTTTGGTGTCGGTTTTTGTAAATTCAACAAGTTCGCCGGATTGTGCGTTGGAGAGGCCATAAACACGGGCAATGCCGTCGCCTACCTGCAACACAGATCCGATTTCCTTGATTTCGGCTTCAGTTGAAAAACCGGCCAATTCCTGCCGCAGTATTGCAGTTACTTCTGCGGGTTTAATTTGTGCCATAGTGGTAAATAGTTAATGGTTAATGGTTATTAGTTAATGGTTGTTTTCAACCCCCAAATCCTAATCCCTAAAACCTCTTTTTTAAAATCCTCTTACAAATAGATTCTTCTCAAAATCCTTTTTAAGTTCTTTTATTTTTGTTGAAAGACTCTGATCAATTTGAAAATTATCCAGATTAATTACAAAACCGCCTAATAAAGTTTCGTTGGTTTTTTCGACAAGGTCAATTTTTTTATCAGTCAGTTTACTTAAAATCTCAAGTACACCTGCTTTATCCTGAGGGGCAAGTTCCACGGCAGAAGTTACATAAGCTGTTTTAATTCCTTTCGACGCTTTATATAGGTCTGCAAAAGCTTCGGCTATAGAAGGAAGATACCGTTCGCGACGCTTACGTATCATAAGGCTGATAAAACTGAGTGACATCCTGTTCATGGATGCTCCGAATATCTTACTAACTACCTTATTCTTTTTATCTGCATTTATAACAGGATTTTGAAGCATTCGCACAAAATCATGGTTCGAAGTACAAACTTCTCCAAGCATCGTCATATCCTCATACGCATTCTCAACTATACCTTTTTCCTCAGCAAGGTCAAAAAATGCAGCAGCATAACGTATGGTTATTTTAGTATAACTCATTTGAGGTTTTTATAGATTCTGCCTAATTAATTTTTACGTCTTTCAGGAGCTTTTCTGTAAGCTCATGCTGTTGCTTCTTGTTTTCAAGTTCTTTCCCAATAAGCTTTTCAGCTATTTCGATTGAAATTGATGCTATCTGATTTTTCAGATCATTGATGGCAGCCATTTTTTCATACTGAATATTTTCGCGGGCATTTTCCATAATTCTGCCTGCTTCTTCATTCGCTTTAACACGGGCTTCATCCAGGATTGCTTCTTTCACTTTACGGGCGTCACGCATCAAAGCATCGCGCTCGTCCTTGGCATCACGTAAAAGTTGTTCGTTGCCGGCTTTTAACTGAAGCATTTCCTTTTTTGCGTCATTGGCAGCTTCCAGCGCCTTTTCAATGGAGTCTTCACGTTGGTGTATGCCTTTCATGATGGGTTTCCAGGCATATTTGCCAAGGACATACAATACCAGGCTGAACGAAACCAACATCCAGAATATCAAGCCTATACCAGGAGTTACTAATTGCATATTGTGTGGTATAAATGATTTAAAATTTGTTTACTCTACAATTCCGGAATACAATAATCTGATTTAAGAATACCGATTAACGAGCCTAGATTTATGATGTATTGTTCTATTAACTTTTACTTCAAAAATCTTAATTCATTATTCCTTGTTCATTATTCTTTTTTCTTCATGAATACCGTATTATCCCGAAAAAAATTTACACTTCGACTTAAACAATTCAACTACCGCATCCCTGCCAGTCGCAGGGATACAGCAGCCAAAATTTGTTTCTACAGGAACAGGATCAACAGACAAACCACGATAGCGAAGAAAGCAACACCTTCGATAAGAGCGGCTGCAACAATCATGTTCGAACGGATATCGCCTACGCTTTCTGGCTGGCGGGCAATGGATTCCAGAGCCGAAGCCCCGATTTTTCCAATACCGATACCTGCACCGATAGCTGCAATACCAGCACCAATACCAGCACCCATTTTTGCAACGGGAGCAAGATTTGCTGCTTCTTGTAATAAAACGCTTAAGAGTGACATAAGAATTGAATTATGTGATTAATAAAAGATTTAGTGTTCAGTGGTATGTTCTTCGGTATGTTCGTGTTCTTCCATTGCCATTCCGAAGTAAATGGATGAAAGCAATGCAAATACATAGGCCTGGATAAAAGCTACCAGCAATTCGAGAAGGCTCATGAAAACGCCAAAGGCGATAGAAAATATTGATACTCCGTATCCGGCCACGATATTCATATTGCCGAAAATAAAGATCAGGCTCATAAATCCAAGCAGGATAATATGACCGGCAGTCATGTTGGCAAATAAACGGACCATTAGTACAAAAGGCTTTGTAATTACACCTACAATCTCAACGATAGGCATGAGCGGAATAGGTATTTTTAGCCACCAGGGTACTCCCGGAGCATTTACAATATGTTTCCAGTAACTTTTATTCCCGTTAAATGTGGTAATTGCAAATGTGAAAAGAGCCAGAACCATGGTAATAGCAATATTACCTGTTAGATTAGCTCCTCCTGGGAAAATGGGAACAAGACCCAAAAGGTTATTCAGAAAAATAAACCAGAACACGGTCAGCAGGAATGGCATAAAACGCGCGTAATTTTTTTTACCCAAACCGGGAATAGCGATATCATCACGAACAAAGATGATTAAAGGCTCAAGCAAGGATTGGAGTCCTTTGGGAGCAGTATTTGGATTTTTGTTGTATTTATTCCCTATTGAAATGAAGATAATACACAGTAGGAGGACACTGATAAACAACGATAATACATTTTTTGTAATCGAAAAATCGAGAGGCAGTTTTGCAGACGCATCAATAGTTTCGCCATCTTCCAGTGTTTTTACAATCTTACCTTCGTATTCGCCTTCCATCATTAACCTGTAACCGCGGTACGCTTCGTGGCCATGATGAAAATGCCCCGAACTGAAAGAAACAAGTTTGCCGTTATCGAGTAATATTACAGGCAGTGGAATCGAAAGGTGGAAATCGTTGTAGGTCAAAATGTGCCATTCGTGTGCATCAACGATATGATCGATGATCATTTTACCGGCATCAAAAGCTTTTTTTTCAGTTTGTTCGTGCGCCGGAACCGATGGACTCGTGATAGTGTCGTGTGAGGCTGTATTCCCATAAGTAAACCCTGATAATAACAAGGCAAATAAAACGACCTGCAACCTGGCTGTATGTAATAACTTTCTGATCATTAGCCTATTTTCGAATTTGAATGCAATATTACTAAGATTTAATGAAATTATCTCTCTATTCATTTCAAAATTACGAAATACTTTCAATTTTATTAAGAATGTTATTTGTAATCACAAGTTTTCTGATATAAATATTGAGTGTTATCTTTTTAGCTTAGAATTTAAGGTTTCGAACTTATAAAATGACAGAAGATAGATTTAATATTGAAACAAATACCAAAAGTTTTAGTACCACAAAATGTCCATTTTAGAATTTGGTTTGGTTTGAGCAAATAGACTTAATAACCTGTTTGCGACCCGAAAAGTTAATAAAACGTCAACTCAATTACTCAATAATTAATTTTAATTTTATGTGACCATATTGGGGGCAAGTTGTTGTATCTTTATAACTTGTATGTTAGATTGAGATAGATAAGTTGCCGTTGATTTTCATCTTGACTAAAAGAATTTTCAAGACACAGACTGTTATTGCTTGACAAATTGAAAGTTGACAGTATTATCATTAACGAATATTTAATAAAAGTTATAACAATGTAAATTATAGTGACATGAAACGAGCCATGCCAATAAATTGTCACACACAGGGATGATTATTGCTGGCGAACCTTTAGCTCACGAACACCTTTTAAAATAAGTAAGATGTGAGTAATTCCATCTGACTCGTAAAATTTATAGTGAGCCTGTCGAACTAAATAAATAATAACACATGAAAATAATAGTGTTATTACTTGTATTAGTCTTTCTCTTTTCCTGCGAAAAAGAGAAAAAGCCAAAACCTGAACCAGAAATGATATTAACGGAAGCATATATTATTGGTTTCGATCAGTGTGTTGCCAAAGGAAGCCATGTAATAGTTACCAATAATTACATGGATACCTTGGTTGCCTATCTTATGTATGGTGAGAATAAACATATTAACAGGTTAGATACTATATATAAATTCCCTGGTTGCTACCATGTTTTTAGTGCTGGTGATACTGTTTTCACTATCCCGGAATATTACTATACATACTATCTTGAAGATTTTCTCTTTCCTGAATCTGTCCGAAACAATTATCGGATTTTCCTCAACTATACTCTAATAAGGGAGGAAGAAAAATATCCAGTGCTTTGCACAGCAGATAATTATAGGTTTCAATTTAACAGATTCGTTAGGGGTAGGCAAATAAAAATTAACTATGCCACCAAATACCCATTACATAGCTTAAAACAGCTACTTTTGTTTGCTAGACAAGCAAAAGATGGAATTTACCGTTTTCTCTGATGAATCCTTTATGCGTGAGGCGCTGAAAGAAGCCCGAAAAGCACTTGGCAAGGACGAAGTTCCGATCGGAGCCGTTATTGTTTGCGAGAACCGTATTATTGCCCGGGCACACAATCTTACCGAACAACTTAATGATGTTACGGCTCATGCCGAAATGCAGGCGTTTACTGCCGCGTCAGGGTTTATGGGCGGGAAATACCTCGAAGGATGCACATTATACGTAACCGTTGAGCCATGTGTAATGTGTGCCGGGGCTTCGTTCTGGAGCCAGATCAGCCGGATAGTTTATGGCGCAAGCGATATTAAACGAGGCTATGCTTTACTGAGTTCCTCTGTTTTGCATCCGCGAACAAAGGTTACCAGCGGTGTGCTTGCCGAAGAATGCGGCGAATTGATGAAAGATTTTTTCAGAAAAAAGCGATAAAAATGAATTCGGGAATGGGGGTAAACATTAAAATATAAGTAACTAATCAGCTTACTCAAAAAGTATTTTAGCCGCAGATTACACAGATTACACAGATTAAAACAGTTTTTTAGTTTTTTAGATGAAATTTGAGCATAAGTTATCTAAATTTATCTGTGTAATCTGTGTAATCTGCGGCAAATATTTGTTTGCCAATGTTTTAAATTAAATAATTAGTTCCAAATATAAATGTTTTCGGTTTTTATGGCTCGCCTTGCGGGAAATCGTAATTTTGCCATACTTTATTTAATTGGAATTACGGTGAAAAATATCAGATATTTTACCAATGGCAAAGAAACTATTGAGTGGAATGTAGAAGAATGTGTGCATTCGGGAAAATGCCTTAAAAACATACCTTATATTATTAACAGGCCCGGCATATATAGTATCAGCGTTTCTGAGCGCCAGTTCAACAACATACTTGATCAATCAGAAATGTGCCCCGCAAAAGCTTTGAAATTGTCAACATAATTTTCATTTCCCTGAATGCCTTTGAAAGGTCAATTTGAATAAAAGATTAAAATAGAATTACATACTTCCTGAATCATCCTATTGCTAAATGAAATAAAACATACTTTGGACCGTTTTTTGAAGGTTAGTTAATTAAAAGTTTTCAGATGCCCAGATTACTTGTTATTTTACTCCTTTTCTGCTGCTTGTCAGCGTTTTCACAACCGTACCGTAAAGTTCATAATACAGCATTTGTACGCGGCGAGAAACTGACTTTCCGGGTTGCCTTTAATTCGGTCCTTACCGGAAGCATTACCGGTGGGAAAGCTACGCTTGAGGTAAAAAATGATGATAAAATCCTGAACAACAGGAGCACATACCATGTTGTTGGCGAAGGTAAAACAACCGGGTTTATTGAAATATTTTATAAGGTTAACGATAGGTTTGAAAGCTATTTTGACCAGGATGCAATAGTTGGCAGGCAGTTTATACGGCGTACCCGTGAGAATAGTTATAAAAAAGATGACCTGGTTGTTTTTCGCCAGGAAGATCTTTTAGCTGTCAGCCTGACAAAAATCGTAAAAGTACCTGCCAATATGCAGGATGTAATATCAGCCTTCTATTATGCGCGTACACTCGACATTTCAAACCTTGAACCCGGAGGAATCGTACATGTACCCTTTTTCCTGGATGATTCAGTTTACAATTCGAGAGTCATTTTTAAAGGCCGGGAAACGGTGAAAACCAAAATTGGCAAATTCAGATGCATTGCTTTCCGTCCGATGGTTGCAACCGGGTATGCTTTTGATGATCCTTACCCGATTACCATATGGTTAACGGATGACGCAAACCGCATGCCGGTACTTATTGAATCAGAACAATCCGTTGGCCGCGCCAGGGTTGAGTTGATATCATATTCAGGACTGGCAAACCCGGTTACTGCGAAATTGGTGGATTAGGGTTTTTAGCAAATTCGTCAATACATAAGAAGGGTCGCAGTGCAATTGGGCGAAAGGCGACACTTCGAATTCGCTCAGTGCAGACGTTGAGACGGGCAGGTTCTACTCCTGAATTGTATTAATAATTGTGTTTGCCGGGAAATGCACAAGTGGTTTTATAAACGGTGTGTCAAAACAAGTTAAATTATAGCGCTTAATCATCTTATCCACATGACTGATCCAATGTGGTGATGTGGCATATTTAGCAGCTTTCATTGCTTTCAGCCATTTCATATAATCCATATCGCCTTTCAAAGTGAAATAGTATTTTTTCTTTGAAACCATTTCGCCAAAATGGAGATACGCCGCCTCATCGGTCTCAAATTTTCGGTAAGCATTTGTATATCCTGATTTGGTTTTCGATGATTTAACACGACCTTTCACTCCAAAATGGTTGTGATTCAAACGACAAAGTTTACTTGTTCCGGCACCGCTTTCCTGCAATGCTATTCCAAGTACAAGGCTGGCTGGAATCCCATAATTATTCAGAACCTCAAAAGCCAGCGTATCAAATTTATTGATATAAGCTTCCGCTGCGGTTTGAGCCTCAAGACTAAAAACCGTCGTAAAAAAAAGAAGACTTATCAATAGAAACCTCATACAGATGAATGAATTTCCGCCTAAAAGTAAACAATAATTAACATTCTAACTTCAAATACCGGCAATTGTTCATTCCGGGCTATGCCGGTTGTTCCGCTTATCCAATTAATTCATCTGTTATTAATTTATTGATTTATTGCATATTTCCAACGGTATTAATGCTTGCTTCGCAGGTATTTTTTAAAGGTCAGATGGAATATGCCAGATTGATCAAAATATCAACTTCGGTTGGTGATTTAATCCAATCATGGCTATTTCGTGGCATGTTTTTTGACTTGAAAGATTGAAATCTGAATGATCTTTATGGAAAAACACCCTAGCGGTCATTCTTAATACTATTAAAACCTTTACCTTTATATTCTCAGTAAATTTCAATCTTTATGAAGACAGTTTTCAGCATAGTTTTCCTGTTCCTAGCCCTCAGCGGGATGTCGCAGAACCAAAATAAACATGAATGGCATCAGGTTGATTCGCTTTCAGCAATTGGCCAGTCGCAGTCGGCGCTCGATTTGGTGATCCGGATATATGATCAATCCAAATCAGCCAGCCAGTCGGACCAGTTTGTAAAAGCTTCCTTATACCGTATGAAACTGGAATCGGATTTTGAGGAAGACTATTTCGAAAAAAGCATAGCCCGGACCCAGCTTGAAATTCAAACGGCACAAGCGCCCGTGAAACAAATCCTTCACTCCGTGCTTGCCGAACTTTACTGGCGTTATTACCAGAACAACCGCTGGCAGATTTTAAGCCGCAGCGAAACTTCCAATTTCATTGCAGAAGACATTAAGACCTGGGATTTGAAAAAACTTGTAACGGCTTGTATGGAAAATTATTCTTTGTCGCTTACGGATAAGGAATTACTGAAAAACACACCTGTTTTAACCTATTCCGAAATCCTTGAGAAACAAAAAGATTCCGAAAAATTCAGACCAACCTTATTTGATTTCCTGGCGCATCGTGCCATTGATTTCTATTCATCGTCAGAAGCCGGGTTAACGAAACCAGCAAATACTTTTTTGATGGACAAGTCTGAATATTTTGCTCCGACAGTTGAATTTGCTGCCTTATCAATTATTTCACCCGATTCGCTTTCATTTGAATTTCGGGCCCTTAAACTCTATCAGGAAATTATTGGATTTCATTTACCTGACAAAGATCCTACAGCCCTTGTAGATGCTGAAATAGAGCGTCTTTCATTTATTCACGAAAAAAGTATTCTGCCCGAGAAAGACAGCCTTTACCTGGCTGCTTTGTATTCATTGGAAAAGCTTTTTAAGACTCATCCTTCATCTACCGAAATTGCATTTGAAATTGCCTCTCAATTAAACGGAGATGAAAATGTTGTGATTCCTTTTTCTGAAGCTGATGAAACCATAGAGATCGTTTCAGAATCGAAAAAATGGGATAAGAAAAAAGCCATCGGAGAATGTGAAGCAGCAATTAGCCGTTTCCCCGAAAGTTTCGGGGCTAAGAATTGCCGGTCGTTAATCGAAAGTATCAAACAACCTTCATTATCGGTAACTACAAATTACGCAGCAATTCCCGGAAAACTTTCGCTGGGATTGGTGAACTATAAAAATGTTAAAACAATATATTTCCGTCTTTTAAAAATAAATCCCGAAACCGACCGCGACCTTCAGGAAAAACAACAGGAAATCCGCCTGGAAAAATACCTGAGTCTGAAAGCGGAAAAATCATGGGAACAGGCATTTCCTGATGATGGTGATTATCGGAATCATTCCACGGAAATACGCATTCCTGCTTTAAATCCGGGTTATTATGTTTTACTGGCAAGCAACGATCCCAAATTCCCGGTTAAAGGAGCTATCATTACTGCTGCCACTTTCTGGGAAAGCAACATCAGTTATCTTAGCCGCAATGAAAATGGCAATAATGAGATAGTGGTTCTGAACCGCGAATCCGGGCACCCTCTTGCAGGAATTAAGGTACAGGTATTCTACCGTGAGTACAATTCAAATACCCGCAAATACGACAGCAAAGCCGGGGCAGTTTTTGCCACCGATAAATCGGGAATGGTGAATATTCCATCAAAAAAAGTTAACAAAAGAAGCAATCAATTCTACCTGGTTTTTTCGTCGAAAAAAGATAAGTTCATAACCGAAAGTTATTTTTCGAATTATTTCTATAAGAATGATGAACCCAAAACAATAGTCCAGACAAGGTTTTTTACGGATAGGGCCATTTACAGGCCGGGACAAACAATTTATTTTAAAGGAATAGTACTTGAACGTAAAGGAGAAGACGTTCAGCTTCAAACAAAATCTAAAACTACGGTTACCTTTTACGACGCCAATGGGCAGGTTGTTTCGAAACAGACTCTTACAACCAATGATTTCGGATCCTTCAGCGGCAGTTTTATAGCGCCTCAAGGTCTGCTCACCGGGCAAATGACTATCCGTTGCGAAACCGGATCGGTTTCTGTTCAGGTTGAAGAGTACAAAAGGCCTAAGTTTGAGGTAACCTTTGAACCGGTAAAGGGATCGTATAAACTTGGCGAAACCATTGTTGCCAAAGGGAAAGCTCTGGCATATGCAGGTAGCACCGTTTCGGATGCAAAAGTAAGCTACAGGGTGGTTCGCAATGCCAGTTTCCCTTACTGGTGGGGATGGCGCGGTATGCCAACATCGCCGGAAATGGAAATCACAAACGGCGAAACATCAACAGGAAGTGATGGCACATTTACAATAACTTTTAAGGCAATTCCGGACCTGTCAGTTGGCAGAAAAACAGATCCTGTTTTTAACTACACAGTTTATGCCGATGTTGCAGATATCAATGGCGAAAGTCATAGCAGCGAAACCGGCATCTCGGTTGGATATAAAGCGCTGCTTATAAAAACTGACCTGGCTGATGACATCAATCTTGAAAAAAATCTTCAGTTTTCGATTTCAACTACCAACCTGAACGGGGAAAAAGAAGCCGCATCCGGAACCATCACCATTTCAAAACTCCGCAAAACCAGCCAGGTTCTGTATTCCAGAAAATGGGCAAAACCGGATAAATTCACCATGACAAAGGCTGAGTTTGAAAAAGATTTTCCGGGTGAAGTTTATAATGATGAAGACGATGTAACAACCTGGCCGATTGAATCAACCGTTTTTTCTTCAAATTTCAGCACTCCGGCAGATTCTGTTTTTAAAGTTGGAAATCAAATTCAGGCAGGCGTGTATGTGGTTGAAATCAGAACCAAAGATGCATTTGGCGAACCGGTTTTATTCAAGAAATATTTCAACACATTTCAGCCAAAGTCTGCAAATTCCGATGCAGTTTCACCCGCATTCTTTACATTGCTAACACCAACTGCTGAACCTGGTCAGGATGTGAAATTTATAATCGGCTCACCTCTTAAAAACGCATATATCATTTATGAAGTCACTCACAAGGATAAAATTGTAAGCCGCGAAATTCTTACCCTGAACAAGGAACAAAAACTGATCAGTATTCCGGTAAAGGAACAATACCGGGGCAACTTCGGCATCAGCCTGGTTTTTGTGAAAAACAACCGTACGTTCGCGATGAGCAATCTGATCAATGTTCCATACACGAATAAAAAACTGGATATCAGTTTTGCCACTTTCAGGAACAAGTTACAACCGGGACAGGAAGAAGAATGGCAGATCACACTTCGGGATAGTAAAGGTGAAAAAGCCGTGGCCGAAATGCTTGCCGGGATGTACGATGCTTCGCTGGATGCCTTTGTTCCGCATAGCTGGTCGTTTACTGTTTTCAACTCCTATTATGGCATCCGTAGCTGGAATGATATTCAGTGTTTTGGAACCGAAGCTTCTGAACAATATACCTATCCGGAATCAACCTTTAACTTTTCGAGCCGGGAGTACGACCAATTGAACTGGTTTGGATTCAATTTTGGGTATTCCGGCGGAAGGCGGCGTATGATGAAGGGCGAGCAGATTAGCATGGATATGGAGTATAAATCAGCACCTCTCCTAATGGTTGCAGAGTCTCAGGGTGATGCTAGTGAAGCTATAGATAAACTAAGTGCACAAGTAGCTGGTATTACTATTACGATGGCTCCCAAAGAAAAGCCTTTTGAATCACAAAACATCCAAATCCGCAAGGACTTTAATGAAACAGCCTTCTTCTTTCCTCAGCTTGCAACCAACGAAAACGGCGAGATTGTTATAAAATTCAAAGCGCCCGAAGCCCTTACCCGCTGGAAAATGATGGGACTGGCTTATACCAAGGACCTGAAATACGGACAGATAGAAAAAAACCTGGTTACGCAAAAAGACCTGATGCTTTTTACCAACCCGCCACGTTTCCTGCGTGAAGGAGATAAATTGGAATTCTCAGCCAAAATCTCAAATATCAGCGACCGCGATCTTTCGGGAACTGCCGAACTTCATTTTTTCGATGCGTTAACGATGAAACCGCTTGATGGCATTATGGGTTTAAAGCAATCAAGTATTCCGTTCACAGTAAATAAAGGCGTTAGTTCCGCGGTAAACTGGAATATTAATATTCCCGAAGGATTACAGGCTGTAATTTATCGCATTACAGCCTCAGCCGGCGCTTTCAGCGATGGCGAAGAAGCTGCCATTCCGGTTCTCACAAATCGGATGCTGATTACTGAAAGTATGCCTTTACCGGTAAACGGGATGCAACAGAAGAAATTCAATTTTGAGAAACTGGTTAATTCCGGAAAGGCTGGCTCAACCCTTCGCAATTACAGGCTTACGCTCGAATATACTTCGAACCCGGCATGGTACGCAGTTCAGGCTTTGCCTTACCTGATGGAATACCCGTACGAATGTGCCGAGCAGATTTTCAGCCGGTATTATGCCAACAGCCTGGCAACACATATCGCCAACAGCGATCCCAAAATAAAACGCGTTTTTGAAAGCTGGAAGAACATCACGCCTGACGCACTGAAATCGAATCTTGAGAAAAATGAAGAATTAAAATCTGTTCTCCTGCAGGAAAGTCCATGGGTGCGTGAAGCGGCCAACGAAAGTGAACGCAAGCAACGCATTGCATTGCTTTTCGACCTTAATCGCATGGCAACAGAACAGTCTTCATCCATGAAAAAACTGCGCGATATGCAGAACCCGAATGGCGGTTGGCCCTGGTTCCAGGGAATGCCCGAAAGCCGTTATATCACCCAGCACATTGTTACAGGTCTTGGACATCTTTACTTTATGGAAGTACTTAATCCTGTTGAAAATACTGATATTCGCGGTATGCTTGCAAAAGCTGTTGAATACCTTGATGAAACAGTTAAAATTGATTTTGAAAAACTCAAAAAGAACGATAAGGATTACCTGAAAAACAACCATCTTGGGTACGAAGACATACAGTATTTGTATGCCCGGACATATTTCCTGGCTGATTTCCCGATTGGAAAAAATAATACGGAAGTGCTTGAGTATTTCAAAAACCAGTCAGTAAAATACTGGAAGTCGCAGAATAATTATATGAAAGCTATGATTGCCTTATACCTCAACCGATTCGGCGAAGAGAATACGGCTTCGCTGATTATGCGTTCGTTGAAGGAAACCTCCCTGCACAACGAAGAAATGGGAATGTACTGGCGGAATGAGCAACGCGGCTGGAACTGGTACCAGGCTCCGGTTGAAACACAGGCACTATTGATTGAAGCTTTCGATGAAGTGAGTAACGATCAGAGATCAGTGGAAGAAATGAAAATCTGGTTGCTGAAACAAAAACAAACCCAGGACTGGAAAACCACCAAAGCTACCTCGGAAGCTGTTTATGCATTGTTGCTTCGTGGAACTTCGCTGCTTGCGTCGGACAAACAAGTTGAAATCACTTTAGGATATGAAAAAGTTGATCCGTATAAACAGGATGGTTCGAAACCGGAAGCTGGTACAGGATATTTTAAAACCAGCTGGGATGCTTCGGCTATTAAACCGGAAATGGGAAAAGTGACCGTTAAAAATCCAAATTCAACGGTTGCCTGGGGCTCGTTGTACTGGCAGTATTTCGAACAGCTTGACAAAATTACCCCGGCAAAAACCCCATTGAGCCTGAGTAAAAAGCTTTTCCGCGAAGTAAATACGTCAACCGGCCCGGTAATTGAACCAATTACAGGGGCAACACCTGTTAAAGTCGGAGATAAAATTGTTGTTCGTGTTGAGCTTCGTTCCGACCGCGATATGGAATATTTACATTTGAAAGATATGCGGGCATCGGCTTTTGAGCCTGTAAATGTGCTTTCGGGATATCGTTTCCAGGACGGACTTGGATATTACGAATCCACGCGCGATGCGTCAACAAACTTCTTTATTGGCTATTTACAAAAAGGAACTTACGTTTTCGAATACAAGCTGGTTGCCACCCAAAAAGGTGATTTCTCAAACGGGATAACTTCGGTGCAATGCATGTATGCGCCGGAGTTTTCGGCACATTCGGAAGGGATAAGGGTGAAGGTGGAGTAACCTCCTGAAATAGTCAGGACTTCACTTTGAGAGAAACCCTGGCTACAAAAACAGGATTGCAAATCCTGAGCTCGGGAGGTGCGGATTGCAAATCCGCACCAGCTTGCGTTTTTCACCTATTCACGGGGTGACTTTAAAGTCACCCCGTGAATATACTAAAATGAAATTTCCAGCTGCTTATTACTGAAAATAGAAAATGATAATCTGAATCCAACGGATTCAAATCCCGAATTATTGAAACCGGAATAAACGCCAAAATTGTAAAGCTCATTTCCTATTCCATAACCCATTTCAAGGTGATAGCCGGTTTCGGGAACAAACAGGTAATTTACCGAAAGATTTTCACTCCACATCCTGTTGCGGATAAGCGGAAGGCGTTTGAGCAAAAGCATAGGGGTTTTATACATTACATGACCTTCAATATACCCTTTATTGGTGCTGTGCGTATAATAATCCATCAGCTGAAAAACCGGGTAGATGTTTTTAATGCCTAGCTCATATGGGGAGGCAGCAAAGTGATTGAATTCATTGAAATAAACATTTCTGTTATTCGCAAAATAACCCGCTTCGAAATTGTACTGTATGATTGAGCGTAAACCGGATTTTAACTTCTGATGGATGCCTATTTTTACCAGGTCAAAATCGGTTTCAAAACCAGGAGCCGGTATCCCTTTTTTATAACCTAAAAACATAGTTGGTGTATTGTTAAAACCGGGGCGGGCAATTTTAACACCATTCTTAATATAATAATAAGGAGCAGGCTTATACGATAAAGTCAGGTCGAACTGCAGATTGTTATGATCCAACATTGCGTATGATTTGGCATCAGGTACATTGGGTTTATACGTTCTGCTTTCCCTGTAGAAAGATGAAAAATCGGTATTGTTTTCCTGTACTTTGTTTTTTTCGCCTGTAAAGGATGATTCCAGGTTAAATTCGTGTGTCAACCTGATGCTGTGATTCAGAGAAATGTAATTCCTGAGGTAGAACCGTGAAATATTATCGTGCAGGAAAAGTGACGATACCGAGTTTTCCAATGCCATGGCTCCTTTCGGATTGAAATCGCTACTTCCGGAGCCGGCTTTAATACTGATATTCTGCCGGTATCTTCCGGAACCTATAAAATTGAGCCCGGCATCCCATACAACGGCTTTCCTCGAAAAAGCATACCCAGGTGAAAGAGAAACAGAATACAAACCCTGCTTTTTAACTTTCCGGAACAGCTCAAAATTCGTTTTGTAAACAAGACCATCCACTGCGTTGAAATTTAAGCCAAATGGGTAAAGCAAGCCCCTGCTTTTAAAATACTTAACGGTGTCAGGTTCATAGAGCCCCCCGGTTAACAGAACTTTGAAAAACTTTTTATTTTTAGCCTTGTTTGTCCGGGTTGAATCGTTTGCCTGGTTTGCATTTTCCATCTGAATCGAATCATATTCCAGTGTGCTTACTTTTTCGACGGATGAAAGTGGTATCGGCCGCACCTTGTTCCAGTATAGGGTATCACGGGTTCGGGCAGCGCTGTCAATTTGAGTTTTGTATGTTTCGATAAATGTATGGTCGTTCTTTAAAGTATCCTTCCTGATGATTTCTTTCTTGCGAAGTATAAGTTTTGAAGCCCGGTTAGCCTCGGTGGTTGTTGGATTAACATTGGCTGAAAGTTTCGACAGTTTTTCATCGATTTTATCAACGAGCGATTTAGTTTTTTTAGATAGGATTTCCTTTTGACGAAGCAATTGTTGCTGGTTCTTTTTATTAGCGTCAACGATTGCCTGGTTTACTTCCAGTTTGTTGTATTTTATGGAGGTATAATAGTTCATTACCGATTTATTGTCCATAATTTCTATGTCCAGGTTATAGTGGTTGTTCACTGCCAGCCAAACGCCTTCTTTCACTTCAGCAAATGACTGGCTGATTTTAATAGTCGTGCCCAGTTGCGCGTTGATGGCTAAATCCATGTTATAGATACACCATAGTCCTTCAATTACATACAAATAGCCGCTAACATACTGTGAACCATCACCTTTTGGGATAACTTTAATTTTATCGACCGACACATTGCCGTATTGATTTGTTCCTTCAAAGTGATACCTGTAATATTCAAAAGCGCCGGCAGTAATGGGCGAAACAGCGTTGCCAAATGATTTGGGATTATAGGTATTCTGAGTTATAAATCCCATGGCTCCTGAAGAACTGCTTTGGCTGCTGCCAGGAAACGTACTATGTAAAGATTTTACTTTTTGATTAATGATATTTGGCGATTTAAAATATATCTCATTTACAGACTCTTCGAGATACGTATCACCTTCCTTGATTTGCTGTTCTTTCAGCTCATCGTGCGCCATCCATTTTACCATGGCAGAAAGTTTCAGTATTTCCATGCTTCCCCTTATATATACATCAGCAATATAGGATTTTATCATGGATGCATGCTCAGGCGCTTTGCTTATCACATTTCGCATAATTTTATAGGCTGGATCTTCTCCATTCGAAGTTATAACAACCTCATTGAGATCGTAGGCCATGGCGGGTAAAATAATGTGTAAGTTTTGGGTGTTTTTATCAACAACGATATTCTGAGTCACAGGTTTATAACCCATACATTGAAATGTACAGGTATATTTACCGGCCGGAAGTTTTAATTCATATTCGCCTTCCATATTGGCCGAAGTACCATATGAAACTTCTTTAATATAAACTGTTGAAAAGGGTATCGGCTTGCCGTCGGAGTCCTTTATTGAACCTTTCAGAACTTGTCCAAAAAGGCTAGTGCTGAAACTAATAATGACTAAAATTAAATATAGGTATCGCTGCATATCGTGAAATAGGAATCAAATATATCCAAAGATAACGTCAGCAAATCGTTGTTAACGAATTTTATGAGAAAATAGGTAGGGTAAACTATTCACGGGGTGACTTTAAGTCACCCCGTCAAAAGAAAAAGCCAGGACTTCAACTAAAGTGAAATCCGTGCTTCGATTTAGTCAGGGTGCGACTAAAAGTCGCACCACCCTGTCTAAATTGAAACTTTTAAACTCAGTTCCTTCAACTGATCATCCGAAATACGTGAAGGCGAATCGATCATTACATCGCGGGCGGCGTTATTTTTAGGGAAAGCAATATAATCGCGGATGGATTCGCTGCCACCAAAAAGTGAGCATAAGCGGTCGAAACCGAAAGCGATTCCTCCGTGTGGCGGTGCGCCAAATTCAAATGCATTCATCAGGAAACCAAACTGTGCCTGTGCATCCTCCTCGCTGAAACCAAGCAACTGAAGCATCTTATGCTGCAGTGGTTTATTATGTATACGGATTGATCCGCCACCAACTTCCACGCCGTTGATAACCATATCATACGCGTTGGCGCGAACGGCTCCGGGATCGGAATCGAGAAGCGCGATGTCTTCAGGTTTTGGTGAAGTGAATGGGTGATGCATGGCATAAAAACGCTGGCTGTCTTCATCCCACTCAAGCAAAGGAAAATCATATACCCAAAGCGGTGAAAAGGTTTCAGGATTTCGCAGACCGAGCCTGCTGCCCATTTCAAGGCGAAGATCATTTAAAGCTTTGCGGGTTTTATTAGCTTTTCCGGCTAAAACTAATATCAGGTCACCAGGTTTTGCATCAAAAGCTTCGGCCCATTTTTTCAGTTCTTCGGGCGAGTAAAATTTATCGACTGAGGATTTCAGTGTTCCATCGGCAGCATAACGCAAATAAATCAATCCACCGGCACCAACCTGGGGTTTCTTTACAAAATCGGTGAGTTCGTCTAATTGCTTGCGTGTATATTCGGCACAGCCTCCGGCATTGATACCTACAACCAGCTCTGCATCATCAAAAACTTTAAAATCTTTGCCTTTCACTATATCCGAAAGTTCAACAAATTGCATTCCGAAGCGTGTATCAGGTTTGTCGCTGCCGTAGTATTTCATGGCGTCGGCCCAGGTCATGCGCGGTAATTTCACAACATCTACTTTTTTAACTGTTTTGAAGAGATGAACAACGAGTCCTTCAAATGTATCGAAAATGTCTTCCTGTGTTACGAACGACATTTCGCAGTCGATCTGGGTAAATTCCGGCTGGCGATCGGCACGCAGGTCTTCGTCGCGGAAACATTTAACAATCTGGAAATAGCGGTCGAAACCGGCAACCATCAGCAATTGCTTAAATGTTTGTGGCGACTGTGGCAGGGCATAAAACTCGCCCGGGTTTACACGTGAAGGAACCACATAATCGCGGGCTCCTTCGGGAGTGCTTTTAATCAGGACCGGAGTTTCAACTTCAATAAAATTAAGGCTGTCCATATAGTTTCGTGTCTGGAAAGCCAGGCGGTGACGCAGTTCCATATTGCGTTTCACGGCGTTGCGGCGCAGATCGAGGTAACGGTATTTCATACGGAGTTCATCGCCGCCGTCGGTATTATCTTCAATAGTAAATGGCGGGGTTTTCGATTCGTTGAGTATATCCAGTTTTTCAACTGTAATTTCGATATCGCCGGTTGCCATCTTAGCATTTTTATTGCTGCGTTCTGAAACTTTTCCTTCAACAAGAATAACAAATTCACGTCCGAGTTTGCGTGCCTGATCGCATAAAGCGGCATGGGTTTCCATATTGAAAACCAGCTGTGTAATGCCATAGCGGTCCCGCAGATCAACAAAAGTCATTCCGCCCAGGTCGCGCGAACGCTGCACCCAACCGGTTAATATTACGTTTTGGCCCACATGAGCCATATTCAGTTCTCCACAGGTATGTGTACGAAGCATAATACTTTGAATTATTAAAGGCTGCAAAAGTAGGAATTTTTTGGAAAGGAAATTTGTAGAATTGTGGTCTCGGCTCCGCTCGACCACCTTGGATCACGGTGACCATGCGGAGCCGAGGGCTCATCTTGAAATCCCGGTGACCGAGCGGAGCCGAGGGCACCAACTACAAAGCGGAGCCGAGGGCGCCCTTACCCGATCATAAACTGAGGGCACATGTTTATATTTTATCCTTGTTTTCAGCTTTTGAAATATTCGTACACTTCGCAAACTCGTGCAACAAACGTTCATCTCCCGCCATCAATGCTTCTTTTTTTGCACGGCTCCAATTCTGGACTTGTTTCTCCCTATAAAATGCGGTATCAATCCGATCAAATTCTTCAAAATATGAGTTTAACCGGCAGACGCTTTTTCGTATGATTGGCACCTTCACCGTTTTGATGCTCCAATATTCTTAACTCCAGATTTTTGTTGCTTCCGGTGTAATAACTGCCATCCGAACATTCAAGTATGTACATATAGCCTTTCATTATAGCAAACTGTTTTATAACTGGATATGACAAAGATAAGAATTTAAATTTCTGGTCTCGGCTCCGCTCGACCAGCGAGATTCCCGTGATCGATTGGGGTCCCGGCTCCGCCCGACCTCCTTGGATCCCCGTGACCGAGCGGAGCTATTGACTCACTTCGAAATCCCGGTGACCGAGCGGAGCCGAGGGCACACATTGAAATCCCGGTGACCAAGCGGAGCGGAGGCCACCCGCGCACCAAAATTTATTACTGAAATACCTCTTCTTTGCAAAAAAATGAAAAATAATTTAACATCGTTTTCACAAAAAGCGTTAAAACAACTGGTGGTATTTGCTAAAACACTTGATTTCAGCGCTTAAATTCATTACCTTTGCACACTTTTCTGAAAAATCAATACGAAAAACAGACTATATGAAACTCTCACAATTCAGATATCATTTGCCAAATGAACTGATTGCTCTTCACCCGGTTGAAAACCGTGACGAATCGCGCCTGATGGTACTCGACCGTAAAACGCAAACCATTGAACACAAAACCTTCAAGGATATACTAAACTATTTTGGAGACGGAGACGTTTTTATTCTGAATAACACCAAAGTTTTTCCTGCACTTTTATTAGGCGAAAAAGAGAAAACAGGCGCTAAAATCACTGTTTTTCTTCTCCGCGAACTCAATAGCGAAGCCCGTTTATGGGATGTACTGGTTGATCCGGCACGTAAAATACGCATAGGCAACAAACTGTATTTTGGCGATGACGATTCCCTTGTTGCAGAAGTAATTGACAATACCACTTCACGGGGACGTACTTTGCGCTTTTTGTTCGACGGTCCTTACAGCGAATTTAAACGCACCATAGAGTCTTTAGGCCGCACACCACTTCCTGAAGAATTACAACGCCTTCGCGATATCGTACCCGACGATAAAGAGCGGTACCAGACCATTTACGCAAAAAACGAAGGCGCTGTTGCTGTACCATCAGCCGGGCTGCATTTCAGCCGGGAACTCATGAAGCGCCTCGAACTCCAGGGTGTTAATTTTGCCGAAGTAACATTACATGCCGGTCTTGGTAACTTCCGCGCCATCGACGTTGAAGATCTTACCAAATATAAAATGGATTCGGAAGAACTGCTGATTGAAGAGGATCAGGCAGCTATTGTAAACCGTTCCATTGAATCACGCAGGAAAGTCTGTGTGGTTGGTACCACAACCATGAAAGCGGTTGAATCGTCGGTTACCATTTCAGGCCAGCTTAAACCATACAGCGGATGGAGTAATAAATTTATTTTCCCTCCTTACGATTTCAGCATAGGTTCAAGCATGATCACTAACTTCCATTTGCCACAATCACCCATGATGATGATGGTTGCAGCCTATGCAGGTTACGATTTGCTGATGAAGGCATACAAAGAAGCCGTACAGCAGAAATACCGTTTCTTTACTTACGGTGATGCAATGCTGATCCTGTAATTACAAATTGAACTGATTTTCCCTTACTAAATTAGAACCCCTTGCAAGAGGGGTTTTTTTATTGGGGGAGTTTAAATCAAAAGGTATAATTCAAAATGCAAAGGTGTTTTAGATCCAAAGATTATCAATTGCAGATCTAATTGAATTGACTATCCAGGCAATAATCTCCGCAATTGGTTTCATTTTACATTTTAATCTTTGAATTTTACATTGAATTACTTCCTTTTTTGTAAGTCTTGCATGTTCGGATTAGGATTTCATACTTTCCTTCTTATTAATATTCCCGGCACCGTTACCTCCATTAAAAAAGGCGTTAAGGAGAATAGCTGCAATTGAACCCAGGGTAATGCCACTGTGAAGGACCGTCTGGCTCCAGTCAGGGAAGAACTGGAAGAATTTTGGAGCCACCAACGGGATTAATCCAATCCCGATGCTGATAGCAACAATAAAGGTATTGTTCTTGTTATTCTCGAAATCAACTTTCGAGAGGGCTTTAATTCCGCTCGCAGCAACAATTCCAAACATGGCAATTCCGGCGCCTCCAAGTACTGCATTTGGCAGTGAGGCTATAATTGTGGCAAGTTTAGGAATAAGGCCCATCAAAACAAGTATTGCGCCAGCCATTGCAACCACAAAACGACTTTTTATGCCAGTTAAAGCTACAAGACCGACGTTCTGGGCAAACGCCGTGTATGGAAAAGCATTGAAAACACCTCCAAGCATGGTGGCTAATCCATCTGCCCGCAGACCGGAAGCAAGTTCTTTCTCCCCGATTTTCTTCCCTACTATCTGGCCAATAGCCAGGAAATCTCCTGTCGATTCAACCATAACAACTACCATAACAAGGATCATGGCAAGAATTGCCCCAACTTCAAATTTTGGCATTCCAAACGCAAACGGATAATCAAGTCCAACCCAGGAAGCGTCAGCAACTCCTGAAAAACTCACAAGCCCGAAAGGAATGGCAACTATTAAACCAACAACCAGGCCAATCAGAACAGAGATATGAGCAATAAATCCCGTAAAATATTTATTGACCAGAAGAATAGTTAAAAGTACAATCGCTGCAATCGCAATAAACGATCCGGCTCCGTAGTTTGGATTTCCTATTCCGCCTGCAGCCCAGTTGGCGGCCACCGGCAGGAGGGAAATACCAATAATTGTAATAATACTACCAGTAACAATAGGTGGGAAAAAGCGGATAAGTTTACTAAAGTATGGAGCAATTAAAAAAGTGAAAAGCCCGGCCGCCATCACAGATCCGAAAATTAATGGCATTCCCCCGCTTGTAGCCATAATAACCATTGGCGTTACAGCTGCAAAGGTGACACCTTGAATAATCGGAATTTTTATTCCGATTTTCCAGATTCCGAGCGTTTGAAGCAGCGTTGCCAAACCGCATGTAAATAAGTCGGCATTGATTAAAAATGCGGTTTGTGATTTTGTCAGACCCGCGGCACCAGCAATAATCAAAGGAACCGCCACCGCTCCGGCATACATAGCCAGCACATGTTGTAATCCCAATATAAAAAGTTTCCCTGCAGGCATCATCTCGTCAACGGGAGCAATTTGTGTGTTAGTGTTGGCCATTTCTTTCTTATTTTAAAATTAACAGCTAAATTCTGGAGGCTAAATTTGTTGAGTCAAACTTAGGCAAAAATTCATTTGTCAATGAGATTCCGGTCATTAAAATTCCAGCTCAAAAGATTATAAATTCATTGAAATTCTCATATTGCTTCATTATAAATTCCGATCTTTATTGTTGGATATATAACTCATCATTCCTTTCCTAATTGATTACTTTTGCATTGCTGCCAGGAAATAAATATTTCCAGCTTTTTTCTTCTCAAATATCATTTTAGACTAATGGAATCCATTCGCAAAATATACAAGACCGGTCTTGGCCCATCGAGCAGCCATACCATGGGTCCGAGATTTGCAGCTGAGAAATTCAAGCTAAAGAATGAATCTGCAACCCAGATCCGCATTACTCTTTATGGAAGCCTTGCTGCCACAGGGAAAGGGCATCTTACAGATAAAGTGTTAAGAGAATCGTTTCCTGAGGACAAGGTGCGAATTATCTGGCAGAAAGACACCGTTTTGCCCCAACATCCGAATGGGATGAAATTTGAAGCTCTGGATGATAACGGAACATTGCTCGATGAGTGGACCGTTTTCAGTGTTGGCGGTGGCGATATTGAGGATGACGAAATGAAGATGCAGAAAGTAAATGTGTATCCTCACTCTAAAATGACTGATATCCTGAAATGGTGCCAGCAAAACGGCCGAACACTGTGGGAGTATGTTGAGATACACGAAGGCGAAGGAATCTGGGATTTCCTGGCCGAAGTATGGAAAACCATGAAGGAATCCATCGTCCGCGGACTGGAACACGAAGGTGTTTTGCCCGGAATATTGCATCTTCCACGAAAAGCTTCATCCTACTATATTAAAGCTAAAAGCTCCGCAGGAACTTTACAGAAACGCGCAATGGTATTTGCTTACGCTTTAGCAGTTTCGGAAGAGAATGCAGGTGGCGGGACTATTGTTACAGCGCCTACCTGCGGCTCATGTGGCGTGGTGCCGGCTGTATTATACCATACTCAGAATACATATGATTTTTCGGATATCAAGATACTGCGGGCTTTGGCAACTGCCGCGCTGATTGGTAACCTCGTAAAAGAAAATGCTTCCATATCCGGGGCCCAGGTTGGATGTCAGGGCGAAGTGGGGACAGCCTGTTCAATGGCAGCAGGTGGCGCGGCACAACTTTTTGGAGCAACGCCGTTTCAGGTGGAATACGCTGCTGAGATGGGGCTTGAACATCACCTTGGTTTGACCTGCGATCCTGTCGCAGGACTGGTTCAGATTCCCTGTATTGAACGGAATGCCATCGGTGCCGGACGTGCCATGGATGCCAGCGCTTATGCTTTGCTTTCCGATGGGCAGCATCGGGTAAGTTTCGATAAAACCTGCCTTGCTATGAACCAAACAGGCCACGATCTGCCGGATATTTATAAGGAAACTTCAGAAGGGGGACTGGCGTTGCTGATTAAATAAGGGAAAAATGAAACCACGGAGGCACTGAGAACACAGAGGAACACTGAGAGAAATAAGATATTGATATAAACTTAGCCAAATAATTTAATTTTGAACCTTAGTGAACTACGTGCCTAAGTGTTTTAAAAATCAGACATGAAAAATTATGCCATTATAGTCGCCGGCGGAACCGGAAGCCGAATGAAAGGTGTTGTTCCAAAGCAGTTTATGCTGTTAAACGGCAAACCTGTTATTTTGTTTTCCATTGAAGCGTTCCATTCCTATGATCCTTCGATTGAGATTATCCTCGTTATACACCCTGATTATTTGTCGCTCTGGAAGCAGCTAACCAGGGAATTCAAAATATCCATTCCTTTCAAAGTTGTTGAAGGAGGCAGAACCCGTTTTGATTCAGTGAGAAATGGATTGAAACTAGTTAATGATGCAGGTTTTGTTGCGGTTCATGATGCTGCAAGGCCTGTGATAAACTCCGATTTTTTAAAAAACTTATTTGCAGCTGCTTCAGCTTACGGTTCTGCAATTCCTGTTGTGCCAATAACTGATACAATACGAATTATTGATGGCGATACTTCTCACCAACAGGACCGTACATTTTTACGTGCCATACAAACGCCACAGGTTTTTAAAGTTTCGGAATTGCAGCGAGCTTATATGCAACTGTATCAGCCAGATTTTACTGATGATGGATCGGTAATGGAATCTGCCGGATTTCCCGTGCATCTGGCGGAAGGCAAAAGAGAAAATATAAAAATCACTCATTTGGAGGATATTGCGGTGGCGGAAGTTCTGATAAAGAATTTAACCACGGAGGCACGGAGGACATAGAGAAACACGGAAGTAATCATTTTGGACTTTTGTATCTTTTACCAAGAAAACCACTAAGGCACTAAGAACACTAAGAAACACTGAGGATTTCTGTACAGCAATTCTTCCTTTTATCGCAAAAATAATTAAATCCGTTCTTTCAGCGTTATCCGCGTTCCATTCCTTTATTTGAAACCCGCCGGCCCTTCCATTCATACTTCCCGATATTTCCTGCAATTCCGATCAGAAGAGTATAAACCGCATTCAATAACTCCATAAGAGGGAATAAAGCTATTAACGGCCTGCTCTTTTGCAATCGGCTATAACTCAGCATTAATGGTAAATCGATTATCATTTTAATAACGTATAATCCCAAAAAGAGTTTAAAAAATCCGGGATTAACAATTGCTGCCAAACCTGTTAAAACCAGCCATCCATTAGTAAGGAAAACCAGTATTGACGATATAATCAGTGTAGGGTCCGTATACCCGCGGCTTTTGGAAACCCAACGTAAGCGTTGCTGAATAAACGCCTTGAATCCCAAAATTGCAGGGGTGTAAACAATAGCTTCTTCCGACCTCAAAAATCGTATAGCTTTAGCTCCGAATTTCTTTTTAATACTCGTCATCAAAAACATATCATCACCTGAAGGAAACTGCATATTCCCTGTAAATCCTCCGCAGCTATCGTAAGCCTGCCGGGTGAAAGCTATATTTGCTCCATTAGCAAGAATAGGAAAACCCACGCTACACGATCCTGCTGCTGCTGATATAAGACTAATAAATTCTAATGACTGAAGTTTGCCAAAAAAGCTACCGCCATCTGTCATACTTACCGGACCGAGTATCATCTGTGGGTGATGTTCGGCAAAGTATGAAGCCAGTGTTAAAATCCACTTGTTGCCTGCAATACAGTCGGCATCTGTAATTACAATCAGTTCGCCTTTTAATGCCTGGATTCCCTGATTTATCGCTGCTTTTTTCCCGGAACCTTCATCTTCTGTTAATTTGATTAATTTCAGATTTTGTGTTTCTTTACTCTTAGCGATGAATTCTTCAACCAAACTTGAAGTATTATCGGAGGAGTGATCGTCAACAATAATAATTTCAAGCAGGTGCAAAGGATAATCTTGTGCCAGCAAGCTGTTGAGCAGCATTTCAATATTCCCGGCTTCATTGCGCGCTGCAACAATAATACTCACTTTAATTGTGGGCAACGAATCGTTTTTTTTGAAACCTTTTAATTTCAGCCAACCTATAGTAATGGCTGTGATCAAAAAAGCGTATCCAACAAAAACGATAACGGATATCAATAGGAAAATCATCGCCGGAAGAATTTTAATCTGAAAATAACCAGTACGCCTGCCAGTGATGGAACAGCGATATTTAAAAACCAGATCAAAGTGGATGCCGAAACTACTGCAAGTGTTGCTTCCGCATTCAAAACACCCGTTCCGTTAATCAATCCAAAAAGAAAGACAGAAACAGAGCCACGTATGCCAAGTTCAGTTAAAGCCACTGTGGGGATTGCCGCCAAAACAAGGTAAATAACCGGTATCACCAGCAAACATTGAAGCGCCGTAAAATTCAATCCCATTAAAACTATCGCGAGGTAAAACTGGGTTGAAAAGACAATGTATCTAACCGCACTTAGCAATATCGTTTTTAGTAACAAAGGTTTCGGGCAATCAGCTATAGCATCAATGCTACTACTGATTCTTTTAGAATATTTTTCAGGAATAAGAATTGAAATACGGTGTAATGCTGAAATATTAAAAAAGACAAAAACAGAAAAGACAGACAAAGTAACCAGCGTAAATGAAAATCCTGTCACAAGCCAGGTGCTGTCATACATGAGTGATGTCAGGTATCCTGGAGCCAAAAACAGGTAAGCAAATGTTCCAAAAACAACAGTCACAAGCAGCTGGCTGAAACTGCCGACAATCGTGAGTAAAATTGCTTTAAGCGGATCAGTTCTTTTTAGGATAAAAACCCTGCCCATAAATTCGCCTACCCTGTTTGGTGTAAATATACTTACCGCAAGCCCTCCGAGGATCGCTTCGTATGAAGTTACAAAGCTTACCTTTTCAGCCTGATTTATTAACAATCTCCATTTTTGTGATTCAATTCCCCAGTTGATAATCATTAGAAATACCAGTGCAGCGGAAATATAGATTACATTTTTACCACTGAGAACCGAGTCAAAGAACGTGTTCACCTGCCCTGCAGGAAGTGCGTAAATGCGGTATAAAATATACGAAAGTGACAAGGCGGCAATAATAAGCCGTGTGGCAATATCCAGCGTTTTTCGTACTTTTGGTGTTAGGATCAATGGAGTGGTTAGGTTTTAGGGGTTAGGTTTTAGGGGCCAGCTATCAAAATATCCGGTACCGATGCTGGCACATGGAACCCGGAACCTGGAACTTTTCATTAACTCATTTTTAAAATTACAACATAATTTTCAGAACTTTGGCAAGCGAACGCATCATATTAGGCATAGACCCGGGAACCAATATCATGGGATTCGGTTTAATTTTGGATAAAGGTAAGAAAATTGAGCTGATTGCACTCGATGTGATTAAACTTGATCACCTGGATTCGCATCCCCTGAAACTGAAATCCATTTTTGAAAAAGTTCTTGGCCTTATAGACCAGTACCATCCCGATGAAGTAGCCCTGGAAGCGCCATTTTTTGGTAAAAATGTTCAGAGCATGCTTAAGCTCGGCAGGGCACAAGGTGTCGCCATGGCAGCCGCACTCTATCGCGATTTACCTATTTTTGAATATTCGCCTCGTAAAGTTAAACAATCCATTACCGGGCATGGAAATGCATCAAAAGAGCAGGTTTCGGCGATGATAAACCGGCTGGTTACAATTGCTGAGCAGCCCAAATACTTCGATGCCACCGATGCAGTGGCTGTAGCTTGTTGCCATTATTTCCAGCGAACAGCCGAAGGACCAGCTACCAGTTATACGGGATGGGGAGCGTTTGTAAGCAATAATCCGGGAAGGGTGAAGTGAAAATTGTCGGATGTTCGATGTCGGATGTCGGATCAAAAGAAAAACCTGCATGTAATCAGAAATAGGAATAGTAGACTACTAAGAAACAGTTAATTTTATCAGAGAATTTGTCCAACTATTTTCGATTAACTATTTTCGATTAACTCCGAAAAGTTACATCAACTTCTGATACGCCTGCCACCAACGGTCAGGGATTTCATCTGCCAGAGCGGTTTGATAATCGGCAGCGGAACATGGAACAATATAATGGCGGCGGTACTTTTCGCGAATATTATCCGAGCATTTTATCTCCATCCACCAGCGTTCAGTGGGCTTGCTTTTATAAAAAACTATTCCATCATCAAAATCAGTAACCTGCACCGTATACCGTATATAATTTTCGGCACCCGTCGAAGGATGATCATCCTGGCGGTGATAAAAACCATCAATAAAATACCATATCATTTGTGCCAGCAAGTGAGCTGTTTGCCCGTTGCGATCAAGTGCGGGATTCATTTCGAAAAACCCGGCCGAGGTAATCTTGTCACTCATTCCGGCATAACGAACCATCTGGCAGGCTTCCTCGCCATAAAATCCGTTTGGCGTCGCGTTGGCATTTCCGGGAGCGTCACTCTGCCTGATAGCCGACATATCAAACGAAAACAAATCAGCATTCCGCACAAGCGGTTCAACCTGGCTGATATCACTATGAAGCACACCCAGGCGGTAAATATCGAAAAACAGGTTACGCATAAGGTCGATGGCACCCTGTTCAACAAAATAGGTCTGATAACCTATGTTGGTATAGTTAAATAAATAATTCGGTTTGTGTAGAATAATATGACTCAGGTAAGATCGTGAATTAAGCTGAGCTTCACTTTCACCCAGATCGAAAAGATTATCGACCGCCGCAATATTGATAATGTTTTTGCGGTTTTTGTAAGCGCGGTACATGGCATAGGTTAAATCCTGGCCTCCGCCTATAATTACCGGAACAATATTAAGTTCGAGAAGTGTCTCCACTACAGCTGTTACGGCAAAATAAGTATCTTCAACTGTGTTGCCGCGCATTATATCACCCAGGTCGGCCACGCGGGTTTTATAATCTCCCGGTAAAAGCCGGTAAAGATATTCCCGCACACTTAACGAAGCCATTCCACAACCCTGGTTATCCACGGCATTGCGGTCTTCATCTACACCAAATATGGCTACTTCAATATCCGCAAGTTCTGGAAATCCCTCCTCCTGGTTATGTGTTTCGAAAACCTCACCCAATCGTTTACCTGTATGCGCTGCAACATGCGGCAGAATAATTTCCTGAACTGGTTTAAAGTAGCTGGAGATATGCATGGTTTTGGGGTTGGGATTTAGGTTTAGAGAACGGGAGAAGGGCGAGGGAGCGACTTAGAGACGGAGGGACTTAGAGACGGAGGGACGGAGGGATCGGGAGAGGGAGAGAGGGATAGGGGTTTTATAGAAAAATGTTCCTTTTACTATTAACCATTTTCCGATTAACTATTTCCCTGTTAACCATTTTTCTATTAACGATTCAACTAATTCCTAAGCTTTCTTCTCTCGTGGAACAAACTTCTTTTTTGACGGGGCCGGAGCGGCATCACCTAATTTTATACATTCTTCCAGGGTGAGTTGAGCCGGATCAGACCCTTTCGGTATTTTGATGTTGTTCTTTCCTATGGCAATATATGGACCGTAACGGCCATTTAGTACAAGTACATCGGGGCGTTCGGTAAAGGATTTGATGGTGCGGTTTGCAGCTTCGGTGCGTTTTGCATCTATGAGTTCGATAGCCCGTTCAATTGTAATAGTCGCAGGATCATCTGTACTTTTAAGTGAACAGAATTTGGACTGATGCAAAACGTACGGTCCGAAACGGCCAATAGCAACAGTAATATCTGCATCTTCATACTGACCGAGCAAGCGTGGGAAATCAAACAGTTTTATCGCTTCTTCCAGGGTAATGCTTTCGAGGGTCTGGCCTTTGCGTAACCCCGCAAACTTTGGTTTATCAGGTGAATCAGTTTCGCCAATCTGAGCAATCGCTCCATACCTTCCAAGTTTTACGTAAATATTCATTCCAGAATTAGGATCTTTACCCAGGAGTTTTTCGCCTTTGGCTCTTTCACCACTTTCCATGGTTTCGAGCACTTTTTTATGAAACGGAGTATAAAACTCACCAATCATCAGGTTCCAGGCTTTCAGACCATCAGCAATTTCATCAAATTCCTTTTCGACGCTGGCGGTAAAATTGTAATCCATAATATCGTCGAAATACTGCTGCAGGAAACGGGTAACCAGTTCGCCGGTATCGGTCGGAAATAATTTCGATTTTTCGAAACCGAATTTTTCGTGCTTTACCGTTTCCTTGATTTTACCGTCTTTCAGCATCAGTTGTTTGATATCGCGGGTACTTCCGTCGCGATCTTCTTTTACAACATATTCGCGTTTAATGATAGTTGAAATGGTTGGTGCATACGTTGAAGGACGTCCGATTCCCAGTTCTTCAAGTTTCTTCACAAGACTGGCCTCAGTATACCGCGGCTGGCTGGTGGTAAACTTCTGAACAGCTTCAATATACTGCATCCCAAGTTTTTCGCCTTTTTTAACAGGAGGCAAAAGTCCTTCGGTCTGTTCGGTATCATCGTCGGTCGATTCCATATAAACTTTCAGGAATCCATCAAATTTTATCACTTCGCCCAGCGCAACAAATTGTTCTTTACTGTTCGAAAGATCGATATTAATATTTGTCTTTTCGAGAATGGCATCTGCCATTTGTGAAGCTATGGTACGTTTCCAGATCAGGTCGTAAAGACGTTTCTGAGATGCGTCGCCTTCGACAGTAACCTGGTTCATATAGGCAGGACGAATGGCTTCGTGAGCTTCCTGTGCCCCTTTGCTTTTCGTGGCAAACTGACGTGATTTGTGATACTCAGGGCCAAATTGCTTTGTAATTTCTTCCTTCGCCAGTCCCAGCGCGGTTTGCGACAGGTTGACGGAGTCGGTACGCATATAAGTGATTTTTCCACTTTCATAAAGTTGCTGGGCAACAGTCATGGTGCGGCTTACTGAGAAACCCAGTTTGCGGCTGGCTTCCTGCTGTAAGGTAGATGTTGTGAAAGGAGGTGCAGGTGAACGTTTGCCCGGTTTTTTGTCAACATCGGCAACCGAAAAGGCTGCTATGCTGCATAATGTCAGGAAATCGTGAGCTTCTTCAAGCGTAGGGAATCTTTTAGGAAGATCGGCTTTAAACGTTGCGTTTCCTTTATCGTTATTCACTTCGAACAAGCCACTGACTTTGTACGAAAAGGTTGATTCGAACTTGCGTATATCTTCCTCGCGTTCAACAATAAGACGTACAGCCACACTTTGTACCCGTCCGGCTGAAAGCGATGGCTTAACTTTTTTCCAAAGTATAGGGGATAATTCAAATCCAACCAGCCTGTCGAGAACGCGTCGTGCCTGCTGGGCATTGACCAGGTTCTGATCAATGCGTCGTGGTGTTTTTATAGCTTCGGTAATCGCGGATTTTGTAATTTCATGAAATACAATCCTGTTTGTTTTTAAAGGATCCAGGTTCAGAACCTCAGCAAGGTGCCACGAAATGGCTTCTCCTTCGCGGTCCTCGTCAGTTGCGAGCCAAACAGTTTCGCAACCATCGGCCAGTTTCTTCAATTCGGCAATCACCTTCTTTTTATCAGGCATCACTTCATACACCGGCTTGAATTGGTTATTTACCTCAATACCAAGCTCTTTGGTCGAAAGATCACGAACATGGCCGAAACTGGATTTCACAATAAAATCCTTCCCCAGGTATCCTTCGATGGTTTTGGCCTTAGCCGGTGACTCAACAATTACAAGATTTTTACTCATATATTTAAAATTAATTTCAGAAAATCGGCTGCAAAGTAACGCAATATAATTACAACTGAGCGGACATTTTGTTATTTACTCCTTAATATAATCATATAATATACACAAAACAGTGAATCATTTTAAACATTTATTTTTTAACTATATGTCTGATTAACTGATATTTATTGATTGAATTTCGTGATTGAATTTGTTGTAATTTTGCATCCCCAAAAAAATTGTGTGTTTACCTAAATTTTCGTATTTATACTGTGGAAAATAAGAAGAAAGCCTATATAGAGACCTACGGATGCCAGATGAATTTTTCGGATAGTGAGATTGTAGCATCCATACTTGAAACTCAGAATTACGAATCAACAACTGATATAAAAGCTGCTGACCTGATTTTACTGAATACCTGTTCGATACGCGATAACGCCGAACAACGGGTACGCAACCGCCTCAACGAACTTCATGCTTTGAAACGTAAGCATCCCGGCCTGGTTATCGGACTATTGGGTTGCATGGCTGAGCGGCTGAAAGATAAACTTCTGGAAGAAGAACGCCATATCGATCTGATCGTTGGCCCTGACGGATACCGGCAGTTGCCTCAATTACTTGAGCAGGTTGAAAGCGGACAAAAAGCAATCAACGTGTTACTTTCGGCCGATGAAACCTATGCTGATATTAATCCTGTTCGCACAGGCGGAAGCAGTGTTACGGCATATATCAGTATCATGCGTGGATGCGAAAATTTCTGCACCTATTGTGTTGTGCCTTATACACGTGGTAAGGAACGCAGCCGCAATCCGCATACAATTCTTAAAGAAGCAAAGGAGCTTTTTGAGCAGGGATTTCGTGAGGTTACTCTGCTTGGGCAGAATGTAAACTCGTATCACGGGGAAGAAAACGGAAAACCACTGGATTTTCCTGCTTTGCTCGAACAAGTGGCTTCGATAAACCCATTGCTTCGGGTTCGGTTTGCAACTTCGCACCCGAAAGATATTTCGGATAATTTGCTGGAAGTTATAGCTGCGCATGAAAACATCTGCAAATCCATCCATCTTCCGATACAGTCGGGCAGCACAAAAATGCTGGGCATGATGAAACGCAGCTATACCCGCGACTGGTATATGGATAGAATTGCGGCCATTCGCAGAATTATTCCGGGTTGTGCAATAACAACAGATATTATTGCCGGGTTCTGCTCCGAAACAGAGGAGGACCACAGGGAAACCATTTCGGCCATGCGCGAAGTCGGATACGATTATGCCTATATGTTCAAGTATTCGGAGCGCCCTAATACCATCGCAGCCAGGAAATATCCTGACGATGTACCTGAACAAGTGAAGAGTCGCCGCCTCGATGAGATCATTTCTTTACAGCAGGAACTCTCTCTGAAAAGCAATAAACTTGAAATCGGTAAAGAATATGAAGTACTTTCCGAAGGTGTTTCGAAGCGCTCGGATCAACAACTTTTTGGCCGCACAAGTCAGAACAAAGTAGTTGTATTCCCCCGTGATTCCTTTAATCCGGGCGATTACGCGAGGGTTAAAATTATATCCTGCACAGCCGCAACACTCAGGGGAGAACTGATCAAATAATTGTTTTCGCATAGATAAAGCTGGACCTGAAGATAAATATTTATCCTAAATTATTATATCTTTGCTTTTTAGTGCTAATATATGCTACTCTATAAAAATTTACTTATGAAGAAAAAACCAATTGCATTTAAGCTTTTCTATTTAATACTTATAGGCTTAGCTGTGATTTCGTGTGTGCCACAGGCCAAAATGAAGTATCTTCAGGATAAAGAAGGTGACTCCATTGCGCGTGAATTTAAAAACATTAAACCAGATTATAGGCTTAAACCTGGTGATTATCTGTACATTCGTGTTCTCACGCTCGACCAGAAAAGCAACGAGTTATTTGCATCCATGAACGGTTCCGGAGGAACAAACGGGTATACGAATACAACTGATCAGAGTCTTTATCTGACCAGTTACCTTGTAAATGATTCAGGGTTTATTTCTTTCCCGCTTTTAGGGAATATACCCACTGCCGGTCATACCGTGATCGAAATGAAACAAAGTCTGAACAAGCTGGTTTCTGAAATTATCCGGGAATCAAGTGTTGTTGTTAAACTCGTTCTTTTTGACATTTCAGTACTCGGTGAAGTCAAAAACCCGGGTAAATTCACAGTAAACAAAGATCATATTAATATTTTTGAAGCACTGGCACTAGCCAACGACATTACTGCTTTTGGTAATCGCACCAAGGTACAGATAATCCGTGCGGATCTGAACAAAAATGAAATTGTTACAATTGATCTGCTGAGTAAAGATATTCTATTGTCACCCTATTACTACCTTCAACCTAACGATATAATATATGTTGAGCCTATGAAAGAAAAGGCTTATGCATTCGAAACCTTCCCGTATGGACTGGTGTATTCAACCATAGGATTAGTACTTGTTATCTTAACATTCTTCAAATAATGGATTACAATTCCCCCAATTATAACGAAATGCAGCAGGAGCAATCTGTTGACATCAAAGCCCTGTACTACAAATTTCTGAGCTACTGGTATTTATTTTTTATCACTATTGTTCTGGTTATGCTTATTGCATTTCTGTTCAATAAGTACACAGAGCCGGTTTATAAAGTTAAAACAACCGTTCTTATCACTGAAGAAAAAGGTGGGCTAAGTGATGCTCAATCGCTTTTAGGTTTCGGGAATATCACCAATACGCAGAAACTACAGAACCAGATTGGGGTTTTAAAGTCACGTTCGCTTGTTTCGCGTACCTTAAAATCCTTAAATTTTAACGTCTCCTCTTTTAAAGAAGACAATTTCATCACATCTGAAGTATATGACGAATCACCTTTCGAAGTAATTCTCGACACTTCCCGCTTACAGCCAGTTGGAAATGTTAAGTTTTATGTAACCATACTTTCGGATAATGAATACAGGCTTGAAGCGGAAGGACAGGACCTGTCGCTATACAATTTTAATGGTTTCCACGAAAGTGACAAAAAAATCACATCGCTTAAATACGACAAAAAGCATACTTTCGGAGAACAATTAGCAACAAAGGAGTTTGCTTTCCGGGTTGAAAAAACCGCAAAATACGATTCGAAAACGTCTCAGAACCAACGTTTCTATTTTGTTTTCAACTCATTGAACGCGATGATATCCCAGTTTTCGGGTTACGAAATTGAGCCCATAAACAAGGAGGCTTCAATTGTTGAAATCGCTTTAAAAGGCAGTAACTCTCAAAAAGCCGTCGATTTTCTGAACCGGCTTTCGCTCGAATATATCAGACAAGGACTTGAGAAGAAAAATCAGATCGCTATAAATACCATTATTTTCATTGACGGGCAATTAGGGGAAATCCGCGATTCGCTCAATACAAACGAAAATGTATTGCAAAACTTCCGCACAAGCAATCAGATCATGAATCTTGATGCCCAGTCGCAGCAGGTGTATACCAGCATAACCGAACTTGAAAAAACCAAAGCGGAATTACTCGTTAAAGCTAAATACTATAACAACCTTAAGGAGTATATCCAGAAGAATAAAGACGATATTAACGGGGTTGTTGTTCCATCGGCTATGGGTATTGAAGATCCTGTTATGACCCAGATACTGACCCAGCTACAACAGTTATATGCCGATAAATCGGAACGCCTGCTCACTGCAAAGCCGAACAATCCAATGATTCAGGCTATGGACCAGAAAATCAGCAACACCAAGAGGGCGCTTACCGAAAGTATTACCAATATTGTAAAAACCTCAGATATCAGTATTAAAGACATTGATGGCCGGATTGATGAACTCTCCGGATTTTTCCGCAACCTGCCTGCAACGCAACGCCAATTGCTGGGTATTGAGCGCAAATACAAACTTAACGATGCTATTTATACCTACCTGCTGCAGAAAAGGTCGGAGGCCGCCATTACAAAAGCAAGTAATACTCCTGATAACGAAATTATAGATTTGGCAGATCCCATTGTTCAGGAAAAGGTGTTTCCAAAAACAAGTCTGAACTATACCATTGCATTTATACTCGGGCTGATTATCCCCCTGCTTTACATCCTGGGTAAGGACTATCTGAATGATAAGGTCATTAACAAAAATGATATTGAAAAACACACGAATCTTCCGGTAATAGGTCATGTTCTGCATAACAAACATGAAAGCAATATAGTAGCTTACACTTCTCCTAAATCGGCAATATCCGAATCATTCAGGGCCTTGCGTACCAACCTGCAATACATGACACAGGGAAAAGATAAGTTTACCATACTTATTACCAGCACCAGTGTAAGCGAAGGCAAGACATTTACATCCATGAACCTTGCCTGTATTTATGCGCAATTCGACCGTAAAACCTTGCTGATGGGTTATGACTTGCGTAAACCAAAAATTTACCAGGATTTTGGATTGAAAAATACTGTAGGAATCACTTCATACCTTATCGGAAAAAATACACTCGAGGAAATCATTCAGAAATCACCTGTTCCCAACCTCGATATTATATCAGCAGGACCTGTGCCACCAAACCCGGCAGAACTTATCGCATCACCGCTGAATGTAAAATTGCTTACTGAACTTAAGGAAACATACGATTATATAATCATTGACACACCACCGGTTGGTATTGTAACAGATGCATTCCTACTGATTCCTTATACCGATGCTAATATTCTTTTGGTTCGTCAGAATCTGACGAATAAAAAAGTATTTGAATCAATTGCCGGTGATTTTGAGAAGCGGAAAGTACCTAACACCACTGTTTTGGTTAATGATGTGAAACCTGACAGGTCAGGAGCCGGTTATGGATACGGGTACGGGTACGGGTACGGGTATGGGTACGGGTATGGGTATGGTCACGGTTATGGATATGGTTATTACTCTGACGATGCAAAGAAAGAAGATGATACATCTATGTTCAAGAAGCTATTCAGCAAATCGTAGTCCTGAAATTGTGTTCTCATAAAAAAGAGTAACAGGATTCAGTGTCAATTTAAACAAAGGGGGACGGCTATTGACCGTCCCTCTTTGTTTTTGTATAGTTTCATTCTATTTGAACGCTTTCTCCAACAATCCGTCACCACACAGTTTGAGCCTGTCGAAATAGGAAGGGACTTCCTTTCCCATCATTTTATCCACATAAATTTTTGCCAGGTATTGCCCCAGCATAAATCCTTGTCCACGGAAACCAACAAACAGCCCGAGATCAGGATCAAGGATCATACGGGGCTCAACATAATATCCGGCCCATACAGCCTGGAAACCAACAGATGAAAGTTGTGGCAACCAATCCACGAAAACTTCAGAAACTATTTCAAGAAATTCTTTTGAATTGATTTTCAGATTTTTGTCAACCTCCATTGGTTCAACCAGCGGTGAAGCGCAACCTATAATCTGGCCTGTTTCACCTAGTTGCTGCCCATAAACGGCGGAGAACCCTTTGTATTTACGCCGGTCAATAAGCATATCCAAAGGTTGTCCGTTAATCCCCATATTGGGCAATCTCCGGGTAATAAATGCCTGGTGTTTTACAGGGTACAAACCGGTTTCAATGCCCAGCTGTTTCGAAAACTTCTCAGCTTCAGGGCCTAATGAATTAACGAAATGCGGGGTATGGAACTCAATATATTGCTTTTCGTGATCCCTGGCCAATACAATATATTTTCCGTTTTCTTTCCTTACATCAATAAGCTGGCAATCTTCATAAATGCGACCGCCTTTTTCAACTCCGATACGCCGGATAAGGTCGATAACACGGCCAGGAGTAGCCTGCCAGCAGTCGCGGGTTATCTGCGCAGCCGGGTAGTGTTCCCCCAGGTTTGGATTCAGGTTCGGAGAAATTTCCTTCCGGTAATCTTTTGGATCAACCATATATGAGTCCGACCAGGAACGGGAATCATCCAATGCCTTGTAGGTTGCGTCATCATGAGCAAAAGTCACATAGCGCGTCGAAAGGAAATTTATATCACGGATTTTTTGAAGTTCCTTAAAAATTTCCAGATTATGCCTGGCAATATCTGCAATTTCAGGCAAACTGAATGCCGGTCGCCCACCTGCAATATTCCGCCATGATGCGCCGCGGCCAAAGTTGATTAACGAAGGTTTTAGCCCGGCCTCAGACATATACCTGAACAAAGCGCTTCCGCCAATTCCGCCTCCGGCAATCAGGGCCTGAACCTCCACGATACGGGCTTTACTTTTGCTATTGTTGATGACTATATTTTCACGAACATTTTTAGGAAATAATTCCCCCATGGCGAGCTGGTTGCTCAATGGTCCGCGAGGTGTGGCATCGCCGACAACACTAATTCCTTTGTTGCGTAAAACCTGTTTTAGCCTTTTTATGCAACGTTTTCCACGACATGCTCCCATTCCCAAACGGGTGGTATGTTTAATTTCATCAACGGATATAAACTTGCGATCGCCAATGGTGGTAACAACTTCACCTAGTGTAACATCATCACAATGGCATACATACATTTCGTGTTCACTTTCGAATTCTGTTGGTTTCATTACAACCAGCTCAGGATAGTTTTCCTTAATAATGAAACCACGTATTTCCAGTAATGCTTCCCCATGAACATCCAAAGATTTTACACGGGCAATATTTGTCTTGTTGGGTTTCTTCAGAATTTTTTCAATTACACCATTGCCAAGCTTTTTGCCCTGATTATCAACAAGATAAACTTCCTGTTTTTCGTCAGCAAAATACTCAATAGGCAGAAAAAGCCAGTCTTTTTTAGGCGCATAGCCAAAAATAGCCAAACCCGGACATTGATAAACACAATCCATACAACCAACACATTTGTCAAAATCTAAGTGCGGGACGGTACTTGTGGAAGTCTTAGTAATGGCTCCGTGAGGGCAGGCAAACTCGCATGGATTGCAGGCAAATCCATACAGACAGTCAATCTGGACAAATGGTTTTTCGTTAAAACGCTCTTGGGTTGGCCTATATGGTTCCTGGATTACCCGATGAGGGTGCTGCTGCGAGTCGATATACTCTTTCGAAACATTCAGGTATTTGTCGTAATCAACATTTTCGCCCATATCCTGAAGAATCTCGTAAGCAACCTGGTTGCCTCGCAATACGGCACTTGTTCCTTCCCCAATGCGAATTGCATCTCCGGCACCATAACAATTTCGACCGAAAATTTCGTTGCCTTTAATAATCAACTGATCGTCGGCAACTAGACCGGTGCAGATATTAATAACATCGATGCCATCAATTATTTTCTCGGTTCCGGGAACTGGTTCAAAGTTTTTACATTCAGCAACCACGGCACCGATAATCCCGGTGTTATCTTCGTTTGACAATGCTTTCAGAAGAATATGTGAAGTCATTACCGGAATTCCAAGGCGACGCACACGGTTCGCCTGAACAGGGAAACCGCCTTCATGACCCTGAGCTTCAATAATAGCTTTTACTTCAGCACCAGCCTGCATTAATTGATATGAAGTGAGATATCCTATGTTTCCGGCTCCTACTGTCAGTACTTTTTTGCCCAGCAAAGTAAGTTCATTGTTCATCATTTTCTGAACAACGGCAGCTGTATAAACGCCCGGCAAATCATCGTTTTCGAATGTCGGCATAAACGGAACCGCTCCGGTTGCTACAACCAGGTATTCTGCATCAACATAATATATTTCGTCGGTTAATACATTTTTCACAGCAATACGTTTCCCTTCAAGCAAATCCCAAACGGTACTGTTGAGGAAAATACCTTCGTGGCTGTCGCCGGCCAGTGTTTTGGCAATATCGAAACCACGCATTCCTCCAAATTTCTTCTCTTTTTCAAAAAAGAAAAACTGGTGCGTCTGCATTAAAAACTGACCTCCGATTTTATCATTGTTGTCGATTACGATTGTATCGATACCTTGTTTCAATAATTCTTCGCGGCATGCAAGTCCGGCAGGGCCGGCACCAATAATAGCAACAGTGGTTTTGTAAACATCCACAGGTTTTTCTGTATTAACTGCCCGCGCTTCCGGCGAATAATCATGGGGAATTTCGCTTACCTGTTTAACATTATCCACTTTGGTGATGCAGATCCGCCGGATTTGCCCGTCAACAAGCATTTCACAGGCACCGCATTTGCCGATACCGCATTCGAGACTCCGCTCGCGGTTCGACAAGCTGTGGCTGTGAACCGGAAACCCGGCCTGGTGCAAAGCGGCGGCAATGGTGAATCCTTTTTCACCGGTAACGGTAGTTCCTTCAAACTGAAAGTTAATCTTCTCGGCTACAGGCACTTCGAGAATCGGATGTTCAGTAATTTTATTCATCTTGCGTTTATACAATTGTAATGTTTCAAAATCTCTTTTCAGAGTTTCACTGAGCAAAATTATATTTTTTTATCCAGCTGTTATCCTCTTAACAGGTAATTTAGAAAGAGTATGATTAACAGGGGATAGGGATTAGGAATTGGGGGTTAGTGTTTCGATAAAACGTAAAAATATGTTCAAAAACTGTTTTATATGTTAGATAATTATATGTATTTTTGAATCAAACAATCAGGCATAACTTCATTACATGATGGAAAAACATTACGACAACCTCCTGATAATCTATTGTTCCGGTACCGGTAACTCGAAACGGGTTTCGGAATGGATTGTGCAGGAAGCCCAAAGTCGTGGTTTGAAAATTCATGTTTCGTCCTATCACCAATTTAACCCGGATGATATTGCCGGCTTTAAAGGAAAGACGCTGATCGGATTTTTCTCGGCAACGCATGGTTTTAATATGCCTCATTCCATGCTTAAATTTCTTTTCACATTTAAGTTGTTTAAAGGATCGGATGTTTTTATCGGGAATACAAGGGCGGGAATGAAACTTTCAAAATTATTTTTACCGGGATTGAGCGGAATCGCCATGTATTTCCCGGCGTTGATCATGCTTATTAAAGGATACAAAATAAAAGCCATGTACCCGGTTGATCTGCCATCAAACTGGATATCGCTGCATCCGGGAATCCGGAGAAAAGTTGTAGATTCCATGGTTCAACATTATGAAAAGCTAACAAAAAGATTTGCTGCAAAAGTTTTGTCCGGCAAACGAGTATTCCTGAAATCCTTTGTACTGCTTCCATTAGATATTTTGGTTGCGCCAATTGCAATAGGCTATTATTTTGTGGGCCGTTTTATCCTGGCAAAAACCTTTATTGCCAATTACAACTGCAACAACTGCGGATTATGCATGGAACAATGCCCAACCCAATCCATCATCCTTGAACACAATCGCCCTTACTGGAAATTCACCTGCGAAAGCTGTATGAAGTGTATGAACTTTTGCCCTGAACGTGCCATCGAAACTGCGCATTCAATGGTGTTTCTGCTTCTCTTTGTGCTTATCGCATTAGTTAATCCATACCTTTCAGCTAAAGTAACCGACCTGGTTGCTCTATTATTCAGTGGTTCCAAACTGGCATTCGAGTCGTTATACTTTGTGGTGCAATGGTCGGTAGCTTTGGTATTCTTTTTTTTAGGATATAAATTATTGCATTACCTGATGCGCTTCCCACGGATCAATAAAATCATAACTTTTACTACTCTTACGACCTGGAAATTCTGGCGGCGGTATAAAATTCCGTCGCGTGTGTCTGCAAACCCGCATGTGTCTGCACACTCGGATGTGTCTGCACACTCGCAGAGTGTCTGACACATCCGTTTTGCGTTTAGTGAATCTTTGCCAATCGGGATAATTTAAAATAAGACGGCTACTCCTACCAAACGCTGACAGGTTCCAGGAAAGTTATCCGGTTTGGCCTATCAAAAAAAACCTGGCAGTTTCTGCAAACACTGCCAGGCTAATACAAAGTAAAGTAATATAAAAAAGCAATATGTTTAAACCCGGAAATAATAGAGACAATCAACACTATATTCTGTTATACTTTTTGGAACGGATACGTTTGATACACGATATTGAAATTAAGTTAACCTCAACCCTGCAGTTTAAAGCTTACCGGCATAGTGTAAAGCACACGAACTGATTTGCCATTTTGTCTGCCCGGATGCCACTGCGGCATCATTTTAATAACCCGCAATGCTTCTTCTTCACAACCGCCACCTATTCCCCGAAGAATTTTAGCATCAGTTATATTTCCTTTGGAATCAACAACAAACTGCAAGTAAACGGTTCCCTGAATGTTTAATTCCGACGCCTGTAAAGGATATTGAATATTCTCAGCAAGGAATCTATGGCGTTCGGTTTCACCACCCGGGTAATAAGGCATTTCTTCCGTATTGATAAATGTTTCTTGTGTTTCAATAGGGATAGCAATTATATCCGATTGTTTTTCAATGAATTTCCCGATATTTATATCTACCGGGTCGTTGACTGAAGTCTGGTTGAGAAAATCCTGGTTTATAAATCCGTCATCAATAACTTCTTCATTAACAACTATTGGAGGCACAAACCGAACTTGCTTCTGAATTTCTGAATTTTCGGGTGGTGCCTTGGGAAGTTCAATTTTTTCCGCCGGTGGCTTAACAGTACCCATGACTTCAACCTCTGTTTCTATCCATGTATGATTCCCTCCTCCATTTGTAGTATAACTCAATACAAAAGGATAGGCAAGCCCTGCAATCAAAATAGCTACAGATAACATCAGCGCCTTGATTACTTGCTTGTCGTACATCTTACGCAAAATATAAGCACCGTAAATTTTATTCCTTTTTTCGAAGACGATTTCGTCCATTTGAGGGGTTGTAGTTTCTTCGGTTTTCATGATTGAGGTTTTTAAAGGTTGAATGTTAAATTGGAAAACTGTTGATGATAAGTGTCTGCACACCCAACGGTGTCTGACACTGTATTTCAAAGGAAAAAAATGCGGATTCATAACCTGGGACCTTAAAAAATTAAAATTTGTCGCTTATATCCAGTAGATGCAGGAAGCATATAATTTCCATAAATGTTGAAATTTATCATGCATTTTATCACGCAGCCAGCTCTCGTCACATCTCCTTGTCTTTATTCCACAAAACCCTATCTTTGTACAAACTACCAAAACACGTGGCACTGGATTTTTTTCGTAAAGACGATAAAAAAGAACTGCTTTCCCTATCGGATGAGCAGCTTGTAGCCCGTTATGCACAAACGCACGAGATCGAGATTATCGGTATTCTCTATGAGAGATATACTCACTTGTTATTCACCGTTTGCTATAAATACCTTGGCAACGATGCCGATGCTGAAGATACCGTGATGCTGGTTTTTGAGAAGCTTTTTGAGCTTTTGAAGAAATCTGATATCCAGAATTTTAGGAGCTGGATATATACCATTACAAAAAACGAATGCCTGATGCATCTCAGGCACAAAAAGTCGGGTGAACGCATAATTGAAGAAAATCTGAAAAAATTAGACACCGAGATTATGGAATCCCAGGAACTTAATCATCTTTTAAGTGTCAACGAAGGAGAACACCGCATACGTTATCTCGAATCAGCTATTACCAGCCTGAGTTATGAGCAAAAAAAATGTATTGAGTTGTTTTATCTGAACGAAAAATCATACCGCGAAGTGGAACAGATCACAGGATATACTTATAACGAAGTTAAAAGTCATATACAAAACGGAAAACGTAATCTGAAGCAACTGTTGGAAAGGATGGATCGCTATGAATGACATGAATAATAAGTCGTCGGTCCTCTTTTTGCCATCAGGTTGCTTAACTGAGGATGGACTGATGTTTTTTGTATCAGGCTCGCTGAAAGGTGACACACTCATAAAGGCAAAGAAACACATTTCGGAATGTCCTTTATGCTACGATGCCTGCGAAGGGCTGAGGATGTGGCTAAATGAGAAAAACACAGTTCAAACCATCACCCCGGAAACTCCTGCAAATAACCATACTGATTCTGTTAAATTGCCGGGCGATCAAACAGTTTCTGAAGAAAATCCGGGATCAGCTTTAAAAGCGGTTAATGAATTTCATATCCGTACGGATTTGATTAACGATCGGATAAAGCAGCGCCTGCATACCCATACATTGCTTGCGGCAGGTAAAGTGAAACAACTTTCGTACAAACCCTTTGTGTGGCTGGCTGCAGCTGCATCTATTATACTTTTCATTGGGGTCGGGTATGTATTTTGGCTTCAAAACCAGCAGACCCAAAAACTACAGGCTCAGAAACTACTACAAAGGGAAGCGGCTCTTATTGCACAAATTCCTGAAACATTGCCCTATCCTCCATCAGACAGCAAAGTTATACTTAACGTAAAATTCAATAGCGACAAGGGAACTCATACTCCGCCTGTATTAACGATAGTAAATGAAGATATCACACAGGCTTCGGACAAATCAAGAGCTAACAGGAAAAATGCAGCCAACACAGATGATAATGCGGAATATACTGAAACGAGGCAGGGAGTAGAATCAGATGTTTTCAGGGAAGAGTCAGGGATGTATAAAGGACAGAACTCAAAACACACGCTTACTGCTAAAAATAGTGGTGGCGCAATGGAAAAAGCCGAAACCGACGAAGAAACCAGCTCTGTTTTTATTAGTGTTCAGCAAATGCCTTCGTTTCCAGGTGGTGATGCTGCGCGAAAAAAATACCTTTCCAGGAAACTCAAATACCCTGTTCAGGCCTCTGAAAATGGAATACAGGGAGTAGTATATGTCAGCTTCGTTGTGAAAACCGATGGCAGCCTTGCTAATATAAAAATATTACATGGTATTGGCGGAGGATGTGACGAAGAAGCCTTGCGTGTGGTGAAACTTATGCCCCGTTGGAAACCTGGCCGCCAGAATGGAAAATCGGTAAGAACACTTATCAATATGCCGGTTTACTTTAAATTACATGAGGCATATTAATAGGTTGTATATCTGCCTGTTAATCAGAGGGTCTCAGGTTCAAGTCCTGAAGGGGGAGCCTCAAAATCAAGCACTTACAAGTTAATTTGTAGGTGCTTTTTTTATGCTGTACATCAAAGTGTACACCCTAGTCATTTCTGGCTACTCCTTTTACCACTCTTCCTTGTACAAGATTTATCATAATTTATTCTACCATATTCTATTTTAGATTTCACGGTATCATACCGAACATCTACGGTGTCATTCCCATCTATTGATATCAAGAAATTTCATCTTTGTGATTCATTTAATACTAAGAATCATGAAAAATAAATACATTAATATACTGGAGGAAGCAGTCTTAACCTGATACTGTACCTATATACCGCCGAGGGAAATTTTCAAAATTTCATTTCCCTTCTTCAATCATCTTTCACCAACTTTAATTTTTGCGTCTATATGACATCACATGACGCTATATAGACTGCATACAAATCGGCGAGTATCGCACATTTGTAATTCAATAATAATTAAGAATCATGAAGAATAAATTCATTTCACTAAAGCAGGCTATGGCCTTAACAGGGTATTCAAGTGTTACCCTTAACAAGCTCTCAGCAGAGGGATTGTTTAAAAAATATCAACCGACTAAGCGAAAGATTTTCTTTCTTATAGAGGATTTAGAGAATTTCATTCTTGGTAAACGTATGATTCAGGAAGGACAGGATAATGACTGAGGTGCCAAGACTAGAGGATGTCCCCCAATTAGTTTTCGAAATCCACAAAGCCATGGATTGGATTAAATTATTCTTATTGGCTCAAGCTGATCAGAAGATACAAGAAGATGTAGAAAATGTTATTCTATCAGTTCCTGAAGCCGCAGTGCTTACTAAGTACTCCGAACAGACTATTCGCTTGAAGGTTATGCATAACGAAATCCCTTCTTTCAAACTTGGAGGTAAGCGGATGTTCAACAAAGCCGATTTGCTAGTATGGATCAATGAAAACAGGAGGAATTAATATGAGTAATATACTAGATCGCAAACATGCACATAAGAGGCTTAGAGACCTATATTTAAAGAACCAGAAGGAAAAACACCCCGATATCCCGGATAGGCTAAGACCTATGCCTCCTTCATACTCAGATAAGACCTCAAATGGACTTACCAAAGCTATTTCTGACTTCCTAAGATTCAACAGTCATCAAGTTGAAAGGATTTCTGTTACAGGCAGGTACATTAAGGACAAGCCCACCAAACTCATGGCTGGAGATGTCGCTGGAATGGTGCCAGAAAATGTTGGAGGTAAATGGATCAAATCTTCCATGACCAGAGGATCAGCAGATATTTCTGCCACCATACAGGGGCTCAGTGTGAAAATCGAGGTGAAGATTGGCAGAGACAGGCAGTCAGAAGCTCAAAAGGAATATCAGAGGCAGGTTGAATCAGCAGGTGGGTTATATGTAATTGCAACCAGCTTCAACCAGTTTTTTGGCTGGTATCAATCTAAATTTGGGGAGGGAAGGTAATGGTGAAAGAACCCAAATACATGTTGTTCCCGATCAGCATGCTTCCTGATATATTTGACAATACAAAGGAAGCCTTTTACCGGATATTAATGATAGGGTTTTACATGTACTCAAAAGAAATTGACTGTGAAATCAAAGACGTTGCAGGGCAGCTTATGAATCGTTACATTTTTAATCAAAAGTTGCTTACGAACAATCTCATTACTTATCTGGAAGAAATTAATCAGACCAAAACTACTTCTGATAGAGAGTTCTTGTTGATGGACAAAACTGATTGCTTTAATCAGCATGGTGAATTTGATTTATCGGGGATGGATGAAATCCTATGTGAGAAACTTGAAGAGAATCCTGAAATTAAAGAAGAGGCAATAAGGTGGTATAGTGTATTGCAATCGTTCAAGTACTTTAATTTGAAATTTGACTCAATTGGCTCCAAATACAAAACAATGATCTCCATACAAACAGATAAGCAAGTCTTGGCAATGGTGAAATTGGACGTAATACTTGATTATTATAAAAACACTAAGACAGAGAATGAACTGGCTCAGTTCGCCTGTTTTGCTGCAATCAAGAGTATTATAGGTATGGGGAAGAACGCATTTACTAATAAGGAATACATAGTAGCACGAATGTTTGGTGCCTCATCAATGAACTCTTTACCTGAAACACCACATCAGTTATATTCTAAATACATTAAAAGAAATCAAATTGATAGTCTGCTTGAGAAATTAGAAGATGGATGGAGGCTAATTCGGATTACTGATGATGGACTGCGAGGATTTGGTGTAAGTTTTAAAAGTACCTATGAAGACTTATATAAGTTCATTATAGGAAGACAACAGGATGCCAAAACTACTGAGCGAAACAAATTAAAACTTGAAGCAAAACTCAAAGTAAAGAGGGAATACTTTGAGGAACAAATGAATGCTCGAAAGCCTCAAGATAGCCTTTCCGTAATGCATGATGTTTTAATGACCGAATGATGACCTTCTGAAGGCTACACTGTCCATATTCTTTGCAGTCGAGAGTAGTTGAGGCATAGGATGTTTCTTCAGTGCGTTGAAGAAAAACACTAAAGCACATACCAAAGCAACAGCGAATACAGCAGCGAATACAGCAGCGAATACAGCAGCGAATGCAACAGCTTTAATTAACATAAGAATTAACTTAATGAATTAACCTAATGAATTAACATACTCAATATAACTACCCCACACATAAAAAATGTGTAGGGGTATTAATTAAAGTTATAGTAATGAGATGTGCCATAAACTAGTAAACAACTAAAAAATACTGAAATGAACGGATATTCAAACAATCCAAGTGGCAGACCTAAGGGGAGCCCAAACAAATCAACTAAAGAAACCAGAGCAGCCTTAATGAAAGTTGTTGAGGGAGAATTGGAACAACTTACAGAGCGATTAAGGGCAGCAGATACTAGAACCTATTTCGATATCCTTCTTAAGATTATGCCATTCATATTACCAAAGCTGGGTGAAGAACAACCCGAAGCAGATGTGAAAGAGACAATTGGAAGTTTATTTTCAAAGCGATTGGCAGAATCTAAGCTGCAAGAGATTGAGGATAAGGAAATGTTGGAACGCAGGAAAAATTCAACATGTGAAGAGAACTAGATAAGGAAGTTCTTTGAGGATGGCAGCAAGATATAAATACAAGGTTAAATAATCATTAATAAAGTAAACAATGAAACGGGAACTACAAAAAAATTTTATTGGACTAGGGGGAATGAAGGGATTCGTATCTCAACAGTTATTTTCTACAAGCAAAGGGTATCTTTATCAAGTTATGAAAAACGGAAAGCTAATACGTTTTGACGTGTTTGAACGCAAAGCTGATAGTGAGACTCAAATGCTGAACTATCCTACTTTAAAAGACTTAGGGAAATGGGCATGGAGGTATGATACCAGTCGTGAGGCCGTTAAAAAGCTAATCGAGCTAGATCCTAATCCAGCAATATCTGAGAATCAAATATTCAACTCTTTAAGATTATTATTACTTGAAAGACTAAAGGACTAAGCATCATTGATCATAGACGACTAACAACTGCGTAGAGCCATTTCGTTTACTTATTCAAATCGAGCATTTGTGTTGGCTCAGATAGCCTAAGAAGCGTTCTGAGCCATTATATTTGATGCAGGAGCTGTATGCTTTCCCAGGATGGGGCCTTAGCATTTGCAAACAAGATTAGTATTATTCAAAGGTAACTTTGCCTACTGGTGGGCAACATTGCATTTATAATTATTATTGGTTTAAAATTGTAAGTCTTATTCGAAGGTTTTAGGCTAATGTGAGCTTGCGGCTTCAACTGGTGAAATTTCGTACAGTATTGAGTAATCAGGAAACCAAATCATTATCAGGTGTTCAAAGCTACTGTTTATAGGCATTTGCTCATGAATAATCACTTTGATGCCATTCTGGTTGGTAGCTCCGATTTTCCAATGTCTGAAGTGTTCAGACTCTCCGGTCTTCTCGAAAGAGAGGAGATCGAAGGTCTGGGTGGTATCACTAAAAATACAGAGGGTTTTGTTGTCAAGGTCAACGGTGACTGGGATTGAGATCATTTTCTGTGGTTGCCAAAGGTAGGGCTTATCAACTGAATCGTAGACTCCGATTGAAGAGCTGATAGCGATGTATTGGGTTTGCTGCGCTGCAACTGTCATCGGGAGTACAAGGGCGAGCATTAAAAAGAGCTTTTTCAAATTGTTAGTTATGTTTTATTATCCAGTGGTATACATCGCCTGTTTTTCCTCCTACAACATACGCCTGTACAAATTCCCAACCTTGTTCGCTCATGTAGTTCATAGCGTCAATCATCGTGTTAAAGGTTTCGATTTTACCACTTTCATCTTTAATCTGCCCGTAATCAATTGATAGGGCTATTTTGGTACTCATAGCTTTAGTGGTGCCAATCAATTCAGCGTACTTCCATTTTACAGTGTTATTCTGCGCTGCAACCATCATAGGGAGCGCAAGGGCGAGTATTAACAGGATTTTTTTCATAGTTCAATTATTTAGTGTTTCCATAAAGGATGGCAATTAAAAATTTCATATCCAATGCAAAGTCGTTAGTGTTGCACTGAATGGACAGAGAAGAGTGCTTGTTGCCCGCCAAAAAGCCTCTCAGCAGCATCAATTGCTTTGATCTTCTTTCCACTGAGTATAGATTGACTTGCTGTTTTTGCTTCTGTAGCATGATACAACCACTGGTCGGCAGAGAATAGGCTCCCCGCCATTTGCTTCCTGTCTTCTTCTTCCCGCTGGAGTAAAGAGTCAGCATAGTTGTAGATGGCTTGCGCTACACTTCTTGTTGTAGGTTGTAGATTGTCAGTTGGAATCAGGGTAAAGAGTAGTTCGGCTCTCTCAACGTTGTTCATGGTGTAAATCGGTTTTAGTTTCATGAGTGTGTACGGGTTTAGTATTAAAATAATAAAAATTCAGATCTCCTATCGGCCTCACAAGTGATAATGCCTTGGTAGTCGAACCTAATAACTTGTAGTACAGATATTTAATTATGTAATTCAGAGTGGATTAAAGACTCGCTCACTGTGGAATTAACGACAAAGGTTCCTTTGACTCTTTTAGAAACGCTTAAATACCAATACCAGACAACTGAAAAGAGTAAAGCCCCCAATAGCCTTTTTCCAATTTCTAAGTTTACAGCTAGATTATCTACTGACGGCAAAAGAGCAAAAAATTGAACCAACAAAATAATCACAACAGCACAAAAATAAACTATTAGAAAGGTTTTGGTTATACTCACTGAATCCTTATCAAGAGCCCAAATCCAACTCCCAACTAGTATGCTTAATATAGATACTATCATGGTTATTGCACTATTGATATAATAAGCAACTTGTAAATCTGGGAACACATCACGGTATTTAATCATTTCATCGTATGAAGAGGACAAACCCACAAATGACCTTAAAGGCAAAACGATTGTGAGTATAATGCATAATACAAGTAACCACCCCCCAACTTTAGTGTATTTTGTAATCTCATCATCTTTAACATGTCCTGAGTTCTCTGTTTCTCTTAAAGACATTTTGTTAGTAATTCCTGAGCTAAGAGGTGTATTTACCAGATCGAGAAATTTGCTTATTGGATTATGGATAAGTCCAAGAGGAGCTCCAACTGATTTAATGGCTTCAGGTTTAATGGCTTTTTCGGTAACATGAAAAGTGGAATGCTCCCTTTGTTTTATGAAATTCGTAACAATAAAATTAATTATCAGACCTACCCCCAGCGTCCCTAAAAACGACACTATCATCAAGGGGAAATTGACATTCCGCTGTTGGCTATACTTTTTCAATTGATTTTGACCATAAAGTCCGTCATGCTCATGTCTATAAATATCATTGTCGTATTGTTCTTTTGATAAATCAACTCTGGTAGAACCTTGAAGTTTATAATATTCTATTTTTGGAACAAAATATCCAACTAAAGCAGATAGAATCAGAGCTATGCCTAAAACAAGTATTAGATTATTTTTCATCATGTGTTTATTAATATGGTATATAATTAAAAGAACGAATCAAACTGAATGAATAAACTGAAAGAGTGATACCTTAAAAATTTGAATATAAAACGTCAATAAAAAACGAGCTTTATATTGCGGCTAAAGTAAAGGAGTTTTATTGTATTTTAGCACTAATCAGATAACATTTTTCTAATAAGTTCTAAGATTTGCTGATCAACGTCATCCTTAAGTACATACCTAATTTACATCCAAGCTAAATAGGCTTGTTTACAAGTAAGGTATTAGGAAAAAAAATTACTACCTCACCCCATTCCAATAATAACACCCTCTTTCAAGCCAAGTATCAATAGCATTCCAGTCCAAAAATGGTTTCTCATCAAATGGAGAGATCAGTGGAGCTCCGATGGTTTTATTGTCGATGTAAAGGTCTGCATGGATTTTGTTAGATGAACTCCAACCTCGTTGCTCTGGGTTAGTATTCACCGCCCAGAGGGGGATATTATTTGCATCGAACCAAAGTAAAGCCTCTTTTAGTACTGTGCGATTATGTTGCTTGTCATGTTTGGCTTTTGGGTTAACACGCCTGATGCCACATCGGACAGTTGAAAGGATAAGTCGATGGCCAGTTTCCGTAAGTTTTCTAAGAACAGGTACTGCTCCAATTTCATCCCCAATTCGGGGATAGGCATCTTTCACACAGCATCCATCAAATCCGATACATATGACCTTCGATTGATATCCTTGCTCTATATCTAGTATTTTCATTTTTGCCATCTTCACTGTCTTAGTTGTTATTGTAATTCGAGAAGTCCTCATTTGAAGAGCTTTGGCTGACTGCTGGATCATTATCTTGTCCACATATTGGTACTCCAGCTTCTTTGAAAGGCCTTGGATATTGCACTGGCGAGCGTTCACCTTGCTTCCCTACCCACGAAGCAATCAGATAGCTTTCTGATCCTATCCATCCGGTAAGCAAGTGTTTTTCAAAACCGAGAGCGTTGATTTTTTCGTCAGGATGGTTGATATTCACAGTAAATGAGACTTCAGTGTCTTTCCTAATCTTAAAAAGGAATGTTTTCAACTTATTATCAAAAGCTGTAAACGGGATCATGAAGTGGACATTCAAAAGATTATAATCTGGAGTTGGAGTTCCAAGAGGGTACTGATAATTGATATCAGTTGGAGATGATGCTAATTTAAAGCCTCCTGTTCCGTTATAATCTGTTATCACAAATCCGATAAACTTTTCTCTGGTATCAGGAGTCTGACCTATGCGATCGATTACCTCAATTAGAAATATTTTCCTGCTGTGTACAGCCCGTAAAAACCTAGTGTTGTTTGTGATCATGGCGTAGTGTTTTAGAGTTAATAAATGAGTTAGTTGTTAACCAATCATCAAACACACTTGCCTTGTCCAGAAACAATAAAGGGTAGTCAATTCCAATACCTAGATAGTACCGATAGCGGTAAACCTGAGCTGTTGAAAAATACCAAAAGGAAGTAATTTGAACATAGACTTTTTTGGTTTTAGACCCCTCATCATTTTTTCCACCGTGGCTTTCTTCGCTCGGTTGGCTCCTGACTTAACAGATATCTAGATGATTTGAGGCAAAGATAGAAAATATAATAATATCAACGTTATATGACCTAAAATAATTGATACTTTTACTTTACTAAATATAACGTTATTTGCACTATCAAACAATTTCTGAATTGACTCAAGTAATACTACTGTTTTAATGGCCAAACAAACCAAATCATCAGCTAAGGCTGATATCCCCTTTGAAGACAAATTATGGATTGCTGCTAACGAATTGCGAGGTGCAGTTGCTGAAAACCAATATAAAGACTATGTCTTATCTCTTCTGTTCGTAAAGCACCTATCTGAACGATACGAGGCTCGTTACAATGAACTGAAGAGCCTTCTGAATGATCCCCAATCTGACTACTATAATGCAAGCTCTGACGAACAGGCCTATACGCTGGAGGATAAGTTAGAGTATCAGGTAAAGAACGTTTACAAGCTCCCTACAGAGGCCACATGGCCTTATCTGCTGGCAAAGGCCAATCAGGATGATATAAAGGTTATCGTTGACAAAGCATTTATAGCCATTGACGATATACTGGCTGAAAGGGAACCTGACCATAAAGGACTTCTTCCTCCCATCTTTGTGAAGAGCCAGCTCTCAGCGGTTCAGGTGGCAGGATTAATTAATATGTTCTCATCCGACGAGTTCTCTGAGTCCAAACATCCTGAAACAGATTTGTACGGCAGGATTTACGAGTACTATATCGGCAAATTTGCCATGGCCGAAGGCAGCGGTGGTGGACAGTTCTTCACCCCTAGCAGTATTGTGCAGCTTCTGGTTGAAATGATTGAACCTCTTAGCGGCAGGATTATGGATATTGCCATCGGCTCCGGTGGTATGATGGTGCAATCGATAAAGTTTATGAAAGGGCATGCCGAGAGCCTGAATTATATGGTCTATGGGCAGGAGCGTTACGAAGGCACCCTGAGGTTATGTAAAATGAACCTCTTGCTGAGGAACATGAACTTCTCGGTGAAGTTAGGCGACTCACTTCTGGATGATAAATTCCCGGAGGTTACAGGTAAGAACGGTGCAGATTACCTTCTGATGAATCCTCCCTTCAATATTAGCCAATGGCATTCTGAACAGCTATCAGATACCGATCCTAGATTGTTCGGCAACAAAGAGACTTTCACTACCGAAGGCAATGCCAATTACATGTGGTTCCAATCCATCTGGTATCACCTTAGTACAAGGGGAACAGCTGGTGTGGTTATGGCAAATGGGGCTATGACAGGTGGCAATGCTGGAGAGAAAAATGTCCGTGAGCACATGATCAAGAATGGAATGGTTGACTGTATTGTACAGTTACCTGAGAAGTTATTCCTCACAACTGGTATTCCTGCTTGCTTGTTTATTCTGAGCAAGAATCGGGATGGCAAGGATGGTCTGCATAGAGAGCGCAGGAATGAGATTCTGTTTATTGATGCACGTAAACTGGGCACAATGGTTAGCCGTAAACTACGTGCTTTCAGCGACGACGATGTTGCCAAGGTAGCTAATGCGTATCATCAGTGGCGTAATGTTAGCGGAAACCATCAGGATATTGAAGGGTTCTGTAAAGGTGCTACTGTTGAGGAAGTTGCTGAACAAAATTATGTACTTACATCCGGAAGGTATGTAGGAAGTGAAGCCGAAGAGGATGATGGTATCCCTTTCGAAGAAAAGATGACTTCGCTTACCGATAAACTGTATGAACAGTTCGGGCGAAGTAATGAGCTCCAGCAGATCATAAAGCAGAATTTAAAAAGCCTTAGCCATGGCAGTTGATATCAATTATCTAAATATCTTGCAGGGACTGAAGGAGAAAATCGTCCAGACCCGACAACGGGTTTCCCTGTCCGCCAATGCTCAGTTACTCACCTTGTACTGGGAGATTGGGAAAACCATCGATAACATGGAGCAGGAACAGGGCTGGGGTGCAAAGACTGTTGAGAAACTATCCCTTGACCTGAAGACATCCTTCCCTGAGATGAAAGGTTTATCTGCCCGAAATCTTCGCTATATGCGTGACTTCTGCAAGGCTTACCCCTTGTTTTCTGCACCAATTTCTCCCGTTGAAATCTTGCAGCAACCCGCTGCAAAAATACAATCATCAGAAAAACAGGCAGATATAATTTTGCAGCAAGCTGCTGCAAAATTGAATGAAGCATCAATGACAAACCTTGAACTGGCTCAGATACCTTGGTCGCATCATCAGGTGTTGCTCGACAAACTAAAGGATGACGAATCACGGAAATTTTATATTCAGCAGATTATCAAAAACGGCTGGAGCCGCAGCATACTGGTACAACAGATTTCGGGTAAACTGATAGGGCGACAGGGAAAAGCAGTAAGTAATTTCGAGCTTACCTTGCCCAATCCCCAGTCAGACCTTGCCATTGAGACGTTAAAGAACCCTTACCTGTTCGATTTTCTGAACCTCGACTTGGAAGCTAAGGAACGGGAAGTAGAAGCAGCCCTGATACAACACATCAAAAAATTTCTGCTTGAGCTGGGCAGAGGCTTTGCTTATGTTGGAAACCAGTTTAACCTCAATGTGGATGGTGACGACTTCTTTACCGACCTGCTCTTCTTTAACTTTCACCTCAATTGCTTTGTAGTATTCGAACTGAAGGTTGGTGATTTTCAACCTGAATTTGCAGGTAAGCTGAACTTCTATATCAACTGTATCGATCAGCAGGTTAAAGGCAAGGATCATCAGCCTACCATAGGTGTACTGCTTTGCAAAACTCCAAACCAAACGGTTATCAAATACTCCCTGAAAGGTATCAGCAGCCCTATTGGTGTGGCCGACTACGAACTGCGCAAAACCTTGCCCAAGAAACTGGCACAGCAGATGCCGACAATAGAGGAATTGGAAGAACAATTACAATCACTAGAGGAAGAATAGATGGAAGAGTGGAAAGATTGCTCGCTTGGAGATATAATAACCTTTCAGAGGGGACATGATTTACCCATGACTAATGTCGTTCATGGGGAATTTCCGATTGCAGGATCAAATGGAATAATTGGATATCACGATAAATATACTACTAAAGCACCTAGTATAACGATAGGTAGAAGTGGAACTATAGGTAACCCCAAATACTATGATAAAGATTTTTGGGCACACAATACAACTCTTTATGTAAAGGAATTTAAAGGGGTAGATCCAAAGTACATTTATTACCTTTTTAAAACAATTGATTTTACCATACATAATTCTGGGTCTGCGGTTCCAACACTTAATCGGAATTATCTTCATCCTATAGAAGTCAAAATCCCACCACTATATAAGCAACTTCAAATAGCCAAAATTCTCGGAGCCATTGATGATAAAATCGATCTAAATCTCCAGATGAACAATAATTTGGAGCTAATGGCACAATCTCAATTCAAGCATGATTTTGTGGATGGGATTGATCCTGATAATTTGCCAAAGGGATGGAAACACACTTACCTTGGAGATTGCATTAACACTATCTCAAAAACGCATAAGTTCCCCAAATCTAATGTTATATTCCTAAATACATCAGATATCCTTGATGGTTTTGTCTTGCATTCGAATTATTCTGAAGTTGAATCACTCCCAGGTCAGGCGAAGAAAAGCATTCAGAAATTCGATATTCTGTACAGCGAAATTCGACCAATGAATAAACGATTTGCTTATGTGAATTTTAACGCCGATGATTATGTGGTATCAACAAAGTTGATGGTTCTCAGACCAAAGACAGATATTGACTCGATATTTTTCTATTTCATTCTTACGAGGCCATGGATTATTAGTGAATTACAAAATCAGGCAGAGGCAAGATCAGGCACATTTCCCCAAATAACCTTTGATCAGATTAAAGAAATCTCGTTTTTACTTCCCGACCGAAAGTTCTTAAATGATTTCATTGAAAAAGTATTAATACCAAACTATGAGTTAATCTACTCTAATAGTAATGAGATTAAATATTTAACTAGTCTGAGAGATTATCTCCTGCCAAAGCTCGTTTCAGGCGAAATAACTACTTCCGAAATTGCAATAATAGAACAAGCCTTATGACACACAGCTACCTTGTTGAATCTGACGTAGAGTATGCTGCTATAGAGTGGCTGAAGGGTATAGAATATCGGTTTCTGGAAGGTGCCGAAATCCATCGGAATTTCAAAAAGGTAGTGTTGGAGGATCATCTGATGTACTTCCTCAAGAAGAAGTACCCGAACCTACCTGATAGGGTGCTCTCTGAAGCTCTGATGCTGTTCCTGATCAACCATGGAGTTGATATGGACACAAGGAACCGCTCCTTTCATCTGAAGCTCTCCAGCGGTATAGATGTGGATTGGAAAGATAAGGAAGGACAAGAGCATGTTGAGCATATCTATTGTATCGATTACGACAATCCGGAGAACAACGAATTTCTAGCAGTCAATCAGTTTACCATTGTTGGCCGAAACACCCGAAGACCGGATCTGATCATTTTTATCAATGGTCTGCCTCTCGTAGTGTTTGAGTTCAAAAACATGTTCGATAACAACACTACGGCTGATAATGCTTGGAACCAGATACAGCACTACCGTCAGGACATCCCACTACTATTTGAATACAATGCACTCACTGTGATTTCTGATGGCATCAGCACCCTGCATGGCATGTACAATGCCGATATGGAATGGTATTCACCTTGGAAGTCAGTTGATGGAGTATCCATTGTAAAGAACGACTTCCAGCTTCAGTCACTGATAAGCGGTTTGTTCACTAAGGATCGCCTGTTGCATTACATCCGGTATTTCATCTTCCATGAAACTAATAACGGTGGCTACATTAAAAAGGGTGCCAAATACCATCAGTTTTTCGGTATCAGGTTTGCTGTCGAGTCCACCAAGAAGGCTATCAAGCCCTTTGGTGATGGCAGGATAGGTGTTATCTGGCATACTCAGGGAGCTGGTAAATCAATCAGCATGGCCATTTATACAGGTATCCTTCGCCAGATGCCAGAATTGAAGAACCCTACCATAGTTGTTCAGGTTGACAGAAATGATCTGGATCAACAGTTGTTTGAAAATTTCATCAAGGCCAAGGACTTGGTTGGTGACATTAAACACGCCAAAACTACTGACGATCTTAGAGACTACCTTTCAGGAGATGGTGGAGGTGTTATATTCTCAACCATCGAGAAATTCAGGTTAATAGATACAGGCAATGGGAAAGAAGCTGAGCATCCGATTCTTTCAAACCGAGATAATATAGTTGTACTTGCCGATGAGTGTCACCGCACCCAATATGGGTTGATAGAAGGCTATGCCAACAACCTGAGACAAGCATTACCTAATGCATCCTTTATTGGCTTTACAGGAACACCCATCGACAGAAAAGATGCCGACACCGTGGAGGTGTTTGGAGAGCTTATACACGTTTACGATATAAGGCAAGCAGTAGAAGACAAAGCAACCGTAAGGATCTTCTACGAGCCTCGTTTAGCCAAGCTGCACCTATCTAACGAAGGTATTGATGAGGAGGCAGAAGAGATCACTGTTGGTGTTCCATCCAATGAAGCAAACAAGCTAAAATGGGCTGCTGTTGAGGATGCTGCCGGAGCTCATGACAGGGTTCAGAAGATCGCTAAAGATATACTTGATCATTATAAGAAAAGATCAACTGAGCTTACCGGAAAGGCAATGATCGTTTGCATGTCACGCAGGAACTGTATCAAGATGTATGATGCCATCACAGCTCTTCCTGATTGTCCGGAGATAGCCGTGGTGATGACTGGGAACATCAGTACAGACCCCAAGGAATGGAACAAGCATTTCCGTACCAAAGACCAGCATGAAGCCATTAAGAAGCGTTTCCGTGATCCTAATGACCAACTCGAAATTGTGATTGTCCGTGACATGTGGCTTACCGGATTTGATGCTCCCTGCCTTCATACCATGTATGTGGATAAGATCATGCAGAACCACAACCTTATGCAAGCCATTGCAAGGGTTAACCGTGTGTTCAAGGATAAGCCCAGTGGATTGATTGTCGATTACATTGGCATAGGAGATAAGCTCAAGGATGCCACTAAGAAATACACTACCGGAGGTGGTGGAGGAAGACCTACCATTGACTTAGAGGAGGCATTCGCTGAGCTAGAGGTAATCCTGATGGAACTGAATAACTATCTTCCTACTCTTTATGATTATTCAATGTGGAAGGCATTGAGTAATGGCGAAAAGCTGCTTAAGGTTGCAGGTGCCCTAAACCATATAGTGCAGGATGATAAGCTCTGTCAGGACTTCCAACTAGCTGAGAAGCGAATGAGTGCAGTGGTAACACTCCTGATGTCCTATCCTCGCATACAGGAGGTCAGCACCGACATTATATTCTACCAGCATTTGGGTGTTGCGGTAAACAAAGTGAAAAATCCGTTTACACAGACCAAGATCAAGGCAGGACTGATCAAAGAGCTAATAAACCGCAGTATTGAGTCCGATGACATTGTGGATGTTTATGCCATGGTCGGAATCGAAAAGCCAGATATCTCTATCCTGAATGAAGAGTTCCTGATTGGTGCAAAGGTGCAGAAGACAGGTATCGACATTAAGATAGAGATCCTGCGCCAGATACTGGAGAACGAAATCAAACTCAGGAGGCATAAGAATATCATAAAGTATACATCGCTCCGTGAGGAGGTTGAGAAAGTCATTGCCAGATACCATGACAATGCCATCGATAGCTACACTACGGTGCTTGAACTCCTCAAACATGCCAAGGATATTACCGAAGAGGATGAGCGCACCAAAAAGCTTGGTTTATCTGATGAAGAGCTGGCATTCTTTGAGATCTTAGCCAAACACCAGCAGGCCATCACCGACAACAAGGTCATTGCCGACTTGGTAAAGGACATAGTTAAATCCATCCACAAGAACCTCCAAGTTGATTGGTATAAGAAGCCCGATGTAAAGGCTCAGATCCTGCTGGCAGTAAAGAAAGCCCTCCGAGGGAAGATCACTGTGGATGAGCTAAACAAGGTGATGGAAGAGATTATGGAGCAGGCCACTGAGAGGTTCAGGGAGTGGAGTGAGGAGGTAGCGTAAAGAATATTTCACTAATTGTTTCTTATAAATTGTATGCTAATAACTAACTAGATGAAGCTCGAAATGAATCAACAATTTAAGAAGAAGTTTGCAAGAGAAATACTAATTTTCCTTGGATCGGCTGGAATGATGCTTTTAGCCTTGTTATCTATTTGGATATACTCTTTACCAATACATTCTCATATAAAGAACAATTACGACAAGATAAACTTTTTAAAAACTGAAGCAGCAAGCCTCTCAGCCCCTTACAATTCAAAAGTGGAATCTATGGGAAAACTCATAAATGCATGTGATTTTTCAACTGGCAATTCAAGTGTAACCGATTATTTTGAAAAAAAATCTAATATCACACTCAGCGAAAATAATAAACATGATTTATTGATTTTAAGAAGGTTGCAAGGAAGGTATGTCAATAATATTAAAATGCCTTCAAAACAAGAATATTTGGAATATAAAGAATGCTTCAATTTATTGAATAATTACACCAAAAGTTTTTCGTCTGTAGAGCATCCATTTGAAAAAGCATGGACGTGTTTAATTGATATGAAAGATCATCTATTGAATTGGATGCCAATTAATACAATGAAAGAATTTGGCTTTAATACAAGTGCTGATCTAGTAAAATATATACAAGTTAATACTGTTAATTATAACGATGAGGCTAATAACATTAAAGCAAAGGAAATGTTAGCAGAGGTTAAAATTCTTCAAAAGCAGACTGTCGTCTCATATGCAAAAATTACAACAGCTAGGCTAACAGGAATTTTCATGACTACTATGCTTTTTATTCTGGCTTTGGCTTATCCAGTAAGATTACTCGTTATAGCCTGTATATGGGCACTAAGAAATTATAAGTAGGTTGTTGACAGGATTATTTATTTGGCAGCTGTACATGAAGACTTTTGCATAACATCAATGTTTGTTTATATGTTCACTATACACAACTAAAAAGCAAAATAATGAAAATCCCTTTCATTCCAATAATTCTATTAGTGTCAACATTTTTCGGTTGCATCCAAAAGAAAGTTGAAAATGATCTTACTCGTGATAAAATACTAGATACGGTCAAATCAATGAAAACCTATTCCTTCGACGCAATTGATAAGTTTGGAAAAATAACAAACGGAGCCCGAAGATCTGTGGTTTTTTTTGGTGAGGGCTATGGCTCAAATAAAGCTTATGACAATAGAGGCAACCTGATGGAGATGAAAACATATAAGTTAAACGATAGCTTAATATACAACCATACATATAAACACGCTGATAACGGCCAACGGATTGAACAAATTACATACGATCCGGATGGAAGTATATTTAATAGAGAAACATACGTATATGACAATAAATGCAACGAGATTAAAAATTATAGCTACAATTCAGATGGAGACATAGTTTATGTGTACAATAACAAATATGATAATAAAGACAACCAGATTGAAAGTACTATGTACGATTCTGATGGGAACATGGAGTTTAGACTTAATTATCAATATGACGATAAAGGCAACCAGATTGAAGGAATTAGTACTAATTCCGACGGAAGTATTGACCATAAGAGTGTGTATAAATATGACCTTATAGGGAATAAGGTTGAATACACCAGTTACAATTCTGACGGGAGCCAAGATGACGCTAAGAGAACTTATAAATACGACGAAGTAGGCAACCAAATTGAGGAAATTTACGATTATTCAACTGAAAGACCAACACCAAATGTTAATTTCACTCGGGAATATACCTTCGACAAGCAGGGGAATTGGATTAAACGAATCGACTTTGAAAATGGAGTCCCAAAAACTGTAACAGAAAGAGAGATAACATATTATGATTAGGTTTAAAGGTCTTTTGCTCTAATAGTAAATCGTCTAATGAAGGCGGAATTAATAAACTAACAATATTTGACCATTGGAGTCAAACCAAAGTATTATAAAATCCACTCTGTTGTATGCTACAAAAAGTAATTGACATTTATTGGTCAACCCTAAGAAAAGTAATAACGAGATCTATATATCCATACAATCCCATGAGAATCGAACAGATTAACTCCCTGAACTACGTTTAGAGCGCAAAACTCCTCATTGCTATAATCCCATCGTAAAGGGAGGGGTCAACAACTCGTGTCATAATGTCAATTTTGAGCTTTTTGCAGTGGATTGGATGTAAGAGTCGCTACCGCCCTCTTCTCTCGCCAAAACGTCGTTCTGAGACCTTGAGGGAGGCATCTATCTCATCGCTTTTGTAGTAATACCTACTGCCATACCAATAATACGGTATCTGTGCGGATTTGCGCAACTTTATAACAGTTAGGGGTGTACAACCTAAGTAGGTTGCCAAGGCTTTATCACCAATAAGTCGCTCAGACGAGATCGCAAAGGTTTGATCAGCCTTTGAGCTCATCTTTACTTTGATTTCTATAAGCAAAGCTTCAATAGTTTTTAGCCTTTCTTCAAGTAGGTTGAATGGATTTTCCATAAATTAAGGGATTATATATGAAAGAAACATAAGTCTTAACAGATATTCAATTCTATTCACAAAACTTCCATTATTATCACCAATTTCTGTTTGAAACTGCTGCTACTGTTTCAAGTTGGATACGATCATACCTGATTTTCGATGTATGGTTGCCATCCTTTTGTGGAATGATTAAGTCGTGCTTTACCCATCCTTCCACCGTCTTCCTTCCATACTTATTAAATGCTTCATTCTGTGATAGATAGGGCTTTAGTATGCCATAGTCTATTAACGCCATGGCATACCCAAGTTTAGTTGCCTTACTCATGAGTTCAATCAGGTCTTCATCTCTAAGTATCATACTGGTTTTTACTATTTTTGAATTTATAATTCTGTGCGAAGGGGTAATTATATGTTATATTTCGTGACGCTAAACTATCTGACACTATAGCTGAGTGGAACACCAAACTAGACGCTCATGAATTAGGACATTCTTCGAGCTAACTCCTTTAGTTTTTTGTCAAGCAAATCAACATTAAGAAGGGATGGTTCATAATGGGGTATTAGCCCATTAAAGATTGCTTTATCGCCAAGAAACCTTCTATATATATTGGGTGCAGTTTGATTCAGGTTTATCAAAAAATGCTGATCTTGGGTTGTGTAATAGTGAGTTATTTCCTCCACATGATAAAGGCTGAAATTCGTTCTTGCTTGTAGGAATCCAAAATAAAATTGCTCATTAAGCCTAGGTACTGATTTGATCCATAGAGTAAAGCTCAGACAATGTCTCCGATCTTTAAATTCAAGCTCACATTGTATGCCTTCACTTTTAAACAACATTGGGAATTCATTATTTAATTCAAACAGATCTGAATAGATTTGGTGTATCCAGTTCGTCAGAGTAATAGCTTTGATACCATATGTTGCGGAAAGGCCTTTAATACTGGCCTCGGCTGAATTGTTATAGTGATGTTCTTGGGGAAGATTTTGCAGGTTTGAAAGGATAGCTTCATAAGGCTTGTTTCTGTTCTTCAGTAGGTCTAGCCATTGTGGTTCATAGAATAAACATTTGAGGACATCGTGTGTACGTGGTTTAATATCGAATGGGTCTAGTACTACTGTATTTTTCATAAGGGATTGTTTATAAGATTTAAATTAATGAAGAGAAGTATTAACTTAGTCCAAGTACTTCGCTCCCTTCAATTTGACTTTCATCATTGGTGGCTATTGGTATAAGGTTACTAAATTGCTTCCGCTTCTCTTCTACCTCAAAATCCTTCAAGTAGGCTTGTGTGACTTTCGTTGAGGAGTGCCCTAAAGCCTCTGAGATAGCCTGAACTGATACTCCACTGTTCTTGAGTACAGTGGCGAAAGAGTGCCTAGCTGTATACGTTGAGATATTGCCCTCGATAGTAGCTTCTGTAGCAATTATTTTAATGTACTTATTTATCGTCTTGGTGGCTTGTACAATAGCAGCTCGCTCCTCTTGAGGGGTCATTTTAGGCTTAAGAATGGGGAAGATATGGGTGTCAGATAAAGCTGGTTTTTGACCCCATTTATCGATGAATCCATTAACTTCAGTTGTTAAAGGTACGGTAATAGTATCCGGTGCTTCCATCTTCTTCAAAGCAGTTTTACGACGTACATATGAGATTTTTTCCTCATCAATATCGCCATATTGCAAAGTAGCCATATCAGCAACATTCATTCCTCCAGTAAGATATAGAAATAGCCAATAGTCCCGATATTTTTCATGGGGTGAACCTGCTACGACTTTAGCATTCATAATTTTTCCAATATCCTCAAGTCTTAAAGCGAGCTTACGTTTTTTGTTGTTTGGTAGCCGATAACCACGTTTATCAAATGGCTTAACATCCGGACTTAGAATTTTGTTACTTATTGCATCATTGAGTAGCACCCTTACATTGCGCAAGTAGATCCCTACTGATGTAGAACTGAAAGGAGTGCCATCTACCCTAGTTTGCTTTAAGAACCACTGCTCATAACCTTTAAGGAAAGCCACAGTGACATTTTTCAATGGAATATCCTTGCCACCCTCGATAGTGACACTTCTCCCGTTTCTTACACGCTGCCCACCCTGAAATTGTTTTATTGAATTTAATGCACACAAGTAGGAAGAGGCATAGCCTGCCCGACCTTCGATATTGAGTTCAACGATTTTGGTCTCAAAAGATTTGAACAGTGTGTCATCTTTGCTCTCGAACATTAGCTTTTCAAAATCATCAAAAATGAAAACAGACATTTTGCTGATAATATCCTTAGCCTTGGCACTCCATTCTTTTATTTTTAGTTGGTTGCTCTTCAACTCTTTTAACTTTGATGCTGCAAAGTTGCCAATGATGTATTGTTTCTTGGTATGCTCGAAATCGACTTGAGTCATATACAAGTCAAGTCCGTAAACCTTTTGCTTACCGCCATATTTAACGACAAGCCGGATAGGTGCTGTGTCGTCTGTTCGTACTCTACGTTGATCGCAGATTACATAGCTTATTGGAGTATTAATTTTTTTCGTTCCCATAGTTAATTTTTAGGGTGTACAGTGTACATCAAACTGTACACCCCAAAGATACAATAAAATTAAATAAGCACTTGTTTTTATTTGTTTAATAAATGTTATAATATTGCAAATCAGATACTTTATAAATACGGTTTTATACGATTAAATATGCTTAGGTCTGACTGTTAATCAGAGGGTCTCAGGTTCAAGTCCTGAAGGGGGAGCCTCAGAATCAAATAGTTACAAGTTTTTTGTAACTTTTTTTCTTTTATGCGACCAAAAATGCGGCCATAAGCCAGGGTTACAGATTTAGCCCATTTCCATTTTTAGCAATTGATTAAGGTACTAACTGGACAACACTATCATATGATTTTTTAAATATAATTTTAAAATGAATTCAGATTGAGAAAATAAAATAAGCATCTTTTAATGCTAATTATTTTTTTATTACTGATTCTTTTTTATCCCTAACTCCAATAACATTAAATACCCACTCTGATTAAACTGGTTCATGCCTGATTGCCCAAGCTAATTAGTAGAATAAAAATATCCCGGTATTATGGATTTATAACCTTGTAGTGCTTCACTTATTTTTTGAAAGTTATTTTATCTACATTTTATATTTTAAAACAGCTTTTTCCGGATCGGAAATATCCTGATAGGGAAGGCCTTCACAGTTGTTTCCCTCTGATTACCAGAATGGGATTATGGTTTTTGTTCCGTTTTATTTAATTGAGAAAGCGATGCAATACCGCTGATCCCGCCCAGGTTCATGCCATCGAGCGCAGAGCTGGGAACAATTATCATTGAACCTATTTTTAGTCCTTCGCCAATTAGGTTCATGGCTCTTAACTGCAGCGCTACCGGGTTGCTCAGGTACGATTCGCTGGCTTTGGCAAACTTCTCGGCAATTTCAGTTTCGGCTGTTCCAAGGATAACCCTGGCCTGGCGCTCCCTTTCGGCCTGGGCTTGTTTACTCATGGCATCCGACAATCCCTGGGGAATCGTTATATCTTTTATCCCCACAGTCTGGCAGGTAATTCCCCATGGATTTGTGTTTTCATCCAGCAGTTTTTGAAGATCTTCGGCAATTTTTACCCTGTCCTGTAACAAATCTGCCAGTTCATGTCTCCCGATAATATCTCTCAAACCGGTTTGAGCTATGTATTGAACGGCTGTCATGTAATCTTCCACTTCTAGAGCTGCTTTTTCTACATCCCAAACAGTCCAGTACAAGGTAGCAACCACATTCACCGGCACGGTATCCTTTGTTAATGTCTGATCCGCTTTAAAATCGGTCACCCTAACCCTTTGATCGATATAATCGATTACATTATCAATGATAGGCACAATAAAAAATATGCCTGGTCCTTTTAATCCGATGTATTTCCCCATCCGCAACAGAACCGCTTTTTCCCATTGATCGGCAATTTTTATTGAGCTGGTTATGAGTATAGTGAGAATGATCAGCACAACAAAGACTGTAATGTCAAGATATTTCAGATAGAACATAAGTGCTAACACCGCTGACACGATAATTAATAACGATGTCGAAATTGAGTTAAACAGATTTTTCGTTTTCATAATTACTTGTTATTAAGATTATTATTAAGATTGTTGTTTTGCAGCTCAGCTATAACTTCATCTTTCGAAAATCCATAGGTGTATGCAACCGTTAGGAATTCCTTACAGATGTCCTGGATTTTTCTTTGTTTTTCTTCATCGCTCAGTACAATTCCATTGGCATTGATAAATGTGCCCGATCCTTGCTGGGTATCAAGAATATTCAGGATTTCGAGTTCTTTATATGCTTTGGCGATGGTATTGAGGTTTACCTTAAGCTGAACGGCCAATGATCTTACAGTTGGAAGCTGCTCCCCGGTTTTCAGGTTGCCTGAGGCTATTCCAAATTTAATCTGGTCTATAATCTGCCTGTAGAAAGGCGTTCCACCGCTTGGGTCTAATATGAAGTTTATCATTTTGTTTTTGTATTAATGATATAATGTACTATAAGTATAGTACAAAGGTACAATATTTTATTAAAATCCGGCAAAAACATCGAAATATTTTTTCAATGGCAGCGTACATAGCCTTAAATCAAATTGTTACTTCCTTGTTGTGTGGAAATGAAAACAGAAACTTGTTCTTCTTTTATATGTTTTTTCTTGATGGGTCTTGTAACATTGTTTGATATAATTTAAACTCAATTGTGTGTTTTTGCATGAAAGCTAATAGTAAGACGCGTCATGTTAGATCAAAATAATTTAAAATGCTGGCTGGTTCTGTTGATCCGATAAACTAAAAATGATTTTCGTAAATGATACTTTTTCTGATTCTTATTACGATAATAATAGTGGTGGGTTCCATCATTTATTCCATTTACACTTCGGTAAATTCAGGGGCCTCGAAATTTGAGAAGTGGTTCTAAAAGATTTTTGACAATAAACAGGACTGAAGCCAAGGTTGAGAAATCTGCCTGTTACACATATTAATTGGTTAACTTTGTTGGACAACAATTGTAGAGTTCCATAGAAATACCATACAGAGATTATGAATAAAGTAAACCTTACCGACAATTTTGCCTTATCGCGGATTGTACACGGACAAATGAGAATGGGCGACTGGAAAATGTCGGGCCCGGAGTTATCTGTATTTATGGAAAACCTGGTTGAAATGGGAGTAACTTCCTTTGATCATGCAGATATTTACGGAAATTACAGCTGTGAAGCTATGCTGGGCGATGTGATTAATATCAACAAAAGCCTCCGGAACAAAATAGAGATCATTACCAAATGCGGCATCATGCTGGTTTCGGATAAATTTCCGGAACGGAAGATCAAATATTATGATTACAGTTTTGAACACATAATAACATCGGTTAACAATTCGCTGAAAAACCTTCGTACGGATCACATCGACCTGTTGCTGTTTCACCGGCCGGCTCCGTTTTTCGATCCTGCAGTTGTTGCACAAGCTATATCCGTTCTGAAAAAGGAAGGGAAAGTTATGCACTTCGGGGTATCGAATTTTACGCCGGGCCAGTATGAAATGCTGAGTAAATTTGCCGATCAAAAGCTAGTGACTAACCAGGTTGAGATTTCGCCTTACTGCCTTGAGCATTTTGAAAACGGGAATATAGATTTCTTTCTCAGGGAAAATATAAAGCCGATGGCATGGTCACCCCTGGCAGGAGGGAAACTTCTGAATCCTCACGACGATAAAGGTCCGCGTATATTACGCGCTATTAGCCAGGTAGCTGAAGAGCTGAATATTGCACAGGTTGATAAAGTTATTTATACATGGCTACTGAAACATCCTGCTACAATTATGCCAGTTGTTGGAACCGGTAAAATCGAACGTATCAGAGCCGCAGTTGAGGCATTGGAAATTGAAATGACACTTGAGCAATGGTACAAAATCTATATTGCAGTATTGGGCAAAGAACTTCCGTAAGCTGATAAAGACTTCTTCAACATCAACTGAGACTGTATATCCAGGGATTTCACCACGGGAACAATCTCTATTTGAAAACAGCGCTCTTCTGGTTAAGCAGATTCAGATCTTCATCGGCAAGGCGGAAGGTCATCGTGCCCGTATTCTGTGTTGCATGTGATTCCTTTGTTGCTCCAGGGATTGCAAACACGGTTTCGCCATGGAAATTGATCAGCCAGTTTAGCGCAACCTGCGAAGTGGAAACGTTATATTTGGTGGCAAGCTCCTGTATAGTCTTTATCAGTGGCCTGCTTTTTCCCAATCCGACCGGCTTAAACTGCGAACTATATTTGCGCATGCCGATATTTTTCAAAAGTTCCGGGTTTTCGTGGAATTTTCCGGTTACCAAACCCTGGGCCAGCGGCGAGTAAGCGATGATGGAAATCCCAAGTTCTTTAGCAGTTTGAAGGATTCCGTTTGATTCTATTTTCCTGTCGAGGAGGTTGTACCTCACCTGGTTTGAAACCAACGTAATGCCGTTTTTTTGCAAAGCTTCCCAGGCGGATCGCATTTGCGCAGCCGAAAAATTACTCACGCCTACATTCCGTATTTTTTGCTCTTTTACCAGCTCTGCCATTGCATCCATTTCGGATTTTACAGTTGAGAATCCCCAGGGCTGGTGAACCTGGTAAAGATCAATCGGGAACGGATTAAGCGCGTCAATCCGCTTATCAATGGTTTTAATGATACTTGAAGCGGCGCGGAACATCGGCCACCATTTGGTAGCGATCATTATTTCACCTGGCTTTTCCCCGTTGTCGGTGAGCGCTTTTGAAAGAGCTTTCTCCGAAGCACCGTTGCCATAAATCTCAGCAGTATCAAACCAGTTAATTCCGCCATCGAGACTTGTTTTTACAATACTGTCTACCAGGTTATCTTCCAGCGTAGGCCAGAATTTTCCAGCCATATTACTTTGTTTGCTGAATTGCCAGCAGCCAAGGCCGATAGGAGTAATCATTAGATCTGATTTTCCAAGGGATCGGAGGGGAGTGATATTTTTCATACTAGTATTTCGGGGATTAAAAGTGCAAAGGTGGTGTTTATTTGGCTTAAGCGGGACCGCCGCTTTTCATTCAAACTGAAAACAAAAAAATCCTGCCCCGGAATAAACCGGATAATAGTTCTTTTTTAAAACTTCGAAGTGTTTTTTAGCCTGTTTGCCTCATAACCTATGAGGATATACTCTTTTAAATTGAAGTATTTCCAGTCAAAAAACTTTCGCAAAATAATGCTTAACAATGGATAGAACTGTTTTCGCTCAGGCTCTAAGCTATTTAAAATTGAATAATAAACATTAAACACAAAACCACAACTATCCGAAAGTTTGAAATAAAAAGGTGCTTGAGAATCGCATAAATTAGTAGTCGCAAAACAAAACAAAAAATATGCGACTCTACAAGCGATCCAAAAATACAG
>CAIRMR010000031.1 GCA_903879715.1 uncultured Bacteroidales bacterium
AAATATTCAAATGTTTTTGAATTAATTCAATCTTTTCTATAGTCTTCGATTCTTCAATTGATTCAATCATGATCGCAGAAAATTCCAAACGACTTGATGACCCTTCATTAAATCGAGGATCACCAGATTCGTCTATATATGCTGAAACTTTATCCATTAATTCTCTGTTTATTTTAAATATATCAATATAAACTCTGTTGTCAGGTGGGATTTGTAATCCAGCCTCAGTTTATTATAAGGATTTTAAACTGCTTAATCTTTTGCTTTATATTACCACAATTTTCTTTGTTAATTCAGGATTACAAATCCTTGTAGTATTTGAGGATGGGATTGCAAATCCCACCCGACAAGACGCCAGCCGGATTATTTTTCATCTAGTATTTTCTTCTTCTCTATTTCAAATTCTTCTTTAGTTAATACTCCATCCTTGTATAACTTGCCAAGTTTTTCCAGTCGATCTAATTTATCATTTTTATCACTAGTATTTTGTTTAGGATTTTTTATAGTTATTTGTTCATCAGTCATTTCACCATTGGCACTATGTCCGGCTGAAACAGTTATTGTAGTATGAGTAGAATCGGATAATACTTGAGATTTCTTAACTAATCTGAATTTCAAATCTACATTTGGGAATCCACCTAATGGATGTGCCTCAGTTTCATTCACTGATAAAACCTCAGCAGTTGAATTATTTTTTTTTGCAAATTCATTAGCAATTTCATAACATTGTTTTCTTAATTTGCCTAAAGAAGTAAAACCAGTAGCACCTTGTCTTGATACAATATAATTACCATCGCCCAATGGCATTACTACATCATCACTATTTTGACAAAAAGATATGAATGGTAACAAAAACAAGAAAGAAAGTACTAGTAATTTTTTCATTTTGTTTAGATTATTTAGATAAAGTTTATTTCAAATATTTAGTTTATTTTAATCTATGTTCTACTTGTTTTTCATATTTATATTATTAGCAGGAGTCGTTTCAATTCTAGTATAATCATATATTATTCCTTGTCATAAATTCTGTCACTGCTTGCAGCATGAATTCAACTTGTAGCTGGTTGTATTCTAAATACTTTCCATGAGCAGCTTTATTTCTTAAATCAAGCCAAGCTGTCACATTTTTTTGATCAAGTTTATTATAAACAAGTGCATTGCCAAGATCAGAATTTAACAAGTCTGCTTTTTTTGCAATAGGGTTTCCGGTTTTATAGTTTTCCGTTGGAATACCGTTTTTAATACAAAGTTGTCTAAGATGTTCTTCTAACACACTCCCTATCATTACAGCTGAAGGATCTTTATACCCTTCTTTTAAAAGATGGTTAGCCATTTCCAAAAAGTCAGAGAATATTTCTGAAGATACAATTCCCTTAAGCGTAATAAGCCAACCACCTTCGATCTCTGATTTAATAGATTTTAAAATTCCTCTTCCTTGTTCAGCATCATATGGGTCTGCTCTAACCACTTTTTCGTTGAAATCTTTAAAGTAAGGATGATTTTCGCCATACAATTTAAAAATATAAGATAGGGCAGATGTCCTGAATTCATGGAATATTTCTAGATCAACTTTTGAGGTAATATACCTTTGCCCACTTGTCTGTCGGGTTGCAAGTGTTCGATTGGCAAGGTCCATTAGTTGGTTAATTCTGTCAGAAAAATCTCTAATTGAAGTCATTTGGTTTTTGTCGTAACAATGTTACTTCTAATTAATTTACATCTTTATATTAATGTTGCTTTACAGCAGTAAATATATCCCTTTTCTCTATACGTCCACTCTTCTTTAATTTTTCCTTCAAAAATCGCACGCCCCGTTTTACCAGGGCGTACGAAGTCATCGTTGCCAGAGGCATTGCAGCTCTTTGGGTTACTATTTCTCCTTCTGAAATCCCCACTCGTGCAGCAAGCCGGCATAGGTATCGGGATAGTTGGCATTAAGAATAAGGATCTGGTCAAAAGTGTATTTAAATTATAAGTTGAATTTGCTTTTCAGGAATCTTCCTTTACAAAGTTGTGAACAATAATGATATATCAACAACCTCAAATAGTGAAACTTTTTAGAATGAATTATATAATATTTGTAAGCATAATGATGCCGTAAATATATAAATTAAATTAAATGTTCAGACCAGAGTGGTTAGAGATAAATATTTTTTGAATTAAAACCATGGAATATCAGTCCCTGAAACGGGATAAAAAGTGTATTTGTTGGTATTTTGCCGGAAGTTCCAAAAAAAATTATAAAGTTTTGGGTCGAGTTTACTTGAGTTTTAAATTTCTGTAAACCTCAGTTATAAAGGTGATCCAGAATATAAGTGTAAGGAAATCAATAAGGCATAATCTGTGTATTTGTAAATAAATTTTGCAAACTTACTTAGTAGTAAGTATATTTACGCCGTTTCTTGGAAAAAAGAAAATAGAAAATGGGAAATAGGAAAATAAGTAATTAAAATATAAAACGCTGAAACGCCTGAACTTATAAACACCGAAGCCATTTGAACCTTTGAACCCTTGAACAAATAACAAGTAATTCATAAACCCATGTCAATCACCCGCGAGAAAATAATAGAACTAGGCGAAGACCTGATTCGCACCAAAGGCTACAACGCCTTCAGCTACCAGGATATTTCGTCGGAGCTGGGCATTAAAAACGCGGCAATACATTACTATTTTCCTTCGAAGGAGAACCTTGGAACCAGTATAGTGAAAACCAATATCCAGCGTTTCGAGGAAATGACCGACAATATGCATAGCCGGGGTTTCGACGAATGGCACCAGCTTGAGACATTTATAAAGATATATACTAAAAGCCACCGCGAACAGAAACGATGTATTGTCGGTTCCCTTGGTCCTGATATTCCCTCGCTGAGCGATAACACGGTGTCGGAACTCAAACGCATGTCGAATATCATCCTCGAATGGCTGACCAATACACTGGCTACCGGCAGGGAGAAGGGCATTTTTACTTTTAAGGAAGAACCACAGATCAAAGCCTTGCTGATCCTTTCGAGCCTGATCGCCAGCCTTCAACTCGCGCGGCTTATCGATAAAATTGAGTATAAGAGCTTTTGTAATGCGATACTGGAGGATTTGAGGATTTGAGAATTTGGGGATTTGGGGATTTGAGAATGTGTTAATTTGAAAATGAGATAATGTGATAACCATTTTAGCGGAAGTTCAAACCTATAACTCATATCGCTCAACAAAAAGACCATTGAATGACAACTAATTTTCTACATAAACTCAACAACTCAATCTTCCACCACCGAATGACCACCGAATGACAACTCATTTTTCACATAAACTCCATCCCTCAATCTTCAACCACCGAATGGCAACTCATTTATCTCAATAGATTCCAACACTCAGTCTTCAACAATTGAATGACAAAAATATCCCGATTTAAAATTTAAAAATATTTTCATGAAACGAGCAGTAATAACAGGCATAGGAGCAGTAACACCCATAGGCAATAACCTGAAAGATTTCTGGGAGGCCCTTGTAAAAGGAACCAGCGGGGCCGCAACCATAACGCGCTTCAACCCGGAACATCACAAAACCAGGTTTGCCTGCGAGGTTAAAGGATTCGATCCCCTGCAATACATGGAAAAACAGGAGGTTCGCAAGATCGACCTGTACACCCAATATGCCCTGGCCGCCACCGATGAATGCATGAAAGATTCCGGAATAAACCTCGATGCCTGCGACCGCAACCGCATTGGAGTAGTTATTGCCACCGGGATAGGAGGGATGGTTACGTTTGAGGAAGAAGTATTAGGCTTTGCTGCCAATGGAAAGATACCGCGTTTCAGTCCGTTTTTTGTTACCAAAATGATACCGAATATTTCATCAGGACAAATATCGATCCGTTACGGTCTGCATGGAATCAGCTATTCGATTGCTTCGGCCTGCGCCTCGTCGAATAATGCTATTGCCAATGCCCTTGACCTCATTCGGTTGGGACGGGCAGATGTAATAATTGCCGGTGGAGCCGAATCGCCGGTTACAGAAGCATCCGTTGGAGGGTTCAATTCAATAAAAGCGATATCCACTTTAAACGATTCGCCCGAAACTGCTTCACGCCCGTTTGATGTCAGCAGGGATGGATTTGTGATTGGCGAAGGTTCAGGGATACTGATGGTTGAAGAACTTGAGCATGCCTTGAACCGCGGTGCAAAAATCTATTGTGAACTGGCCGGGTACGGCGCTGCTTCGGATGCCTATAACGTGGTAGCCACTCATCCTGAAGGACTTGGGGCCATACTGGCAATGGAGGGTGCTATATCTGATGCCGGGGTCACAAAAAAGGATGTAAGCTATATTAACGGGCACGCAACCTCAACACCCATTGGTGATATCAGCGAGTGCAAAGCCATTGAAAAGGTTTTCGGTGAAGATAGCCTGGCCGGGATCAGCATCAGCGCCACCAAATCGCAGACCGGCCATATGCTGGGAGCTGCCGGTGCCGTCGAAGCAATTGCGTGTATTAAGTCTATTGAAACCGGGCTGGTACATCCCAGTATAAACCTGCATAACATCGATCCGGCATTTAATCCGAATTTTGATTTTACCCCGATCAAAGCCCGCAAACGCGAAGTACTGGTTGCCTTAAATAATACTTTTGGCTTTGGCGGACACGCAGTAACTACTGCGTTTAAGAAATACGAATAATCGACTGATTTCAGCCTCCGGTAAGATAAGACAGGGGAGTAGCGGTACATATATAAATAATATGCTTGGGCCTGAATTGTTGATTGAATCCCTAAGAAAGCACTGCGCTATTTTTTGCATTCTCCTCAACAAAGGCTTACCTTTTCTGGCTTTTTAGCCGGTAGCCAAATTTGGTCCCTATGCCTATGCTAAATTCATTAAAAGAGTTTAGTTTGTAAAACTTCATTAACACAAGAAGTCGTTTATATCCGCCCTGGATGTTAGCCTGGTATTCAATATTGTTCCTGTAAAATGCAACTTTTCCTGTTACTGTCGGGTAAAGTGGTAATCTGAAAGATCTACCGAAACCAATCAGTATTCCTGAAGAAATTTTACCGGTCAGAGACTCATTTTTGTTAAAGTCCAGGTGGCTGTATCCTGCAATAAGTTTTATGTTTCTTAGGTTCAAATCATTTTCAAATGAAAATGTACTGCATTTTAAATTATTGTTGATGGAAAATTGCCGGTAATTCCATCGTGCATCCATATCAAAATCACAATTGGAAAAGTAATGACTTAATTCAATCTGCCCGTTTTGAAAATAGTTTTCAGCCAGGTTGGTTTGATAGCTGTAAGAGCCTTTGATAACTCCTATCCTGAGAAAGGGCGAAGCCATTACTAATTGCGCGCCTAATGGATTATTTAATAGCCCGCAATTGTCATATACTGAAATTACCTGGGCGTCAAAAAAGTCCTTTAAACAATCAGTTTTAAGCGTGACGATTATCTGCTGCTTACCCTTAACCGCAATTTCTTGTTTTCTCATCCCTACATCGGTGAAAATCAATATTGAATTGAGATCAGCAACTTCAATTAAAAAAGTGCCGTCAATTTTGGTCAGCGTTCCTTTAGTTGTTCCCTTTTCAATCACAGTAACTCCGGGAATAGGCAAGTGATCGTCTGCGAGGAATACAGTCCCTGAAATTGTAACCTGGCACCAAACTGCTGTGGTGATTGTAATAAATATTATAATTAAAAGCAGACTTTTTATCAATTGAAAGTACTTTTCAGGTAAATATAGAAGTTTTTACTAAGTTGTCTGCATGCACAATTATTCGGGCTACATATTATTTTGATGTGCTGGAACCAAATTTTGATGAAGAATTATAAACAAATTTGATTGTTTTGGCAATATCGGATTGATTATTTATTTTTCTTTTGCTTTTTGCTTGATCAAAAAGCAACAAAAAATCAAGGCTTTCGAAAAATATGTTGCGTTTCTAATCCGGAGGTATCTTCTCGCAATACAAGGCATGAAAGATTGGAACAAATCCAAGCATTTGTCGTTGCTGTGTATTGCTACGCACATGCCATTCGCACATACCTCCGTCAAGAACCGCTAACATATTTTTCTGAGGCCAGTCCCTTCTACTAAAGTCTTCTCTTATGACATCATTGTTGAACAACGGTTTGGCTCATGAGCACAATTTACAAGGTGTAGGGACCGGCCTAATAGAAATTTTACAATCCGCCTAAGGCGGATCGCAAGGCTGTGGCTTCGATTGAGGTTTTTGGGGGGCGTGGTGCTTTTATGGAGGAGCCTGCTTAGAAAGATTGTGCAAGATTGGATAAGGTTGCTTCTCCGCCTAAGGCGGATCGCAAGGCTGTGGCTTCGATTGAGGTTTTTTGGGGGGCGTGGTGCTTGTAAGGAGGAGCCTACTAAGAAAGATGGTGCAAGATTGGATAAGGTTGCTTCTCCGCCTAAGGCGGATCGCAAGGCTGTGGCTTCGATTGAGGTTTTTTGGGGGGCGTGGTGCTTGTATGGAGGAGCCTGCTTAGAAGCAGAGTATTGCGAGGCGGGTGCTTATTAAGTTAAATTGTACCAGCGAGGTGCGCCGAAGCAATCTTGTGGAGAAAGGGTGGCCTGTGTTAGTAGGCTTGTCTGATTAAGCTAAAGTGTAGTACAGGTCTTTCCATTCCGGATTAAAAGCTTCAATAAGTTTTATTTTAGCTTTACGCGAGCCTGCTTTCAACTGCTTTTCTCTGTCTCGTGCCAATAATATTCCAGGATGTTCTTCGAAGTAAACCAATTTGTCAACATTATATTTAGCCGAAAATGAATTGGCATACTTTTTATTTTTATGGCTTTCGATACGATATTTTAATTCAGTGCTCATTCCAATATAAATGACACCATTGGGCCTGTTCGCAGTCATATATACCCATGCTTTCATATTGTGCCAGCCAGGGAATTGTTTTTAAAATGGTACGTTAGAACGCACTAAGATACACAATATTGCGAGGAAGGGGTCAATTAAATTGTACCAGCGAGGTCCGCCGAAGTAATCTTGTGGAGAAAGGGAAAGCCTGCTTAGAAAGATTGTGCAAGACTGGATGGGGTTGCTTCTCCGCCTAAGGCGGATCGCAAGGCTGTGGCTTCGATTGTGGTTTTTTTTGGGGGGGGTGCTTGTAAGGAGGAGCGTGCTTAGAAAGATTGTGCAAGATTGGATAAGGTTGCTTCTCCGCCTAAGGCGGATCGCAAGGCTGTGGCTTCGATTGAGGTTTTTGGGGGACGTGGTGCTTTTAAGGGAGAGCGAGCTAAGAAGCACAGTATTGCGAGGCGGGTGCTGATTGAGTTAAGTTGTGCAAGCGAGGTGCGCCGAAGCAATCTTGTGGAGAAAGGGAAAGCGTGCTAAGAAAGTTTTTCGTTTAGGGGAGAGCATTCTAAGAAAGATTGTGCCAGAGGGATGAGGTTGCTTCTCCGCCTAAGGCGGATCGCAAGGCTGTGGCTTCGATTGAGGTTTTTTGGGGGGCGTGGTGCTTGTAAGAGAGAGCGTGATAAGAAGCACAGCATTGCGAGGTGGGTACCTGTTTAGTTAGTTTGTACCTGCGAGGGTCGCCGTAGCCATCTTATGGATAAAAGATGACCAGTGTTAGCACGATTGTTTATCACAAAAAAGGCTACCCTGAAACCAGAGTAGCCTTTTGAGAAAAAAATATTAGCTGTTATTTTTTCGGGGTGAATTTTTCCCAGAAAATTCTGTTACCGCCAGCTCCCGGATAATAGTAATAAATCTGAATAACACCTGTTGCAGGGTCATACGAATTAACATTTGCTGCATTATTAGGGTCACCTGAGAATGCTGCTCTATCAAATGTGATGGTAACTTTATTGGCTGCATCAATATTGATATTTGTGAGATTGTCTGTCCAAACACCAAAAAAGGTATAGCAATCAAATGGAGAAGCAGGAATTAAATCCTTCTTCAGTTTTCTCAATCCGCCATACGCTTCAGTAGGATAGGTTCCTCCTGCTGTTGGGTGAAAATAAAGAAGTTCAACATCATATGTTCCTGCAAAGAAATTGGCAACAGACACTTTAGTTGTTTGTTTGTTTATAACTTCACGTCCGTCCTCCATAATACTGGTATACGAAAACATCCAGTAGTCGCCAATAAAGCCGGCAATAGTTGGATCGAGATCAGTAGCTGGAATCTGAGGATTTGTAGGTAAAACAATTCCTTCGCGTAATGTAGACCATGTGTAAGGAATGGACTTTGTAACATCGGCTGAGGCATTAGCTCCGGCTAAATCAATATCGAAACTTAAGGTATTCGACTGGGTAGCATCCGAACCTCTCATGTAATAATAACTTACATGCAAGGTTTTAATAGCTGGACCTTTAGGCACAATAATGTCGATGTTAAAGGTAGGTGTTACACCAAGTTTATAAGGTATGATCCCTGAAGGATTCACCAATCCTCCTGTCTTGGCATCCGCCGTGAGGAGATCTTCGTTTTTCTGACAAGCGCCCAGGATTAAGCCCAAAGCAATCAATGGCAGGAAAACATTAAAAATGATTCTATTTATTTTCATACTATGTTATTTTTTTAGGTTCTTAATTCTATTTACTTGGCCCACCATATTCTGGTGTCCAAATCATCTGTACCCTGGATAGCAGCAGCAGCTTTTACATTAGTTGGGTTTGTTGCATACTCAACAGTAGGATAAGGGAATCTTACAGGAACAACACCACCGTTAGCAGCATCTTCACCAGCAACCAATACAGGGTAACCGGTACGTACCCATTCGAATCTGCTCTGAAGGCCCTGCTCGAACATGGCTAACCATTTTTCGGTTGCAATTTGCTTCAATGGATTTTCTGAATCCCATGCGCCATCAGTAGCGATATAATCTGCCGCAAGTTCATCTATAGTTGTGCCATCCGGGGCAAAACCATAACCTATACTATAATAGGTTATATCCTCAGCATATTGATTATAGGATCCATAGATACCTTCTTCATAATATTCCTGAGCTGTTTTAGGAGCGCCTGTGATAAGACCTCTTTGTACACCTTCGGAAAGGATAAACTGAAGTTCGGTATAACTCATTAATACTCCCGGAGCCTCAGCTGCAGTAAAGTAACTACCAAGTTTTGAAGTGCTGGTCAATCCGTTACCTAAATAAGCCAGTGCTTTTGAGGAAGTTAAACCATTAGGCATACCAACAAAATCACCGTTGGCCAGGTTGGCATAAACCACAACGCGGTAATCCACATAGGAGTTAAATGTCCACATCTTATCAATAACCGTTTTGCTCACCCTGTGGTCGTCACGGGTTTTACGGTTTTCGTTGATAGGATTGTTATTTGGTAAATCCCCTAAATAAACTAACTGTGCGTTATCGTCGTTGCTTTCAAAAACAGGGTATGTAGCAGGGGAACCAACCATTTTAGTTAATTCAGCAGTTACATAAGGTGCATCTTTCGCTGACATGCGCAATAAAAGACGCATACGCATTGAATTAGCAAACTTTTTCCATTTCAGGATGTCGCCGTCAAAAAGGATATCGCCGCCAATTTCTTTACCGTCAACAGTTAAGAGCATGTTAGCGGTATCAAGTTTTTTAACGATATCGCGATAGATAGATTCCTGTGTATCATAAACAGGATTTACAATACCACCATCAGCAACACCGGCTCTCCATGCTTCGGAGTATGGTACATCACCAAACATGTCGGTAAGTAATGAGGTAATGTAAACTTTCATTACCATTGCTACACCAGCATAGTTATCATTTTCTCTGGCTACAGCAACTTTATACAGAGTAGCTACATCCATACCGCTGGAAGCATAGAAGCTCGACCAGGCGGCAGATACAACGTCAGGACGGTAGATGTAACGGTCTTCGTCGGTATATTGAACTTTGGCCATATGCTGAACCCAGCAATTGCCCATTTCATGTCCAAGGAAGATGTCATAGGTACGGTCAGTAGCACTTTCGATGATGTTTGTCAGCAACATATCCGGAGCTGCAAGTTCAGTGGACGGGTTGTTCGGGTCAGTATTTATTGTTTCAAAGTCCTTTGTACAGGAAGAAGCCACAACAAATAAAACTGCCAATGCCGTCAGAAATTTTATATTGATTATTCTTTTCATGTTTTACGTTTTTTGTTAGGTTAAACTAGAACTTAAGACCAAGGCTGAAACCTATGCTACGTGCTGATGGCAACTGGCCAAACTCAAGTCCCTGAACTCCATTGCTGTTGCTGAAAGAAGTTTCAGGATCAATATGAGGAACTACGCTGTACAGAAGAGCGAGGTTACGGCCAATAACGCTGATTGACAGGTTATTAAATGGGCCCAGCTGGCTGAAAGTATAGCCTAATTTCATTTCTCTGAGTTTCAGGTACGATGCGTCGAAGATACTTGAGTAGTTCATGGTATTTGAAAATGCTGTATGGTTATATTCTTCAGCAGTAACAACTACATCGTTAGGAACATATATAGGTGCGCCATCTCCGTCAACGCCATCTTGTTTAACACCAGGTCCAACAACACCATCTTCTCTTCCGATCATTGTTTCTTCAAGAACACCTGCGTAACGACCCCATGAGTTTGTCATAGTATAAATGTCGCCGCCTTTATGGAAGTCTAACAGGAAGCTGAATTCCATTCCTTTATACCTGAAAGTGTTATTCATACCACCAATCCAGTCAGGAGTAGAATTACCCAATACTTTAAGGTCACCCTGTACAGGAACACCATTTTCGTTTATAATGTTTCCTTCAGGATCTCTTGCGAAGTCATAACCATATAAAGAACCCATTGGTTGTCCGGGAATAGCAAGAACCTGCAAGGACCAGTAAGTGCCAAGTTGGTATTGTTCGATACCAGGGGCAAGGGATACAACCGTATTGGTGTTTTTAGAAAAATTCAGATCCATATCCCATTCGAATCCGGATGCGCTCTTAATAGGAACTAATCCCAATGATATTTCGATACCCGAGTTGTCAACTTCGCCGGCATTGATATATTTCGAGGTAAATCCTGATGCGTAAGAAATTGGGATCGGAATGATCTGATCTATAGTTTTCCCGTCGTAGTAGGTAAAGTCAAAGTTAATCCTGTTCTGAAAGAAAGCCAGGTTTAAACCTAATTCAAGCGAATTGGTGAACTGAGGAGTTAAATCTCCGTTTGGCAGCGCATTAGGAACTGCCTGGTTCAACAATTTGGTACTTGCATTCCAGCCTTCACCAAAAGCTAATACAGGATTCAGATTGTAAGGACCGGTATCGCTACCAACTTTTGCCCAGCTAACACGTGCTTTTGCCAAGCTAAGCCATGTAGGTTTTGTGCTCAACATATCCGAAACAACACCGCTTAAACTAACTGACGGATAGAAATAGGAATTACTGGTGGTAGGTAAAGTACTTGACCAGTCGTTACGGCCTGTGAAGTCGAGGTATAAAGCCTTGAACGACATTTGTCCGTTAAAATACAAGCTGTTGATCCTTTTTTCGCTGAAATAGTTGTATGCTTTCTGGGCAACTTTGGAGTTAGAAACATTATAAACACCTGCAACAGCTAACTGAGGAGCCTGTACTTCGTTGGAAAGGTATGTTTGCTGCATCATATTTCCCCCGGCATTCAGGCTAAGGTTAATATCTTCCGTTAGTTTTTTGTTAAACATAATCAGGACATCCTCATTAGTTTCACGGAAGGTTTGTTTGTTTTCATCATAAAAACCGAATGGATTATCAATATCTGTCCATGCAATCCTGCTTGAATTCCAGTTTGTCCAGTTATCAATAGCTACACCTATTTTTGCTGATAAATAATCAGTGAATTTATAGGTTGCCTTCGTATTACCATATAAACGGTCACGATTCATTTTATTCGTGTTTTCGTAGAGCGTGAAATATGGGTTGTTATGGTAGTTGTAGTTCCAGTTACGTTTGGTTCCATCAGCAAAAGTGTATTGTTCCAGGTCAGGGATGTTGTTCTGACGGCCGCTCCAGATAAACTGTTGCATAACGTTCTGAGCATCATATCCGTAGTTGGACATATTATCGCTTCTTGAATTAATGTAGTTGGCATTTCCTTCAACGGTCAGGTTTTTCGAAGGATGTCCGCCAGCGCTTAATGCGAAGGTATTACGTTTTAAATCCGTATTTGGAACCATACCTTTTTGATTGAAATTGGTATAGGAAATCCTGAAGTTAGCGTTTTCGTTTCCGCCGTCAAGAGCAATATTGTTGGTCATTGCTGTACCTACATCAAAAAAGTCTTTAATGTTATCAGGATGTGAAATCCATGGAGTTGCCTGGCGAACGCCACCAACAATTGGTGAATCCCATTGTGGAATCAAAGTGCCCACATCCAGTTTCGGGCCCCAGCTTTCGTCAACTCCGTCGTTAACTCCGCCGTTAGCACCATCAACATAACTGAACAGGCCACTTGAACCTTGTCCGTATCCATCCTGATAATCAGGAAGGCGAAGAGGAGTATCAAACATGGTGGTATTGCTGTATGCGACACCAATGCCTTTTCCTTTTTGTGATTTACCTTTTTTGGTTGTAATGATAATAACCCCGTTCGAAGCGCGTGAACCGTAAAGAGCCGCAGCATTAGGGCCTTTAAGTACGGAAACGCTTTCGATATCATCAGGGTTAACATCGGCAATACCACTACCGCGGTTTGTACCACCATACCCATCGGAATTACCGAAGGTGCTGTTACTGATAGGAACACCATCAACAACAAATAAAGGTTGGTTATCACCACTAAGTGATGTAACACCACGAAGTACGATACGTGAAGTAGCACCAACAGAACCAGATGAATTGGTAATCTGAACACCGGCAACTTTACCTGTAAGGGCGTTAACGACGTTAGCTTCCCTGGCTTTGGTCAGGTCGCTGCCTTGTACATCCTGAACGGAGTATCCAAGTGATTTTTTGTCGCGCGAAATTCCAAGAGCAGTTACAACAACTCCCTCGATTTTTTGCGCTTCACTTTGCATGATCACATCCACTGAATTGGAAGCGGTAAGAGCAACTTCCTGTTTCTGCATTCCGACGAACGAGAATTGTAATGCGTTAGCATCTTTTGGAACGCTGATACTGTACTTTCCGTCAAGGTCGGTTAATACACCTGTACTGGTTCCTTTAATAAGAACAGTAACGCCCGGGATTCCACTCCCGTCATCGGCGCTGGTAACTTTACCCGTGATGGTTCGTTGTGCCAATACCTGCATAGCTGTAAGCAGCAGTAGTACCAGCAAAAAACTTAGTTTTCTCATAGGTTAATTGATTTGGTTAGTTAGTGTTTAATTGGTTTAGTGTTTAATTGAATTATTTTTAATGAAATTAATTTTTACATCATAGGCTGTTTTTGTTTTTGTTATCTAATTTGGTTGGTTTTGGTGGTTCATTTTTCTTTATAAACCCCCAAAATGAGGTTTATCTGATCATGAATTTATGTTTTTTTAGCCTTTTTTAACAAATATTGTCAAATTATACATGCTTATAGCTATATGTAATGCACATGTACTATAAGAGTATGTTTCTATTATAGAGCATTTTACCAACTTAATCTACTTTTCATGGTTAAAACTCTTTGCAGTTGTAAAAGTAATAATTTCTTAATACCTATAACATTTTCTGTTTTTTTTTAATTCTGTGCAATATTATTCTTTTTTTTTATTTTTTAGGCGTGGCTGTAATAATTATTCCATATATTAAAATAAGGATTGAAGATATAGCCAGGCCCGGATACGTATGATGATTGTTTCCTATAAATACTACCGGCAGAAAATAAATCAAGACCTTCATTAGGGCGTATAAGTAAAAGCCTGATTTTTTCATTTGCCACATCAAAATTACACCGCTTATTCCAAAAACGGTTAAAAATATTTCAGCACTTATAAACAAATAGCCTGCATTTAAGTATTCAATCACTAATCCCGGGAATAATCCGGCCGGGACATTGCCTCTTACGGATAAGGTGATCAGAATAAGCAACATGATAATCCATGAAATCCCGAAGCCGGCAGAACCTATGCAAAGCCAGGTGAGAAGAGCAGGACGTGATTGTTTTGCAAAGCCGCGCATTATGATCTGATTCTTTTTGTCTGCATGAAAGTCTTATTTCATATACCTCAGAAATCCGCTGTATCCCCATACAAATAATATAGTGATGAAGATATTTGTTCCGGGCATTGGGAATCCTTTAATAAATGCCAGAGGAAGTATTAATAAAATAAGTTGTGAGGCTGTGTACAGGTGGAATCCGACTTTCCTCATACGCCATAAAAGTAATGCCCCGGCAAAGGAAACGGCATAAAATAATGCATTCAGGAAAAAGAATGTCCTTCCGGCTGAAAGCATCATACTGATTAATTCGCGGTTTTGCTCATCAGGTATCAGAGCCAGGTTGCTGGAAAAAAAATCATGAATAAGCCCTATTATTCCATAGGATAGAAGACCTAACCCGCTTCCGATAAATGTAATCACACACAGTACTTTCAGTAATACAAGACTTGGGCCGGCTTCGTTTGGTATAGGGTTGGGTTGTTGTTGTTCGTCCATTATATTAAAGAGGGATTGGGGTTTAGGGATTGGGATTTAGGGGTTGGGGGGGGTGGGAGTAAGGAGAAAGGAGTAAGGAGTAAGGAGTAAGGAGTAAGGGGTAAGGCGAAAGGAGTAACTATTTAAATATTATTTTTTTTATCAATCTTTCTTTGCTTTTTTACACGGTGGCTAAGTAATAAATCAGTGTATTGATTTATAGCTTATTACCAATGTATATTTCAAACTGCAATTTTCTATTTTCCATTTACGAATTACGATTTACGATTTACGAATTACGAATTACGATTTACGATTTACGAATTGCGATTTACGAATTAC
>CAIRMR010000032.1 GCA_903879715.1 uncultured Bacteroidales bacterium
AGTCGGTTGCAACTCGTACTTCTTTGCTAAACTTTCTAAGGTTTCCCTCTCTTTTAGAGCTTCCAGTACCACTTTGGCCTTAAACTCTTTACTGAATTTTCTTCTGGTTGTTGACATGCTAATAAATTTTTAAAGTTAATACTTTATATCTTAACTAGCTGTCCGATTTTTGGGGAGTATTATAGTGAATGGAACCGATTTATAATATCTGATGTAAAACCAATATAGATTTTGTCGTAAGTCTTCGAATATAAGATATAGACTGTATATTCCATGTAACAAAAATGAGATTGCCTTTTTGAAGCAATCTCAAACTTTTAGTAGCGAGGACGAGATTTGAACTCGTGACCTTCGGGTTATGAATCCGACGCTCTAACCAACTGAGCTACCTCGCCATGATTAGGGGGTGCAAAAGTATCATTTTTTTTGAAATAAACAAACTCTGACAGCGAAATTGTCTAAATAAAGCATTGCAGTCAATATCATCAATTAAAAAATCCTTTCTTGAATTTAAACCTTTAAAAATATCTGTTTCTTATACAGAAAATACAGAAAAAGCCATTTTACTGTCAGTACACATAGTTCATAAAAAGGAAACTGGAAAGATCCCATCTCTGTATAAAAACCGTGGATAAAAATTTTAGCTATAATTCCAAAATCAAAGACTCCCTGCAACACATAAATAGTTATAGAATTCATCCCGATAACCGTAAACGGGAAAGCCCATTTTGAGTATCCTTTCACATCAATAATCCAGTAAAAAAGGGTAAAAGTCAGAATGGATATACCACAAGTCAATGAAACAAATGAACCTGTCCATAAATATTTGTTGATCGGGTAAATTATATTCCACAATAAAGCAACCACAACAAGTGCCGAACCAGCGATAAGAAAAGTTGTGATTTTGGATTTATCAGAATCTTTTTTTATTAAACGGAATCCGATTAACGAGCCAATCAGAACATTTACTGATGCCGGGATATGGGTTAACAGGCCTTCGTTGTCGCCAAACTGATAACAACAAAATGAACCGGGAAGATACATTTGATCCAGGTAAGCGCTAAGATTTCCTTCGGGAGTGAGGTTATATGCTCCAAATCCGGGAACCGGAACCAGCAATAATACGAGCCAGTAAATCAGAGTAATTGCAACCGCCCATACTATCAGGTACTTTTGCCTGACATTCAAAACAACAATTGACGCAATCAGATATGTTATTGCAATGCGATGAAGTACACCGGTATACCGCAAGGTTTCAAAATCAAAGTTGAATAAGCCATTATATACCATCCCAAGCAGATACAATAAGATAGTACGTCTGAAAATATGATAATAAAGTGTTTGCTTCGTTTCACCCCTTTCCATCCGTTTACTGATTGAAAACGGAAGACTCAAACCAACTATAAATAAGAATAAAGCAAAAATAATATCGTAGTAATGAAAACCGGTCCAGGCAGGATGGTCAAGTTGCTTTGCCAAACCTAAAAAGAAAGGCGTTCCTAAAAATGTAAACAAGGAAATAAAAAATGCGTCACCGCCTGTAATCCAGAACATATCGAAGCCACGCAATGCATCGATAGACTTTACCCTTGTAGACTTTGGTTTTTCTTCCATATTAATGATCCTGGATTAAATTGTACCGGATACCCGGCAAATTGATGTCACGAAGATAAAAAAAACTACTCTTTCAGCACCTGGGACTAAAAAAACTGATGAACACATTATTGACATGAATTAAAAAGCTACCCTTTCGAGGCAGCTTCTATCAATATGAAGATGCAGTGTAAATTAGCATCTGCCTTATATGCAATAAATGAAAGTATTACACAATAAACTCATGGGTTTCCGTATAAACCACTCCCCTTTCCTTAAGTCCATCCAATAAAAATTTAACAATCGAAGCATCTTTTCCAAGATATTCAGGTGCAGAAATGCCTTTATGAGAATACAATCCTTTCGATAAAAGCCGGGCTACCATTGTAGCTGTATATCCTGTTGTGCGGGCCATGGAATGAACGCCGGTAACTTTATCAAGCCTGTCGTATAAATCCCAGGTATAACGTTGCCGTATGCCATTTTTCAATCCTTCGGTGATTATACGCATAATGGTAAGATCTTCTTCCCCAGGCTGGAGTTTCCATTTAGGAAATAACAATCGGGCTGTAAATTCAAGCGGGCTTATCATCACTCCATTGATCAGTAAAGGTTCCTTGTCGAAAAATCCGGTATCGCGAAGAACTGCCATCTTTTCTATATGCCCTTTATACCTTAGCGTTTTTTCAATAAGATAATCCCCTTTTACTGTTGTTGCCAAAGTGCGCAAGCCATCACTGTTAAAAGCTTCCAGAGTTCCAATATTGGGAAAATCAATCATCTCCGGGTCAGAAAGCGCTTCACGCACAACCAATCTTCCACCGTCGATATAACGGGCCGGGCGGGTATATTCCTCAATTACATCAATAGGTGAAAAAACAGCTTTGTATTCAAAAGGCCAGGTGCGAACAACAGGCAAACCACCTACATAAGTGATTCCTTTTTCGAGGGTATCGAGCATAGAAGCACCATAACCAATAAGCACATTACTCATCCCCGGTGCAACGCCAATATCACAAATTGCTGTAACATTCATTTCCTTTGCCTTGGCATCGAGCAGAAACATATCTTCAGGGAAAAATGCAATATCTACGGCATTCTTACCACATTCAATAATCCTTTCCATTGTCCGAAAACCCATAAAACCAGGCACGGCACTGATAACCAAATCGTGTTGTTTAACCAACGACTTGAGTGTGTCGGCATTATCGAGATCCATTTGAATGGTTGTAATTCCTGCCACCCCGCTGAGACGAGCCAGGGCTTCCGCACTTCTGTCGGCAGATGTTACTTCAAATTCGCCATTCCTGGCAAGATCAAGAGCCATTGGCCCCCCAACTAATCCGGCTCCTAAAACGATTACCTTCATAAAAACAGTTTTACAATGTTAACATGATTGTCACTATAAATATCTCATTATGAACACCAAATTAAAACACAATTGAGATGTGTGTTCAATTATCATCTCAACTCTTCTTTAACAGAAACCGGCCAATTCTATGACTCTGCGATACAAGCACACCAAACATCACTAGTATCATACCGGCAATTTTGATGGCTGTAAATTTTTCATTCAGTATTAAAAACGAAAAGAGGCCGGTAAACACTGGTATCAGGTTTGTAAAAACATTGGCTTTGATCATGCCCATTCCTTTAATGGCAATGATATAAAAGACATAGGCCAGTGTAGAAGCGAAAACAGCCAGCTGAAGCATTGCCGCGATCAATTCCCATGTAGGTTTAATGGTAATAAAGTGTTTAAAGTCAAAGATCAGGAACAAAGGCAGAAAATAAACAGCGCCAATCAGATTTTGATGGGTTATGATGGTAACCGGATTGTATTCGTGCGAGATTTTCCGGATAATAACTGAATATGCCACAGCCGCGAACACTGCAATAAACAGTAGCAAAACTCCTCTAGGCGAAGCGCTGAGCGAAAAATCAGGATTAATAAGCATCAGCAGAATACCGGTAAATGAAACAATGATGCCAGCCAGTATATGGATTGTAACCTTTTCCTTTACCATAAAATAAGCAGCTATAGGACTAAACAAAGGTATGGTTGCAATGATAACCGAAGCTATAGTTGAAGAAACCATAGTCAATCCAAAACTTTCGCCGAGGAAATAGCAGAACGGCTGAGCAAATGAAAGCAATAAAAAATATTTCAGGTGTTCGCGCTTAATTGTTTGCCACGACCGGTTAAGCAGCATAAAAACGATCATAATCGATCCTGAAATAATCAGCCTGAGGAAAATGATGGTAATCGGATCATACCATTGAACAACAATTTTAAACCAAACAAATGACAAGCCCCAGAACAGCATGGATAATACAGCAAAGAGATAAATCTTAAATGTTTGAAATGACATAAAATAAAATCTGATGGACTATTGAGTTGCGAAGATAGTGGTTTAGACGTTCGATCAAAATACCAATAAACGAATACATGAAAACATCCCGAAAATCTGAACATTCAAACATGAGAATGCTGAATTCAGATAAAAAAGCTTCTCAAAAAAGGTATTACTTTTAAAAACTGTTAAAATCCTTCCCTTATGTAACTGAGGTTGAGATTAAGGTTGAGGTTAAGTTTTCCCACTCAATCTTAACCTCAACCTTAACCTTTTTTGATTCATCCTTTATTTATTCTTTTAAGGCAAAATCACTAATATTGCAGGTCTGATTAATTTATTTAAAGATGCGTTCCATACTCACCCGCACGGTTTTAGTTGTTTCGTTTGTTAGTTTTTTTACCGATATAGCCAGCGAAATGCTTTACCCGATAATGCCGGTTTACTTGCAATCCATTGGCTTTTCTGTTTTATTGATTGGCATTCTTGAAGGCATGGCTGAAGCCACTGCAGGACTGAGTAAAGGATATTTCGGTAATTTTTCGGATAAACTTGGCAGCAGGGTTCCATTTGTGCGTTGGGGATACACCCTGAGCGCCATATCTAAACCTTTAATGGCAATGTTCACATTTCCATTATGGATATTTTTTGCCCGTACGCTCGACAGGTTAGGCAAAGGCGTTCGGACCGGTGCCCGCGATGCCATGTTAAGCGACGAATCAACCAAGGAAAATAAAGGAAAAGTATTTGGGTTCCACCGGGCACTCGATACTGCCGGTGCTGCAGTAGGCCCTTTTGCTGCTTTGATCTTTCTGTATTTTTACCCGGGACAGTACAAATGGTTGTTTATCATTGCTGTACTTCCGGGGATTATAGCCATTCTACTCACCTTTTTGTTGAAAGACAAGCTCAATGCTGCACCCAAACAGAAATCACCGGGTTTCTTTGCCTTTCTGTCGTACTGGAAAATATCCTCAAAACATTTTAAACTTCTTGTTGCCGGATTGCTGATGTTCACGCTGTTCAACAGCTCGGATGCGTTTCTACTGCTTTCGATTAAAAGCAAAGGTTTTTCGGACACCTATATGATAGGGATTTACATTTTTTACAACCTTGTTTACGCTTTACTTTCGTTCCCGATCGGAATACTGGCGGATAAATTCGGACTGGCACGCACACTTATTATGGGTTTGCTTGTTTTTGCCTTAGTTTATTCCTTGATGGGTTTTGCGATGGTTTTATGGCAATTTAGTGTACTGTTTGGCTTTTACGCTCTTTACGCGGCATCTACCGAAGGTATTTCAAAAGCGCTGATCAGCAACATCGCAAAAAAGGATAATACAGCAACAGCCATTGGTTTTTACACCAGTTTTGCCAGCATCTTTACCATGTTGGCCAGCAGTCTTGCAGGATTGTTATGGTACGCACTTGGAATGAAAACGATGTTTATTATTTCCGGCGCAGGGGTGTTGTGCGTGGCTATTTACCTCGCTGTTGTTCAGCGATATATTTTCAAAAACAATATTGTCTGACATTGCTTAAGATTCAAATAACTACGATGTTAGGGGCTCTGATCATTTAACTTTAGACCTCCATTTTCAAATTTTCAAATTCTTACATTCTCAAATTTTCAAATCATTAAGCAAATTTTAAGAATTCCGGATTGGAATTTCCCCACACAAACTGTAAGTTTGTAAAATGAAAATTCAATTAATCCCCCTGTTTTTCTTACTGATACTGATGCCTTTAGCTAATCTGTTTGCACAAATTGCTATTCCGAAGGATTATTTTTCATCACCGCTTAGCATTGGACTTGCAGTTACAGGATCATTTTCCGAAGTGAGGCCTAACCATTTTCACTCAGGTACAGATTTCTCCGTTCAGAAAAAAGAAGGACTGCCGGTTTTCGCTGTGGCAGATGGTTTAATTTCCCGAATTAAAGTTTCACCTTTCGGGTTTGGGAATGCTCTTTACATTGATCATCCCAACGGATTTACTTCGGTATACGCTCATTTGAAAGGATACAGTGACACGATTAGTGAATACCTGCGAACGAATCAATACAAACTGAAAAGCTTCGAAGTTGACCTTTTCCCGATTAACAAAAAAGAATTTATTTCTGTAAAAAAGGGGCAATTGATAGGATATACCGGCAATTCCGGATCATCCGGCGGCGCTCACCTTCATTTCGAGCTTCGCAACACCAAAACTGAACACATCGTTAATCCCTTGGTTTATGGTTTCCAATTGCATGATATTTATCCGCCTTTCATCGATTTTATAAAAATATATCCTGAAGATAATAATAGCTATATAGGACCTACCAACGAGGCTATCCGTTTTAATTTAAAAAAATCAGGAACAGGGGAATATCGTCTGGCTACGAAAGATACTCTTTCGCTTTGGGGAAATTTCAGCTTTGGCGCTCAGGCATTTGATTTTAATCAGAATCAGAGCGACAGGAATGGATTTTACAGCATGAAAATGTTTGCGGATAAAGCTAATTTCTTCACTATGGTTTGCGATAGCTTTTCATTTGCTGAAAGCCGGTATGTAAATGCTTCCATTGATTATATTGCAAATTATAATGCAGATAACCGGATTGTAAAATCAAAAAAACTCCCGGGGAATAAGTTGAGTTTCTTCAAATCAGATACTGCAAATGGCATCCTCAAATTTACAGATGAAAATCTGCATGAAATTATAATTTCTGTTGCCGACCAGGCAGGAAACACAAGCAATCTCAGGTTTTGGGTAAGATCGCGAAAACCAGAAGGATTTATGCAAATTCCGGTAGTTCCTATATCCGATACAACTGTGGCATTCAAATATAATAAGAAAAACAAGTTTGAAAATGCTGATCTTAAAGTTGAAATTCCAACAGGTTGCATATATGAAAATATAATTTTCAGGTATCGTAAAGCAGCAGGAGCAGCGAATATGTTTTCTGAAATACATTATTTAAACGATCCGGTTGTACCGTTGCAAAGCAAGATCAGGGTTTCGATAAAAGCGTCGAAAGTTCCCAATAATCTTCGTAACAAAGCGCTGCTAATTCGTATTGACAGAGATGGGCACAAAAGTCAAGCCGGTGGAGTTTATGAAAACGGGTATATAACCACCACTACTAATCAATTTGATGGTTATGCAATTGTTGTTGACACAATACCTCCGGTCATCAGGCCATCAGCTGAAAATATTAAGAGTAAGACAAGTCTGAAATTCACAGTGTCGGATAATTTTTCAGGAATAAGCACATATAAAGGTGAAGTAAACGGCCAGTGGGTTTTGGTTGAATGGGATCCGAAATACAAGCTGATGATTTACCGGTTTGATAACGTTGCTCAACCTGGCAAAAACACATTTACACTCAATCTCGAAGATGAAAAGGGAAATAAATCTTCATATTCAACGGTATTCACAAAATAAAGTGATACCTTTATATATTCCTGAAAGAATCCTCAGATTACTATCTGATCACCTCTTTTCTAAAATCACAAGAACCAAGATCCAAATCCCAAGACCCAAATCTCAAGATCCAAATCTACAACTGAATGACTATTAAATGACAACCACCGCATCTCAATTTCCTTCAAAACTAATACCTCAACCATTGAATGACTAGCGAATAACAACTACCTCATCTCAGTTACTTTCAAAACTCATCCCTCAACCATTGAATGACCATCGAATGACAACTACCTCATCTCAGTTACTTTCAAAACTCATTCCTCAACCATTGAATGACTACTGAATGACTATTGAATGACAAACTAAAATCAGCCACAACACTAAATCCTCTAAAATACAAACCCATTAAATACAAAAATCATGACATTTCAACTTCCTGCTTTACCGTACGCAGCTGATGCTTTAGAACCAGTAATCAGCGCACGTACCATCGAATTTCATTATGGCAAACACCATCAGACCTATGTTACAAAACTTAATGGCCTTGTACCCGGTACTGATTTCGAGAATTCTTCACTCGAACAAATTATTCTGAAAGCGGAAGGCGGAATTTTCAACAATGCTGCCCAGGTTTGGAATCACACTTTTTATTGGGAAGGCTTTTCGGCTCAACGTGGCACAACTCCATCAGGTAACCTGCTGGACATGATCAACCGCGATTTTGGTTCGTTCGATGTTTTTAAAACCAAATTCAACGAGGCAGCCGTAAACCAGTTTGGATCAGGTTGGGCATGGCTTGTACAAAACGCTGAAGGTAAGCTTTCGATTGTAAGTACCGGAAATGCTGCAAACCCAATGCGTGATGGATTAAAACCAATCTTAACATGCGATGTATGGGAACATGCGTATTACCTGGATTTTCAAAACCGCCGTCCGGATTATGTTAATGCTTTCTGGCAACTGGTTGACTGGAATTTAATTGCCAAAAGGATGAGTTAAGTAGCTAATCTTAATTGTTCATTAAAGCTGGCTAATCAGATAGCCGGCTTTTTTTACGCTTTCTATTACCTGATCCGAAATATCTTCTGAGGCTTCAACCTCAAGTATTTTATCAGGATTTTCGAGGTCAACCGACCATTTTTCAATTGAATGAAGGCTTTTAAGTCCTGGAGTTATAGCCTTAACGCATCCTCCGCATTTCAGGCTTGTTTTAAATCGAAGTAGTTCCATTTTTACTTTCTAAATTAAGGAATACAAAAGTAGTCGGTTTTAAGAAATGATCTGCAATTATAGTTTTGCAGATTAATAAAATCTCCAAAACTACCTTCAGGCATTATCAGCAGATGCAATATGAACCACTACATTTCCTGTCTTCTGACCGGTTTCAACATACCTGGTGGCTTCTACAATTTGATCTAAACGGTAAGTCCTGTCAACTACGGCTTTATATTTCCCGGCTTCAATCAGTTCTTTGAAAAACAGGATATCTTCCTTTCTGTCCTTAGGAATAGGGAAAAGAACTTTTTTCCCCTGGAATATGGGTGTTAATAATGCTAAAAAAATATTCTGGGATAAGTATCCCAGCTCTGAAGAAAAATATATCCCTTTTGGTTTCAGGATTTTTTTGCATTTAAAGAAAGAACTTTTCCCTACCACATCCAATACCACATCATACACTTTTCCATTTTTGGTAAAATCTTCTTTTGTGTAATCAATAACAAAATCAGCACCAAGTGATTTCACCAATTCAAAATTCCGGGTGTTACACACGGCGGTAATTTCTGCACCGTAGTATCTGGCCAGTTGAACACTAGCTGTTCCAATTGAGCCGGAAGCTCCATTGATCAGAATCTGAGGTTTCTTTTTGAAATCTATATTTTTAATGAATGCCAAAGCCAGAAATGCACCGTCACATACCGCTGATGCCTCGTCGTAAGACATATTAGAAGGTTTCAATGCGATTGACTTTTCCTCAGGGATGCAAATATATTCAGCGTGAGTACCAAAATTGAAAGTGCTTAATCCAAAAACCTGGTCACCTTTTTTAAATGTTCTGACACTTAAACCGACCTCTTCAATTTCTCCGGCAAATTCACTCCCCAATATTATTTTTTTAGGTTTAAAAATGCCACTTATTAACCTGACAATCAGATATTCAGGTTTCCTAAACCCACAATCAGTCCGGTTAACGGTTGTTGCATAAATCTTAATCAGAACCTCATTGTCTTTGGGAATTGGCTTTTCAACTTCCATGAGATGAAGAACTTCCGGCGGCCCATATCTTGTATTTACAATTGCTTTCATTTTTACCTGTTGCTTTTACTTCTTTACTTTAACGGAATTAATTTTAAAATATCTCCCTACAGCAACTCAATGCAATTTAGAACCTGATAGTAATCACTTTTCACAATGCGTATCAGCAATCATGCAATTCGCATAGTTTTCCACCTGGTTCTATTTCAATGGTTATGTGCGCAAAGCCTTCATTTTTCAAATAAGTACGCACCTCCTGTTTGATTATTTCGGACTGAGAAAAACTCAACTCCGGATCTACACTAACATGCAGTGAGGCTATATTATATGAACCGTCCATGGTCCAGAAATGCATATCATGTAAATCAATAATGCCATTTATAGTTGCTAATTGTGATCTGAAATGATCAACCTGTTCTTCCGACGGCGTAGCCTGCATAAAAATCCTGAAGGTCTGCCGCATATTTCCGAATACCCTGAAAAGTATAAAGGCCGTGATGCACAGGGATAAAAGCGGGTCGAGGATTGGAACATTGTAAAACTTCATAACAATACTGGCAACCAGCACGGCAACCCATCCCAAAACATCTTCCAGAAGGTGAATAGATATAACTTTTTCGTTCTGACTGTGACCGCTTTTCAGCCTGAACATGGCTAAACCATTTATGATTATTCCAACTATTGCTAAATACATCATTCCCTGAGTATGAACAGGCTCAGGTGTAATCAATCTGGGAACTGCTTTAAAAATAATGATCACTGATCCGATCAGCAAAATAACGGCACTCAGGCTGGCACCAAGCAGTGAATACCTTTTATATCCATAAGTATAAATATCATCCCGTTTTTTTGCTGAATATCGTTGAAAATACCAGGCCAGCCCAAGTGCAACCGAATCGCCCAGATCGTGAAAAGCATCAGAAAGAATGGCAACGCTGTTTGTAAAAATTCCACCGGCAATTTCAATAAGTGCAAATCCGGCATTTAACCAGAAAGCCATTTTCAGATTTCCTAAAGCTTTATGCTCGTGTTGATTTGAATGATTATGTTCCATTAAAAAGTTACCTGTTTTAAATTCTCAAAAGTGCAGCGCGAAGTTTAAGTTCTTGTTTTTGGAATTGCCTACAGCTGGAATTTGACCATTGATATATGCTATCTGCACTATTTAACAAAGATAAAGCTTGCTGGTTTTTGACCAACTACAAAAATTACTTATTCAACGATGGTTTGCTAACGTCAACACAAATAATTTGCATTTTAGAATGTAGTGGTGTAACTGAAAAAATCCTAAAAATAAAACAGCTTTATTTGACAATATTTTGTTGATCATGAAACTATTGCTTCATTTCACTTTCCTCAGGTAGATTATTGATAGCTTCGTCTACTGTTCTCTGCTCTTCTTCTGTAATCGGGTCCTCCTCAAAGAATTCAATCTCATCTTCATCATCATCCCATTGGTAAATTTTCTGCTGTGGACCTTCACGTCTGTAACCAATAGCGATTACTATTCCTGCCAGGCCGCCTAAAAGATGCGACTGCCATGAAATATTTTTATCCGGAAAAAATTTAGGTGATATACCCCAAACCAGGCTTCCATACAGAAATACAACTAATAATGAAAATGCCATCATCCGTGGCTCCCGGCGAAGTACCCCTCCTGTAAAATGAAATGTTGCAAGCGCATAAACAACACCTGAAGCTCCTATATGAATGCCTGTGTCAGCCGCAAATATCCAAACCCAAAGTCCTGTAACCAGCCAACAAAGCATAAGGATTGTCATTGCTTTTCTCCCGTAGTAATAAAACAAACCTGAAGATAACAAAAACAAAGGAACTGAATTCGACGAAAGATGTGCCCAATCCGCATGCAGCAAAGGCGAAAAAATTATACCACGCAGCCCAATAAGAGATTGCGGTAATAGTCCATAATCTGCTAAAGATAGCTGGAAACCGACTTCAATAACTTTAATCACCCAAAGTACCAGGACTAAAAGCCCCGGGAATACCATACTGCTAAAAAATCTGTGCTTTTCTTCCTTATCCATACAACTTTAATTGCCTTACGAAAGTAGTGCTTTTTATACAGAGAAGGAAGATTATTGAACTGAGACCTGGTCGTTCTGATTTTTTCAATCACAATTCACCAATCCGGAATCACAATTCACAAATTAATAATCGTGAATTCGGATTTTTGATTTTTAATTTTCAGACCTTACTATTCTTCACAAAAAAAATTGTGAGTTTTGATTTGTGATTTGTGAGTTCTGATTTTCAGACCCGACTATTCTTTAGGCTCGGACGGCTTAATAATAGTAAATACACGGTTTATTGTGAAACCAAGGAAAATACCTCCATCCGACCACTTACTGGTTGTTTCGGTAATGAAGGCCCTTTCAAACATAGGCTGTGCATTGGTAAGCCTGAACTGGAAAACATGACCGCCAGTTTCAAGATCAACTCCTAGTGATAAACAATTACGGTATTCAGCCCCAGAAACCGGATCGGAATTAATAAATCCGGGAATCTGGTAAAAATACTCTGCATTTAAACTGGTACGCTGCGCAACTTTGTACCTTCCCCCAATGCCGATTGATAATTGATCATTGCGATCAGTCCTCAGTGGGACCAGGTTTTTATGAATATAGGTTGGTGTAAGTTGTACAGAAAAAGCATTCGAGAACTTTCTTGCAATCAGCACCTGCGCCAAATACGAAAGACGCGAAGTGTAGTAATTTTTGCGGGTTTGATCTGTCCATTTTAATGAATTTAACATGGCACCTCCATATAACGACAGGGAAAACGGCATATTCCGCGCGCCTGTACTTTGCCTGAGTATTTTAACTTTTACCGATCCATCAAAGGTCTTTTGATATGAGCTCCGGCCCATACTAACACTTAACCAATCTTTTATCCCATATTCCAATCCCAGCCTTACAGTTGATTGATCCAATCCCCACATCGCATAAGCTCCTTCGTTCAGTTTGCCAAAGTTGTGTTCCACCAGAAACTGAAGCGTACCTTTAGCGGGGCTTTCTATCGATTGCCCCAGTACAACACGGGTTGTTTTAAACGTCGCATAGGCATAATTCGTTTGAGGCGTTGAACCCTTATCGAGCATATCCATCAGATCCTGCGCAAATAATTGACTGCTAAACACCGTGAGAATAAAGAAGATTGCTTGTATTTTATTTCGTATCATAATATTTCATTTATCCTTTAACCTGAAAACAAAGTAACTATTTGACTATTGAACATTTATTAAATTTAATATCGGTATCATCATAACCGATACAAACACCCTTAATTTTAACTTTTGCGCCAACTACTAATGTGCCCGCTTCTTCATTGTGCTTTTTATACATCTGGCAGGCAATGGTTTTATCACCAAACATTGAGTCAGCCGCCATTACAAATATGGCCGATACCAATGTATCATTTTTATCGATACGGCTCAGGTTACCGGTAACTTCAATCACCTGGTTATTGTATAACGAATCGGCTGTTTCCCGGTCGGTATTGTATTTGCTCCATATTTCTTCGGTCGAAACGGAATAAGCCGGGCTTGCCTTTTCTATATCATCATGGGGTTTATTATACATGTTCTGATATATGTATATTGAACTTGTCAGCCCCAAAGCTAAAACGGCAAAAGATAGATATATCCATAACCTGTGTTTTTTAAGCATCATTTGATCTTTACTGTCTGAGACAGCCCATACCAAAGCCCCAATCCAACCTAAAATGGTCGTACCTAGTAGAATGTTTACAAGAGCGATTCCATTGATATGTTTGCATTTTCTATAGGATGCAATTAAGATGGGAATGATGTAGAGAATCCACAATACTATCATCAATCCTATAAAGTGATTATCGATTAAGTTCTTCATAGAGTCCGTTTTTAAAGTAATTTATGTTTATTTTTAATTGTTTAGCATTCCCTTCCTTATCCAGATCTCAATTTTCGTCAAGTCGCAGGGTGAGAGGCTTCCGCCACCCTGAGGCATTGACAGAAAACCTGATTGGTGGTTGATAGCTCCTCTGATCCGTGTAATATTGGCTGATACAGACGCATAACTGTCAGTCTGAATATTTCCCGATGCGGTACTTCCACTATGGCAGGAGTTACAATAACCTGCAAAAACAGGCGCCACTGATGCAGCGTAAGTTACAGTTGTTGTATCACAGGTGCTGCTTCCAAGGTATAAGTCTTCTTCATTGTCATAATAACACCCACTGATCGCAAGTGTAAGCGCCAATACAGATACAAGGTGTACTTTTATTTTTGTTTTCATTTAAATTAGTTGTTTAGCATAGTATTAAAATACATTTATTTAAATATTGTTCAAAGTACTGTCACAAATTGTATTTGGAACAGTTAATCCCACATGGAAAATAACGCAATGAGTTATGGACAGGTAGTATGAGTCGCGCCTTGCAAGATCCAGATGCTTATAATATCAATCTGTGAACTGGAAAGTGCTGATTTTGGTTTGGGAGGCATTAACCCCTCCAGGTTTGAATGTGCTGTAATCACTTTATGAAGCTCGCTTTGCATTGGCTTGCCTGCGGTTACATAGCTGTAAACATCCTCATACGTAGAAAGAGAAGGCCCCTCACCACTTCCGTGGCAACCGGGTACATTGCAATTCGAATTAATAATACCCATAACTTCCTGGTCGAAACAAACAATGGGTGTGCCTGGCGGGAGTTCCGGTTCATGTTTGCAGGAAGTAAGATAAATGCTTAAAAGTGTCAATCCTGCCAATGAAATAATTATTCGTGTTTTCATTTATAAAAAAATTAAAAGGAAGATTTCCTGTGAAGAGAGTTTACAGGTATTAAAGGCTTTTCATAACTCCTACTGAGGCATTTTTAACCTAATGCAAATTTACGGGCTTTTTAACCTTCAATTTGTGATTTATGTCACACCCACCTATTTATATTTATTCTAAACGATATGAAATGAGAAAAATTGTTAAATGCATAATGCCAGTTAAACAATTACCAATTTTGTGCGACAAATCATGTAATTTTGAAATTCAATTTTAATTCATCAGTAATCTATGAAATTAGCCAAATATTCCCTGATAGGATTCTTTCTGCTCTTAATAAGCATAAGTGTTTCAGCTCAATCAAAACAAAAGCCGGTTGATCCTAAGGCAACAACAATGAAGTTCAACACCCTGATGCAGCTAATAAACTATTATTATGTCGAAGATGTTGATCAGCCAAAGTTAACCGAAGAAGCTATTGTAGCGGTTCTGAAAGAACTTGACCCGCATTCCGTATATATTTCAAAGGATGAAGTTGAAAAAACCAATGAGCCATTGGTCGGAAACTTTGATGGAGTTGGTATTCAGTTTCAGATATATAAGGATACAATTTTAGTTATTTCACCAGTTCCCGGTGGGCCTTCCGATAAATTGGGTATCCTGGCAGGAGATAAAATTATCAAAATCAACCGCGAAGATGCTTTTGGCAAAAAACTGACTACCCAATTCGTACTCGACCACCTGCGTGGTCCAAGAGGAACGAAAGTAGATGTTGCCATTTACCGCAAAGGACATAAAGAACTGATTGACTATACCATAACACGGGACAAGATACCACTCAACAGCATCGATGCTTCCTATATGCTTACCGACAATATAGGATATATAAAACTTTCGCGTTTTGCAGCCACTTCGACAGATGAATTTGTTGACGCTGCCAATGCATTAAAAAAGCAGGGGATGAAAAACCTCATTTTTGATCTTCGAGGAAATTCTGGTGGATATCTGAATATAGCCTTTGATCTGGCCGATCAGTTTTTACCTGCTGGTAAACTTGTAGTATATACCAAAGGTGTACGTAGCCCTAAACAGGATTTTATTGCCACCTCTAGCGGTACATTCGAAACAGGCAAACTGGTAGTCCTGATTGATGAAGGTTCAGCGTCAGCTTCTGAAATTGTTTCAGGCGCTGTGCAGGATTGGGATCGCGGGCTGATTATCGGAAGGCGGTCATTTGGGAAAGGCCTGGTTCAGCGGCCTTATATGCTTCCCGATAGCTCAATGGTTCGTATTACAACAGCACGTTATTATACTCCCTCGGGCCGTTGTATCCAAAAATCATATGCTGATGGCGAAGAAGCATATGGTGATGACCTGTATAAACGCTTAAAACATGGTGAGATGTACCATGCCGATAGTATTAAATTTCCTGATTCACTGAGGTATTTCACCCAGAATAAACGTGTTGTTTACGGAGGTGGTGGAATTATGCCCGACTACTTTATTCCTATGGATACTGCATTTGCGTCGAAATATTATACCGATGTTTTTCGCAAATCGCTGTTGAACGAATTTACAGTTCAATATATTGAGACAAGGCGTAAAGACCTTCTCAAAACATATCCTGATATACAGGCATTTAAAAAAGGATTTACCAATGATCAGAAATTGCTGGATGAATTTGTAGCTTTTGCTGAATCTAAAGATTTACCGCGCAACGATAAGGATCTGGAGGCATCAGGGCTACAAATCAAAACAGTTCTGAAAGCATTGATTGCCCGGAATTTGTTTAACATGAATGCCTATTTCCAAATGATCAGTGCTACTGATGACGAATTGAAACAGGCTATAGAAGTAATTAAGAATGACTCGTTATTCCAAAAATTATCACAGGGTAAGTGATAAGGTGTAAGGTGTAAGTGATAAGTTGAACACATACATTTTAAAACATTAAGCCCGGGCACTTGACATAGTACCCGGGCTTAATGTTTAAAATAAAAATTGAAAGGCGCTATCCTGTTTGACTGATCTTACTAAGATGTTCAGTATTTAAAATTTCGAAATCGTTTCCATTTACCTGAATAATCCCTTCGTCTTTAAACTCCCTGAGGATACGGATAGCACTTTCCTTCGACATACCCGACATATCAGCTAAATCCTGCCTCGAAAGCGAAGTGCGAAAAGAATTGGATCCGTAAACTTTATCTTTCAGGTATAGTAAAACATCGGCAATCCGTCCTGGCATCTGCTTCTGAGTAAGACTAATGAAAAGTTCATAGTTATAAATGGATTGCAAACTAATTTTTTTCAGAAAATCTTCAGCAAAATCAGGATTATTCCGGATGAGAGACTTAAACGTAACCAGATCGACAAGGCATGCAACTGAATCTTCGATAGCCATAGCCGAAAAGTGATGCATCTGGTCAGCATAAATACCAGGTCCCAGAATGTATTCCACAGGTTTAACAACACTCAGGATAAGATTTTTATCATTAAAGCCTTCAATATAAGTTTTAACTTTCCCTTGGGTTAAACACAGGAAATGCATATTGGGAGTACCTTGTTTAAAGATAAGTTCACCCGCTTTAAAATGCACTTCAATGCGTTTTTCATCAATCTGGTCAAGTTCAGTCTGGCAAAGACAACTGAAAATATCGGCTTTATCCTTACAGGCTGAACATCCTTTGCTATATTGAGTATATTGGTTCACAGATTTTAGTTTTTAGTTCACTAGAAGGAAAATATTTTATCCAATCTGGTTTTTAACAAATGATTCTTAATCCTTCTATTCGCGTACAAAGATAATGACATATATCAATATATCGGTTGATAAGTATCAAAATAATAGTGTCAAACAATCATATTTAATTTATGCACTATTTCAGGATAAAAGTATTCCTTTGTAGCATTCAAATAATTACAGAAGCTTTGTTAAATTTATAACAAGAAGCCTGTCTCAAAATCTAAAACAACAAACAAATATCTAACCAATGAAAAAGAGATTTCTCCGATTATTATTCCTGTCAGGCACATTGATCGCCCTGCTGACAGCCTGCGAATATGATTATAATGTACCCGTACCTCCTACTCCTGTACCACCGGCAAACGATGATATAAGTTACTCGCAGGATATTCAGCCAATCTTTGATGCTAAATGTATTAGTTGCCATGCAGGTAGTACTGCACCAAACCTTTTAACCGGCCAATCATATTCTGCCCTTGCCACATTTGTTGTCGCAGGAAGTCCTGAAACCAGTGAACTATATATCTCATGCAAACCCGGCGGAAGCATGGCTGTACATACATCGGCTGCTAATTTGAATCTCATTTATCGCTGGATTTATGCAGGTGCTAAAAACGACTAAATTGACCTATAATCAATAAAAAAGAAAAATAATGAAAAAGATTTATAAAACACTAAAATTTAGCGCTTTAACGCTTTTTACTCTGATTGCAGCACAGTCAGCAACATTTGCTCAGGAAGAAGCTACAGCAGACACTACTGTTCAGGAAAAACCTATTGACAAACCTGTAAGGCCGGCATTCGAAAACGCTTTGTTGTTCGACGCTGCAACAACCACATTTTATCCTTCTAAATCTCTTGAATTTGTGCTGCAGCATCGTTTTGGTGTAATTGACACTAAAGATAACAATTATGATATGGCAGGTATTTGGGGATCAGCAAACATCCGTTTTGGATTAAATTACAGCATACTGAACAGCTTAATGGTTGGAGTTGGAACAACCAAATTCAATAAAATGACAGATTTTCAACTTAAGTACCGGGTTATTGAGCAAACCCGCTCAAACAGTATCCCGGTTACTGTAGCGCTTTATGAAGTTATTGGAATTGACGGGAGCCCGGATGCAAAATGGGATGGCACTCCTGATTCTGTAACTACAAAAGGCTACAAATTCGGTAACAGGATGTCGTACTTCACACAATTGATCGTTTCGCGCAGGTTCAACGATAAGCTTTCTTTACAAGTTGGCGGGGCATTTACACATTACAGTTGTGTAGATTCAGTATACAGCCACGACAGGGTTTCTGTATCTTTTGCAGGAAGATATAAATTCTCTCCTCAGATGTCACTCATCGTTTCCGGCGACTTTCCTCTGGACATAAAAGCTATCAAAGATTACAAGATAGTGAAAAGCAATACCATTATTTACGATAAACCCAGTCTTAATGCCGGTCTTGAAATAGCAACCAGTTCCCACGCTTTTCATGTATACGTGGCTTCTGCTCAGGGCATCATTCCTCAGGAATGCATCATGTGGAATAAAAATGATTTCTTCCATGGCGGCATACTTATAGGACTGAACATTACGCGCCTTTGGAATTTTTAAAAGACAAACCTTTTATTTGGAATACTTATTGCATCAAAACAGATATAACTACTAAAAAAAAACAAAATGAAAAATTCAATTAAACTTATCGTAATTATTTGCACTGCTATTGTTTTTGTTACAGCCAATATGGCTATGGCACAAAAAGCTGGCGGTCCATGGACAATCCCGGCAACCTACAAAAACATGAAAAGCACTGTAAAAGCCGGTGATGCTTCAATCAACACGATTGGAAAAGAAAACTTCAACAAACATTGCAAATCATGCCATGGAGCCAAAGGTTTGGGTGATGGTCCAAAAGCCGCCAACCTGAAAACAAGCACAGGTAACTTCTCACTTGCTGCATTCCAGGCCAGAACTGATGGTGAACTTTATTACATGTCGTTTATCGGCCGCGACGAAATGCCTAATTTCGAAAAGAAAATTTTAGACGTTGCTGACAGATGGGCTGTTATTGGCTACATCCGTACTATGAAAAAATAATTTGATTGTAGATAAAGGGTGTTCAGGATAAAATCAGAACACCCTTTATTTTTTTTTGCCTGAAAAATCCCTGTTCTACTAATTTTTTCAAAAAAAAATGACTTCACTTTTCACTCAATATTTCCGGAAAGTTCCTGTTGCTTTTATTTTGACATTCTTCTTTTTTCCAATGATGTCAATCACATTAAAAGCTCAAAACAAACCCAAAGATGAAACAATTAAAATCAACGAAAATTGCCTGAAATGCCACGGGCAATCCAAGTATAAATATAATAATCCGGAATCAGGTACCGAAGTAACCAAGAGGATGTACCTCGAAACCATTATAAACCGTACCGAATTTTACGAATCAAACCATAAAACATTTAAATGTACAGATTGCCATTCTGCGGATTATGATACTTTCCCACATCCGGGACGTTTACGGATGGAATCGAAATATGCCTGTATCGACTGCCACGGCGGAGATGAAGCATATGCCAAATTTAAATTTGAAGAAATTGAGACTGAATTCCAGTCGAGTGTGCATTCAACCAAGCACAGCGATGATTTTAACTGCTGGATGTGTCACAATCCTCATACCTATAAAATCAACGCCCGTTCGGATGAAAAAATCAGAGATATTGTGGCTTACGACAACGCTATTTGCCTGAATTGCCACGCCGATATTACCAAGTACCAGATGCTCACGGATAAAGTGAATCCCAATATCCTCCAAAAACATGAATGGTTACCTAACCAGGCGCTGCATTTCAAAAATGTCCGTTGTATCGAGTGCCATGCCCGAACCAACGATTCAATCCTGGTAGCTCATAATATTCAGCCAAAATCTAAAGCTGTAAGAAGGTGCGTTGAATGTCATTCAACCAACTCAATCCTGATGGCTTCACTCTATAAATACAAAGTGCAGGAAGGACGAAGTAAAACAGGATTTTATAACGGAGTTATTATGAACGAAGGCTATGTTATTGGTGCCAACCGTAATTATTACCTTGGATTAATAAGTTTAATCATGTTCGGCTGCGTAGCATTTGGTATAGCAATTCATGCAACACTCAGAATTATAAAACGTAAGAAATAATGTCACAAAAAATATATCTATATCCCGTGTGGATCAGGCTCTGGCATGCCTTAAATGCCATTCTTATCATCCTCCTGATCATCAGCGGTGTAAGTATGCAATATACAAATCCGGCTAACCCGTTTATCAGGTTCGATATTGCTGTTACCATGCATAATATCAGCGGAATGATACTTACTGCTAATTATATGGTATTTCTGATCGGAACTTTTATCACTCCAAACGGAAAATATTACAAATTATCGTTGAACGGCTTATTTGCCAGGCTGATAAAACAGTTTACGTATTACACATTTGGTATTTTCAAACACGAAAGACCTCCATTCCCTGTTACAAAAGAAAGCAAATTCAATCCTTTACAACAGTTTACCTATGTAATTGCCATGTTTATTCTGGTTCCTATTGTAATAATAACCGGTTGGGCATTACTATATCCTGAAGTTGTGTTAACTAAATTTTTTCTTGGCAGTGGAATAAAAGTAAATGACTTTATCCATGTTATAATTGGATTCTTTGTATCCTTTTTTATGTTTGTTCATATTTATTTCTGCACCATAGGAGCAACTTTTGTAAGTAATTTTAAGAGCATGATCAATGGCTTTCACGAATCACACTGAAATCTGACGGTTTGCTGAAAAGCTTACTGTTCGGAATTGATCGAAACTTTCTCATCACTTAACATTAAAATGGCTTACCATGGAAAATAAAAAGAAAGATGACAACAACTCACGGAGAAATTTCCTGAAACTGGGTTTGTTGGCTGGTGCCGGTACTGTTGCAACAGGAGCATTGATTGCAACCGGGAAAAATACAGGTGAATCAGGCGAAAAGATAAAAGTACTAACCACTTCAGGTGAAGTGATGGAAGTAGATAAAAATTTCCTGACGCTTGCGCCGGTTGGCCGTGTAGAATCCCATGAAGGTATTCCCGGTCGTAAGTTCGTTATGGTAATTGACCTGGCTAAATGTAAAAATGCACGTAAGTGTGTTGAAGAGTGCCAGAAAGGACACAACCTCCCAAAAGACCAGGAGTTTATGAAGGTTTACCTGATGCAGGATTCAGAAAAAACTGCTCCTTATTGGTTTCCAAAACCATGCTACCATTGCGATAATCCCCAATGTGTAAGTGTTTGCCCGGTAGGTGCAACCTACAAGCGCAGCGACGGTATCGTTCTTATCGATAACGAACGTTGTATTGGATGTAAATTCTGCATGACTGGCTGCCCGTATTCAACACGTGTATTTTCCTGGAAAGCAGAAGAAGCATATGAGTCGGATCAACCATATTCACCAGAAAAAAGTGTACCAGGTGTTGAAGGAACGGTCTCCAAATGCGATTTCTGTCCTGACCTGGCCCGCGAAGGGAAGTTACCATATTGTGCATCAGCTTGTCCGATGGGAGTAATCTATTTTGGCGACATTGACGAAGATGTAGTAACCAACGGAACCGAAACTTTTAAATTCAGCGAACTGATCCGCGACCGTTCCGGCTACAAATACCTTGATAACCTTGGAACCCGTCCGAATGTATATTATCTCCCACCTGTCGACAGGCAATTCCCGTTCGAACGAGGACTTGATGGCCTGGATGAGGAAGTCACCAAGAGATTTGAAAATACCCCCTATGTAAAAAATCTTAAAAATAAGGAGACCCTGTAATGAGCGATACGGCTAGTTCTAATATTTTACTCCGGGAATTTGCACCTCAGATTGAACGCACCGGAACACTGGGCAAACTGTGGATAACATTTCTTATTGGTGTTGTTCTGTTAGGTTTTTTCGCCCTTTACTGGCAGGTTTCGCGCGGGCATATTGTTACCGGTATGCGCGATAACGTGGTATGGGGTGTTTATATCGTAAACTTCATCTTTTTCATGGGTATCAGTTATGCGGGTGCACTTATTTCAGGAGCACTGCATCTTTTTCATGCTGAATGGAGGAAACCTATTATCCGGATGGCTGAATTCATCACCATCATCTCACTTTTAATAGGCCCCGGCTTTATCATGATGTGTATCGGCCGCCTCGACCGTCTTCCGAATCTTATTCTCTTCGGGCGTATTCAGTCGCCAATCACCTGGGACGTTATTGCTATATCAACTGATATTTTCGGATGTATACTTTTCCTGTACCTGGCACTTTTACGCGATTTGGCTAAACTGCGCGATTTTGACGAACTGAAAGTTCCGAATTGGAAGAAAAAAATGTACAAAATTCTTGCCATTGGTTATACAGGAACACCCGAACAGCAATTGCGGTTGAAAAAATCAACGGATATTATGGCAGGTATGGTTATTGCCATTGCAATTATAGTATACTCTGTACTTGCGTGGATTTTCAGTGTAACCTTACAGCCAGGCTGGCATAGCACCATCTTCGGACCGTATTTCGTAATTGCTGCTGTATATTCCGGTACCGGTGTACTTATCGTGGCCATGTATTTTTTCAGAAAAGTGTACCATCTGGAAGAGCATATTACGTTAAAACACTTTGTGAATATTGGAGTTATCATGTTGGTTCTAGCTGCTTTCTTTGGTTATTTTACCTTCAGCGAATACCTTACAAAATGGTATGGTTCGGAAAAAAATGACGAACAACTCATAGCCATCCTGTTCAAGGATTATTACTCCCTGTTTATCCTTTCCAATTATATTGGTGTGCTGGTTCCACTGATTGTTGTAGGTTTCAAGAAACTACGCACAATCAATAACATTACTATAGCAGCATTCATTGTAATTATTGCTTTATGGCTGAACCGCTACCTTATTGTAGTGCCAACACTCGAATCACCTTATCTTCCTATCCAGGAGTCACGTGATGCATGGGCACATTATTCAGCCACATGGGTTGAATGGTCGCTCACAGCAGGTGGTGTTGCACTCTTCTGTCTGCTTTTCACCCTGGCTTCAAAAATGATACCCATCGTTCAGGTTTCTGATCTCAAGGAAGAACCTAAAGAAGCGGGTGACATTTACCTGAGGTAACAGAATTACAATAAGTTAATTAGTAAACAGGATAAAAAGATTTTTTATGAAAAGGATAAAAACAGGAATCATACTTGTCATCTTATTTCTGGCAGGAATGATGCAGGGATTTGCCCAGAATAATGCTGATACCACCAGCCCGGCAGTCACAGTGTTAAGATTTGCCTGTGTCAGTACTTCTGACGACAGTATACAGTTAAAAAGTGTTGTTAGTGTTAAACACGACGATGGAAGTACTAACCTGGTTAACGCGCCGGTTATTTTTTACTCTGTTGAGAAAGATGGCGATCTGAAGATTGGCGAGGTAAAAACTGATGTTCATGGTACTGCGGTTCTCAAAATTCCTGCCCGTAACACATACCTGCGCAACGATCAGCAGATGCTTTCATTCAAAGCAATGTATGATGGAAATAACAAATACGAAGCTTCAGAAGGTGAATTTAGCCTTAAACCGGCAAAACTGGTAGTTTCATTTTATGAAGAAGATTCCATCCGGTATGTGAAAGTTGAAGGAACCCAGCTTAACAGCGATGGCACTGAAGTATCAATCGGAGCGGTTGATGTAATTGTATCAGTCCCTAAAATGTTCAGCATGCTTAAAATTGCTGAAATATCTCTTGATTCAACCGGTGTTGGTACAGCTGAATTTCCCCGCGACATTATTGGTGATTCAACCGGGAATCTCACCGTTGTTGCCTCTATTGAGGAAAATGATATTTTCGGAACGGTTCAAGGATCATCAGATAAAAACTGGGGATTGCATAAACACCTGATTAGTCCGGATCGTCCTTCGCGGGAATTGTGGACACCCATAGCTCCACTCTGGATGATTATAACACTTATCGTAATGCTTTTGGGTGTTTGGGGACATTATGTATATGCGGTTGTACAATTGGTTATGATCAGCAAATCTTCAAAAACACTTCCGGCAGAAAATAGCAAAAAATGAAATTGATCTAAATTATCAGTTGATCAACAAAGACTTGAGAATACCATAAAGTCGAATTAAAAGCAAAAGCCACTTTCTAAAATAGTGGCTTTTGCTTTTTCCTGAACTTAATTTTTGATTATTTTCCCTGAGTGGGTAAAACCAGGAATTAACGACAATTTTTAATTACATGCTATTCCTAATAGGTTCCACGAAATAGTCGACCTGTTTGGCTGTATGAATAAAAAACCCTTGACCGATGGCATTGTATTGGTTTAGGTAACGCCTGGTTCGCTAAATAGTACAGCGACTTTTGCCGGATATTATTTCCTCGGAGTGCCTGACGGAGTAATTGCCACAAACTTTGTTTTTATACCCTCACTTTTAATTTTAATGGCAATTATCCCTTTTTTCGGCCACTTATCACCATATCCAAATTTCAGTAAAATCATTCATGGCATACTCTGTACCTTTGTTGGATTACTACTGATTACAACCATACATTTTGGAGTTGAGGGTGTATGGAATCCGTTTACTAAGGCAATAGGCCAGATATCACTTAGCTTATTCTTGTTTAAAGTTAATAGTACCTCGCTTATTGCAGGAGTATTGGTACTTTCTTTCTTTAATTATGCATGCCGTGATGCCTATTTATTCAATCTTTCCAACCGTAAACACATCAAACCCATTCTCTTTAGCCATCTGCATTGCCGGTTGATTCTGCATGATGGCTCCGCCCCAAAAATTATGATCATAGCTATGCGGGCTTATAAACCAGCTATCGATATTCATAACGATTTCAATATTACACGTTTTATTCTCTTCCACAGTAATTGCTGAATTGGGCAGCTTAACGCTGAAATAATTCTGTACAAAAGCATAAATGGAATCCACTTCTATCACATTGCTTTTGTACAACTGACCGATTCCCATGTGAAAAGCATAGCTCATAATCACATTTTCATTATTCTTCCAGCTTCCGTTAATCATCATGTAGTGATACCCGCCGCCTAAAATATCAGGCCACATCATATTCACTTCGGGCGGATTAACAAACCGGAACGATTGGTTTTTCTCTTTCGTGATCCCGAACACAAAAGAAATAGAGTCGTAGACTCCTGTGTCAATATCATCGTACACATCCCAGGTAAGTGTTGAAGGTATATCAATATCCACGTAATGAATATCGGTCCAGTCGCTGATCAGTTTAGTTGTTCCATCGGCTTTATGAAGAGTAACATCTGATATAAAATACATAATCTGGTTTATCTCATACGGATTTCCGGCAGCGTTTACATATTTCATAATATCCTTTTCCAGCGGCAATCCATCCACCAGGTGTATAAAACTTAATGAAATATGCCCTGTCGGTTTACCGTCATCAGGGGTATCGTTATTACATGATATATCCAGGAACAATAAAGTTCCCAGTAGTATCGAAACAAACAAGGCATATTTCATTTTCATGTGTTATTATTTATTAATTCATTGCTTATTTTCAGCGGTATTAATGCTTGCTTCGCAGGTATTTTTAACGGGTCACATGGAACTCCATGACAAAATAATATCATCCGCCTGTGAGTCAAAATTGACTGATTTTGTCATGTTCGTTTCATGTGTTTATTTTTTAATTTTTTACGGGTCACATGGAACTCGCCATGGAAATAATCATCGCTCTGTGAGACAAATTATTGGCATGGCTCGTTTCATATGGTGGTTTTTACGGGTCAGATTGATAGATTAAGATTTACAAAAAGCACTCTGCCCGGTTCATATAATTTTTTATTTTCAGGTGAGCCAATAATTTTCCGGTTCAGATGTTCGTAGTACGAAACATCAAAGATATTATTTACTCCGGCATTAATGTTAATATTCTTACTAAGCTTGTACGCTACCGAAAAATTCATAATCGAGAATCCCGGTGTTTCAGGCTCATCAAAAGCATCTGATACATGATGCTGTGCAGCTACTAAACGATACGAGACCCTTGGAATAAGTTTGCCATGCAACAAACGATAATTTACACTAAGAGTGGTTTCGAATGGAGGTATTTCAGGCAAAGCATCGTTTTTTATTACGATATCGCCAGGAACAACCTGACCAGCTATAAAAATGTGTTTAGTTTCCGAAGGAATCTGCCCATAGGTAAGTGCTGCTATCACATTTACGCCAAGTTTATAAGCCTGCGGAGATGTATAGCCCAGCTCGAAACCCGTAAAAGTTGCGTTATCAACATTTACGAACTGCTTCACCCCCAGCACTCCAAGAGTTGCAGGCATAATAACCGACGAAGGAAGCATTACAGCTGAAATGTAATCCTTCACATACGAATAAAAACCATTTACATACATGGTTCCTAATTTCTTATCAGAGTATGTTAGTGTCAAATCAACTTCGTAGTTTGTCTCCGGTTTAAGTTGTGGATTACCCAGGTAATCGTAATTATCGTACCCTATGGTGAGTCGTTTAATGTAACGTTCCAGCATATTCGGGCTTCGCGTGCCGCGGGCAAAAGCTAAAGACACAGAAAGTTTTTCGGTAATTTTACGCGTTAATCCAAGGTTAGCGCTCAGGTTTACAAACTGCGAAGCGGTTTCATTAAAATATTCCACACCGTCTTTAATCAATACCAGGGTATCTTCCGAATCAGCCTTATTAAAATCAACCCGTATGGCTGCATCAAATTTGAATGAATTAAAACTGGTAGTATAACCGGCAAACAAGCCCGCATTCCGGATTAAAGCCTTATTCCATAAATTGAATCTAGTGGTCGAAGTAGTTCCCATCATCAGCATAGTCATAGTTCGTACACCATCCTTGTAAATATTTTCAAAATCTATACCTGCTGATAAATTCTGATTCTTTATTTTCATGCCCAGGATAGCCTTTCCTCCTGTATTTATAGCATTTACATCAGCAACCATCTGTTTGGCTGACCAGGTAATGCGGTTGCTGTTATCCATCAGGTGGTTAACATTGGTTCTGTAAACCTTAACATCCAGTGTTTTTATTACTTCCGAAATATTCCTGGCCGAATAGTCCAAAGACATCATGCGTGTATCATCGCTTTTTTCGTCCATAGTGAGCGCCGGAAACATCACATCCCTGCCATGCGACTCGCTGTATGAAAGCAAAACATTCTGCTTCGGGGAAATAGCCCATCCTGCTTTGGCCCCATAATTATACTTTGTAAATGATGTATTATAGGTCGTTGTTTCACCATCAGTCTTTCCGCTGCTGTAATCGCCATACTTACGATATCCGCCCGATGCGCGGAAATACACTTTACTATTCCCGCCATAAAGCGAGAAATATTCCTTGGCCCCATCCCAATTGGTTTCATAGCCAAACATAGCATTTCCATGAATTTCAAATTTCGCGTACGGATGCGGATCTTCAGTCTGCAGATTGATTACTCCGCCCAAAGCCGGTCCATAATTCAAAAGGAAAGGTCCTTTCACAAGATTAATCTGTGAAAGCTCTTCTACTTCCACATGTGCCGCAACCGGATCCATGCGGTTAGGACAGCCGTTTTCGATCTTCATACCGCCATCCATAACGACGTTTAGCTGGCTGAATTTGAAACCGCGAATAACAGGATCAATGGCACCGCCACCTTTTCGAATACCGGATACGTTAGGAATACTACGCAGGTAGTCCCCCACATCGCGGGTTGAAACTGACTGCATAATTTCTTTTGAAACCTGAGTTGTTACAAAGGGAGTTCGTTTTAAAAGAGTATCGGTAATTACAACACCCCCAAGCACTATTGTATCGCTAAGATGTTGTGCCCTGATTCCCGCCGCAAACAACAGGAAAAAGCTTATGAACAGGTAAATTTTCTTTTTCATTCGATAAGTAAATTGGGTTTATGAATAATATATATGCTTTCGCGCCAACCTATCCAGGTCAGCGTATAAATTTTTATTAGTACATCGTAAAGCTGAGCGAAGTTGAAGCACAGATCGTAAATAGTCCATCTACGTTCTAACAGGCTACTTCACTCCGTGCAGAATATATTGCGACAATTTTCACATTGTTACATCTATTGCATCAGAGAAATGTACTATCAGCAATTACACGTTCTGATTTGTAAAGAATCACTTGACTCAGAAAACAGTAATACCTGAAAGATTTCTAGACTAATGGCTGTGAAGAAGTTTTCGGAGGCACAAACACGGCATTAACCGCCAACAACTGAAAATTGGAAGAATTAAAAATCAAATAATGAATATCCTTTTTTTGAAGTACCGGTTCCCCTATTTTAAAAGCCAGAAACTCATCTGTATCTTTTAATGCTGTTCTTTTTTCTGTATTTTTCGATTCACCTTCTGTATTTGTACTGGTCTTTTTAAGTTGTTTCACCAGGTAGCATTTTCCTTTGCAGCAGCTTTTAGGTTTATTCCTGTTTACACAAAGGTTCTTGGAAATATAGTCCTTATGAAGCAAATAATCAAAAATCGGAATTACCGGAATAATTAAATATGCGGTCAAAACTATCAGAAGAAAACTCGAAATGATTCCGGATTTCATGGCAAATATTGTACGACAAATTTACACAGATGATTCCATTATTCCGGGCATAATTACAGAAATAATTTTTTCGTCCGAAATGCATCTTTATTGTACGACCGGCCTTTCGGGTACTTTCAGACTATGACATTTAGTGTATACACGGATGGGCACTTCATTTAGCCAGTTGTGTTTCGTGTTGATTTTACTCCTCCCCTTTTTCAAAAACCAGAATCATGGCAATGAGCCTAAACCGAATCAGTGATTTGATTATCAAATTTTTATGAAAGTTTTATTTTTGTACATATACCAAAGTATCAGATACAAAATACCAAAACCGCCTATTGCAAGTACTAAATAATTAAAATCGCCAACGAATTGTTTTAATCCGTACAACACCATTTCGGCAATCAGATGAAAATTGAACACGTGGGAAAGCACATAGGCAACTATTGCATTCATGCCGATAACCTTTAAAGGAAACGCCCATTTAACCTTTCCTTTTACATCAATTATCCAATAGAATAATGACAATAAAAGAAAACAAACACCTGAAGACGCAAGGACAAAGGAACTTGTCCAAAGCTTCTTAATTATAGGATGCCATATTCCCAGCAACATACCAGCCAGAACTCCCGCTACTCCGATAATAAATAAATAGAATGCCACTTTCTTTCGGGGCAGATCTGATTTTATGAGTTCGCCGGCAAAAACACCTGACAGGGTGGTAGCAATAAATCCGAATCCACTGAGCAGCCAGGTATATTGAGTTCCGTCCTGAAATTTCCCAAATACCAGCTGATCCACATACCATGCGAAGCTTCTGCCAGGTAAAAGTATACCTTGTCCAACCCCGGGAACATCAGGGATTGTAAGGAGTAACGTATAAATAATTAAACAGGAAGTAAAAATCAGTATCCGCGCATTCCTTTTGAAATGAATATATGCTATACTTGAAAACAAGTATCCAACAGCAATTGCCTGTAATGTATTACTGAAAATACTAAACGTTTCGATATTCAATTCCAGTAAATGACCTTGTACAATCCATCCCAGGATAAAGAGAATTACGAAACGTCGTATAATCTTTATATAAAGAGCTGACAGCCTTGAGTCTTGCTGTTTTTGTTTTGACAAAGCAAATGGAATTGCAGCACCGACAATAAACAGGAATAAAGGCATTACTATATCATACAGGGATGAACCAAACCATTCAGGATGATCAAACTGTTTTGCGACAGCCATGGTAAAAGGTGACTTTACACCAACATTCAACGCGTTAAAAAAATGGTCGAGAAAAATAATAAACAACATATCAAAGCCTCTCAAAGCATCTATGGAAGCAATTCGGTTAGTGTTTTTTAGTTCTTCTTTCATAGCTCTTTGTCTTATAAGCGTCAGTATAATCCTGAAAATTTGATTAAGTTGATTAAAAACAGTGATAACGTTATTTTTCAGGTTGTGATTTAACCATTTTTCTTGTAATACATTGATTTTTAGTTATCATTTCATAGAAATAAACACCGCCACTAAGGTTTGCAGTATTGTAATTTACGTGATGATTTCCTTTATCTTTAAAACCTTCGTTTATTACAGCAACTTGCCTGTACTTCGCATCATAAATGCGAAAAACAACATCACTCCTTTCCGGAATATTGTATACAATGGATGTATTGTTTCGGAATGGATTAGGATAATTTTTATCCAGAATATAACCGGTTTGAATGACTTGGTTTTCTCCGGTCCCTAGAGTTGTAAACCGTGCTAAATCCGACCAATTGCTCCACTTCAGATTTTGATCGCGATAGCGCACACGGAAAAAATATTCGCTTTCTTTCGAAAGTTTCGATGCGCTGATTTTACTCTGGTAAAGATTAATATTCTGATTAAGATCAACAGGTAATGAGTTTTGATCAATACCGTAGATATTTTTCCAATTAGTAATAGAGTCAATAATTACCTGGGGAGAAGCGGAACTATCAATCACCTGGTATTGTACTGACATTATGGAGTCAATTCCTGAAAACCTGGAAGTATTAATCACAACATTCTCATTACTCCACTCAATACTCTCAATAACAGGAGTTCCCGGGCTGGCTTGATTCTTTGACTTGTGCCATACATCAAGAAGTTCATTGTTTTTAGGATCGCCAGGAGTTCCCAAACTGTATACTGAGTTCAGGAAAGAGTGATTTGCAATATCAATTTCCAGTATCTGGAAGAAATAATTACTGATGCACACATGAAATTCATTATAATCCTTGTTTTCTCCTTCAACCCATGGATCCAACGGACCACCGCCTCCGCCTCCACATATCATTCTGAAATCTCCACCAGGCGTATCTGAAGTTATTGTTCCTCTTTCAAAACCATGTGTATGGCCATAATGAATTTCCTGAACTTTGGTATACTTTTCCATTACCGGTAAAAGCCTGTTCTGCACGTAATCAGTTCCTCCCACTATCCAGAGTTCTGACATGGGCGGATGATGAAAAAACACGAATACAAAATCAATGCTTGCGTCCTGTTCAGCCAAATTAAGCCTGGAATCCAGCCAATTCGCTTCAGTTTCTCCATACGCATCAATAATGTTGGTATTCAATCCGATAAATAAAGAATTTCCTACCACCAACTGCCAGATTTTTTCATTTAATGCCGGGTTCTGAGGAAATGCCGATTGGTCGTCAAGTTTCAGGTATTGGTAAAAATACGGGCTCTCCAATTCATGATTACCAGCTACAACCATGGTGGGAATATTAGTCGATAATGCAGATAAAGGTTTGAAATACATTTTTGTATACTGGCCGGGAGAATCACCGCTAACAACTATGTCGCCGGTATGGAATATCCCATTCATATGGTTTTCTATATCGGCACCATAAAGCTCAGTAATTTTATTTCGGGCGGCACGGAGTACTTCTCCTGCCATCGTAGTATCGGACGCATGCGTATCTCCCAAAATCAAAAACCGCATTTTCCCGGAATATGATTGATCCGGCAAGGTTTTAAGTGAATACATACCTGATTCGCCCGCGCCACTTAAAACCCTGTAAAAATAACGCGTGTTGGGTTGCAGATCTGTCAGCTTTACCGAATGCCAGCGATAAGGGTCGCTTATCATTTCACTGGTTCCAGCCGTTTCCAGATTTAAAGATGTTGAGTCGATTCCATATTTTACTTTAGTTCCGGTTTCTGCCGCATCGTGCCAGCAAACTGTCATTGTATTTGTACCCTGCGCTTGCAGATAGGGAATCCTGGTCATCAGAAAAGAGGCCGCCTCATGGCCAAATCCGCCTAATTCAGAAACCTGTCCTGCGGTAAGTGCCTGGTTCCAGATTGCGAGTTCGGAACAATAAATATCGGCATCTTCACCGTTTTCATCCGCAAAAATCAGCAACAGGCTTTCCAATGAAAACCGTCCGTCAACATCCTGAATATTCCCTGAAATCAAAGGTATCCCATCCAGATAACATATAAAATGACTTCCGTTTTTCACAGAAATAACCATACGGTACCATTCGTTCGGACTGATCTTAAAAGTGCTGTATCCTACAGCGGCAACCCCAATATTTCCGGAAGTATTTATGAAAAAATCTCCATCGTTGCTATTGCTTATATCGGTTTGAAAAAAGGAATGCCAAACTCCGAGAGAAGGTACTTTAAAATCATACTGCAACGTATATTCATTTACAAAAGTCCCGCCACCATTTGCTGGAATCTGGTGTTGCATTTTGTAGTAACTTCCTTTCCCGATCAGAACAGCTCCGTTTCCGGCTTCAGGTCCGGCAGCGGCCGATTGAGTTCCGACAAGAGTTAAATCAACTCCATACCCGACTTCTGCTTTTCGCAAATTTGAAGCATTATCAAACTTCCACCATCCGGATCTTTGGGGAATTTCCGCCTGCGCCTGATTAAGGATCAGGAGTAAAGCTAGAATGCATAAGGAATTTTTTCTGATTTTCATTGGAATTTCACTTTTGTATTGAACTTGCCGAACTCCGGATATAAAGTAATTATCGCAAAGTCTGATTGTACACAACTGGTTAAAAAAAGGGTACCTCAATTTCTGAGGTACCCACTAACGACACAAACCCCAATGTTTATTATCGTATAACTACCATTTTGCGAACACTTGTCCGGTTATCAGCTACCATTTGTACGGAGTAAATCCCTTTTGACAATTTGTCGGAATTGTAATTTAAATTGTATGTTCCCGGGGCCTTAACACCTGCATTTACAACGTCGATTACTTTTCCTGTCTGGTCGAGTACACGGAAGGTTACATTTCCGGATTTCTGAACCTGGTAAGGGAAAATTGTATTGTGAGCAACAGGATTTGGATAATTTGGCATCAGATCAGAAGTATTAGCGGTTTTGTTGGTTTTTATCCCAGTCTGAACAGTATTAACATCCCCTAAAGCTAATGCTTCATCAGCGGTTAAAGCTACATCCCATATACTGATTTCGGAGCATTTCAACGTACCATCATCGCCATCGCCATCCTGAAAAATAAAGATAGCTGGAGCAAGGCCATAACGTCCGTCAACATCCTGCACCAGGAATCCCTGCAAGTCAGCGCTCACCGGCCACAATTCACCATTTATATAGAGCATTGCGAATTCACCGTTTTTTATAGTGAGCAGCATTCGATACCAAGTATCAGCAGCAACAGTATTTGCAGTATATAAAAAGCTACCAGTTCCAATTGAATTCGGTACACGTGCGATACCTGAATTTGCAGAAGCAGCTATAAACAAATCAGCATCATCAGAAGTAGTTGCCGCCGTTTCCAAAAAAGAATACCATGTTTCTGTGGCAGGAATAGTAAAATCCCACATGATACTATATTCATTTACAAGAGTTCCACCTCCATTGGGGGCTATCCCGTGGTTCATTTCATAATAGCTATGAAGAGGAACTTCTACAGCTAAATTACCAACTGAAGGTCCGTCAACCGACGTAATGTTACCTGTTGCTATTAAAGCTTCTCCAACTTCAGCTTTCTGCAAATCAGAGATATCATCAAATTTCCACCAGCCAGCTCTTGCAGGCACCTGCGCATTTGCAAATCCGACGAAAGCCAGGATTGCGACTAAACTTAGTAAAGTTTTTTTCATAATTTTAATTGGTTTTTAGGTTAACAATGAAGGGTTTGTATAGGGTTAATAAAAAATTCAATGCAAGGGATGCTATTTTAACAACCACATAATCTTATTTATTTCATCATACCCATCATATTGCCGGTCTAATGCAATAATAAGGTTTTCACGGTTGTAACTGGTTTCAGAACCAGGGTACAAACAACGCATAGGAATAGCGCTTGTATTGTTTTCGTTCATGCTTGATGCAGGGTTGATGGGGAAAACAGGAAAAGCATTTCTTCTGTATTCAAAATAACTGAAATCCGCGTCCTGCATGTATCTGAGGATATATTCCTGCATCCATATTTGTTTCAATTGTTCATCCGTAGTTGCTTTAAATGCGGCCTCACCGGTAAAATATCCGTCAATATACGTTTGATCAATGGGGACAGTATGCGCGTAAGTTGATTTGGTTGTCATTAATTGTGCGAGAGCTGCCTTAACCCCTTCTTCATAATAAGTTTGCGTCGATCCTGTAATCCAGCCTCTGATAGTTGCCTCAGCGAGAATTAATTGCTGTTCAGCGTAAGTCATCATCATTCGGGGTTCGCAGGCGGCTTCTTTTTCGTAACGTTTGTTAATTTGTGAGAATTTACCGGCTTTGTAATCAACATTCATCGCATCGTAATCCATAGCAACATCAACGCCATTATAGGCTGCCGTATCGGATTGTACTTTTCCGGCCGCAATGAGTGCAAGGGCAGGTTCGCAGAAATAAAACAAGCGCCGGTCATTTACTGTTTTTAAATTGTCCATAAGGAGTTTGCTGACTATAGTTTTAGGTGCAAACATAACGGATGCACTCAAGGGGTGCTTATTTTGGGTTGAATAGGCAAGTCCCCAATAACCTGTTGTTTTTCCCAACAAATTACCGGCTGTTACAATTTCAGCAAAACGGGTTTTAACCCCTAAGGATGCCAGATCCTCCTTCTTACTTAAACTCATCAGTACTTTTAAGCTAAAAGCATTAACGGCTTTTCTCCATTTCAGAGGGTCGCCGGCATACGGTGTGGGATCACCATCAAATTTAACACCTATTGCAAAGGATGAGTCAGCTGCTTTGAGCTCGTTCAGTATGGCGATAAAAACTTCTTCCTGTGTATCGTATTTTGGCCTGTAAAGACCATCCGCGCCTTTTCCTGCTTCAGAGTAAGGAATATCCCCCATCCACATTGTCATATTGTAGAAGTGGTAGGCTTTGGCAAAATGGGCAATACCAGTGTATGAATCTTCCATTGTACTACCCTTGGCAGCTTCCAACATCGCTTCAATGTTTGGCAAAACGGTCATCGCTCCGAAACCACCACTTCCGGTATTGTTATACTGCGAACTATTTTTCCCCAGGAGGGTGAAGCCCACATATTTGGGTAATGCGTTTGCTGAAATGAAACCCATAGCCTGTCCGCCATACCCAAGCATGCCCAATACAATATTTGTGCATTCCATGGAAGCAGGTACCTTGGTGGTAGTATCCGGATTCGTATTGATTTCCTCAAATTTGCTGCAACTAACAAGGAAGATTAAGATGAGTACACCTAATAATCCTATATATTTATTTATATTTTTCATAATTAGTTTTGTTTTTGATACGTTTTAATTTTTGAAATCCTTTTGCCTGTTTGTCATTTAACTTGAATAATAGGAAAAGTTTTTCAATCATAATCAAAGTTAGAAAATGAATTTCAGGTTAAAACCAATGTAGCGTATGGATGGATCGCTAAAGTTCTCATACCCTCCGTCAGGGTCAGAGTACTTAAATTGTTTTGCCCACAAAAACATATTCTGACCAACTGCCGACGCGGAAACCCCTTTTGATTTAAATTTAGCACACAGGTTTTTGGATAAATCGTAGGTAAGTGCCATCTCCCGTACTTTAATAAAGGTAGTGGAATATGCTTCCAGAGGTGATGGTGAGCCACCCCAGGCGGTACCGCTGTGAACATCATTTATATACGATTCATACGTAACAGCCACATCGTTTGCGGCATATACACGTGTATCGCTGGTAATGTTACCATACGTATCATAGATTGCTTCACCCGATACTACTTTCACCCCCGGGCCGGTATAGTTTTTTGATCCGGGATTAGTTGCATCCAGGTATCGTTCAGGAGTTACTGAATTAGGGTGTGAACCGGCGCGCCACATATACATTTCGGTAGTGGTTTGAGCTAAACCTCCTACCCGGCCATCAACGGAAACAGTAAAACTCCAGCTTTTGTATTTTACAGTAGTATTCGCGCCCCATATCCAATCTGGATCAGAGTTTCCGTATTTTGAGGCTTTTGGATTAAAGAGAGGTAGTCCATTCTGGTTAATCAGATTGCCTTCCGGATCACGCTGAAAATCATAAAGGGTAAACGCATCAAGCCTTTCACCTACTTTTACCCAGGGATAGTCATCAAAGAATACCGGATCCAGTTTAGTGATATAAGTTGCGTATTTCGACCAGTTTAATGAAATATCCCATTGCCAGTTACCCGACTGTACGGGAGTTCCGTTTGCGGTAATTTCAATACCTCTTCGGGTATGCTCCTCGCCGGAATTGATTAGATTATTATAATAACCTGAAGCCGGAGTGATGTCCGCTAGTATAATGAAATCGTACATTCTGGTCTGGTAGTACGCTATATCCATAGAAACTCTGTTTTTATACAGATTAGCTGCTGTACCAACCTCCCAGGTGGCTGTAGCTGCAGGGAATAAATCGGTACCGCGAATTGTAGTGGGTACAGCCGCAGAACTTAAAGTTCCCCAGGCAGGGTTGGTAAGTGAAAATACCTTGTTAATTTCATAAATACTTGCAGGCTTTTTCGTTACCGTCCATGAACCGCGGAATTTCCATAATGAAAGCCATTTCATTTTGGGCAATAATTCCGAAACGACAAAGCTTCCCGAAACAGACGGATAAAGATAGGAACGCGTAGATTCCGATAAAGTGGAGCTCCAGTCGTTACGCAACGTACCATCCACATACGCCATCCTGCTCCATGAAAATGCTAACCGGCCATACAAACTGTTCACCTGTTCCTTGTAAATACTTGAAGATACATACGCTGGTAAAACCGAAGCCTCCAGGGAGTAAAATCCCGGGATAGAAAGACCGCCCTGGGTTCTTGAATCAGTGCCTTCATCCTGGTGGGTATTTATTGTTCCACCTACAAAACCATCGATGGTGAACTTATCAATAGTATGATTACCGGAAAGCAAAAAATCGTTGTTGAAACTATATCCCCTGGCAAGTCCCAGGTTGTATGATCCTAACCTGCTTTCCCCCCAAACCTGATCTCCGAAATCGAGCACAGTTGCAGAACCGGCACTTGTTAATGAACTTTCCGCTATTCGTATCACCTGGCGGTTACTATAGGTATCAAATCCTGAACGTATAGTTGCTTTTAACCATGAAGTCAGATCATAGCTTAATGAAAGTGTGCCATTAAATATATCTTTATTTAAGCTGTGAATTCTTTCGTTCCTGTCGAACCAGGGATTGTTGTTGGTATCTGTATAACTGTTGCTTTGAGATACATCCGGTACTATCCAATAATCCTTATAGTCAAGCATATTCCAATCCGGTGACGACCAGATTAACATAGAATACATTGGGTCATATCCTACATAACCGCTGAAGCCGAGATTGGGGGAGGATTGCTTATTATAGGCTATGCTGGATGATAAGGTAAATTTCTTCAATTTCATATCCCCGCCAATGCTGTAAGTAAATTTATCGAACATTGAATTAGGATATTGTCCTTTGTTTTTCACCCAGGTTGCCGAAGCGCGAAAACTTCCAAATTCACCTTGTTGTACTATGTTTATATTATTGTTGAGGATATAGCCTGGTTCCAGGAAATTATTAAAATTATCCTTTCCAACAGGAAGATAAGGCATGGCTTTCATAGTTTTCGTTATAGGATCCCATTGAACCACTTCCTGTCCTTCCAGAGGAGGACCCCAGGCGCCATCGCCATTTGTAACTGCAGTCAGCGTGGTAACACCATTAACAGTCTTTGAATTTACAGCACGGCCGTATGTCGACTGTGATTCGGGAATAGCCAGGTAACCGGCAGCAAACATGGTGCTGCTATTAATAGTTACTGTTAAGCCTTTATTAGCACTTCCTTTTTTGGTAGTTACCATAATTGCACCTCCGCCCCCGCGGGAACCATATAGCGCTGAGGCAGTAGCACCTTTAAGAATACTGAGATTCTCAATATCGTCAGAAGGAATATCCCTTAATGTCATGTTACCGTAGGGTACACCATCAATGACCAAAAGAGGCGTTTCACCACGTAAAGTAATATCAGGAGCTGCTCCAAATTCAGTACTGTTCAAAACTGACAAACCGGCAACTTTCCCGGTGAGTGAAGTTCCAACGTCAACTGGTCTAACTGTCTGTAAGTTTTTGCCATCCACTTTCTGAACAGCATAGCCAAGAGCTTTTTCCTCACGTTTTATTCCTAAAGCGGTAACAACAACACTTTCGAGTTGAGTCGCAATCTGATGCATTGCAACATTAATTACCACTGCATCCTTAACTGAGAATTCTTTAGGTTCATAGCCCAAATAAGAAAACACCAGTATGGCATCCGGCAACTGCACGTCAAGTGAATAACTTCCATCAACGGATGTTGTTGTTCCTATGGTTGTACCCTTTATCTGCACCGTTACACCAATCAACGTTTCACCGGTTATTTCATCAGTTACTTTCCCGGTTACTTTTTTTGGCTGAAAACTCTCATTTTTAGTCTTCGCCGGAGATATAATGATCTGATGGTCACTGGTAACGAAGTTGACCTTCTTGCCTTTGAAAAGCTCACTCAGGATATCCTTAATAGATGTGTCGGTAAAAACGGCATCTACTTTTCTTGTAACATCAACAACTTCCTGATTAACGAGGAAGGTGTAGTCACTCTTTTTTTCAATTTCATTCAGTACATCATTCAAAGGAACATTAACAAGGTTTAACGTTACTTTAGTTGACTGAGCGTACAGGCGGCCCGGCACTGAAAGGATAAAGAAGAACAGGCCTGTTAATAAAAGTAATCTCATATTAGGGTTAGTTTAAGTGTAAAAAAAAGACAATAAGAATCTAACAACTGAAATTAACTGGTTCTGATAACTTCAATTTGAAATTAACTAAATGCTTTAAGTTAGAAAAAAATCCAGAAATAAATGCCCTGGTTCAGATATAATAAACCTGGATTGCTGTAAATTTTTTGCTTCCAATTAATTTTCCGTTTTAAATGAGTTCATAGGTATTAAACTTTTGTAATTCAATTAATTGTAGAAAATATTATGATTTTCCTTCTGGAGAATGTTCCATCAGGCAGTGCTTTAGCTTTAACCTCACTATAATCGATAGGAGAAGAAATTTTCAGGAGTCTTAATAATTCATCAAGGGGTTCATTTGCAAATGTTGCCCTGTAGCGGTATTTTTTAATTTCGTCTCCTTTAATTTCTATATCAACATTGTATTGAAGGCTGATTCGCCTGGCAACTTCACTGATATTGTCATTTCGGAATACCAGTTTGCCATCTATCCACGCAAAATGTTTATACGTATCTTCGTTTTGAATACGAACATGCCCGCTTAACGTATCGTATGACATATGCTGATTGGGCTGAAGTAAAGTGATCAGGTCATTCGTTTTGCCTGAATTCGTCTTTTGAACAGTAACTTTTCCTTCGACCAGTGTAACTGATGGAGTACGGAAATTTTTCTCTGCCCTGACATTAAACCTGGTACCAGTGGCTTTTACAGTAAAATATGGAGTAGTAACAAAGAAAGGCATGCTTTTATCGGAATGAACTTCGAAGTAAGCTTCACCTGTAAGATATACAGTACGGTTATCTTTACTAAACTTATCCGGGTATCGTAAGCTGCTGCCGGAATTCAGCCAGACTTTTGATCCGTCAGGCAATTCGAACTGCGAGAAAGTGCCGAATGCGGCTACTACGTTATTGTATGTAAGAGCCAAATAAGCATTATTTGTTTGCTTACCAAAACCCATCCAAAGCATGGAAATAACTAATGGAATAAATAGTATTGCAGCTACTCTTTGAAATAACTGCCAGAAAGTTAATCCGTGCTCACTGGCATTTATTTGTCTTAAAACTTTAGCTAAGGCTTTTTCAGTAGATATTGGCAATTCAACAGAAGCTTCCCAAATATTTTTAAACTGTCTGAAATACTTTTGATTTTCATCCGATTCACGAATCCATGATTCCAGCATTAGGATTTCATCCTCTGAAAGATTACCACCCAGGTAATTTGCAATTAAATTATCAACCAAATCTGAATTATTCTTATCCATATTTTTCTCAATCATCATAACGACGTTTTAAAAATCATAATCCACATCAACAAAATGATATTTTTGCTCAATACTGTAAATAAGTCTGCTTGCGTGGTAATAAAAGGCAAATAAAAGTTCTTAATGGAAGAATTGAAATAGCATTAAAACCAATACAAGAAAATCTTTCAGTTCTTCCCTCAATAAATTTAAGGCTTTAGATATCCGTACTTCAACTGTCCGCACAGATACATTAAGTTTTTGTGCAATCTCCTGATAGTTCATGGTTTCAATGCGGCTCATCCGATATGCTTCAGCATATTCAAAAGGTATTTTTTCCATCGCATGGTTAAAGTTTGCCTGTAATTCAGAATGCAATATGTAATTTTCGGTATCATTTTCCGAAAGCGAAGGATGTTCCAGGACTTTTGAAGCATATTTATTCGTGATGTTCACATGCCGCAAACTATCAATACTGCGGTTTTGCACAGTTTTTAATAAGAATGATCGAAGGGAATTGTTAATCACCATTGTAGTACGATTTTCCCAAAGTTTCAAAAACACCTCCTGAACGATCTCTTCAGCGGCAGCTGAATTCCTTGTATACCCGAATGAAAACCGAACAAGGTCCTGGTAATATTTTGTGAAGATTATAGTAAATGCGGATTGGTCATCGTTTTTAAGCTTCTCAAGCAGAATTCTTTCGTACGAGACCACTAACTCTGACATAAAACTTAAATTTATAGTTACAAATGTATTCTATAATTTTAAATTGTATAAAGATAATATGGATAAGAATACTCAGGAATAAATAAATCCCAAAAACAGTCCACTCCGATTTAGGTTTCCGAAAATCGGGACTAGTTTTAAAATGACGGTTTACCCTTACGACTTCGATAGATGGCATGCCTGACTGATTCAATCAATACATTTTATTTAATCCAGGTAAAATTTACTGCTTTTTAAAAAATACCTTTTCCACGACCAATCCAAACCCGACACCTACAGTGTAACAAACCAAATCGCTCCACAGAAAGCCGAAACCAAGTACCAATCCGCCCAAAGAATTTGATCGGAGAGCATCAATCCAGAATGCGTGGTACAACTGGCTTATTTCAATACTAAACGAAAATGCTAATGCGGCAATGGCTACCCACAGAGTACTTTTTCTATGAAAAAAGAAACCCAAAAGAAGAAAAACCATCAATGCCCACAATGCATCCCCCGAATATAATTGTACCCAATGTGGTAAAAAACCGGGAAAATGACGCGATGCCAAGCCTGTGCCTATTGTAAAGACCAGGAAAAATAAATATAAGGGACGATTTCGGTGCACTTGTGAACCTTTTAAAAAATCCATCACACCTCAGTATGCATATCTTGAAGCATCATTCGTAAAAGTATAAATGGGGCAATCAGAAAACTGATATCGTTTGTCACTATCAAGCGTAAAGATATCGTTTGATCTTCTGGGTGGCCGTTTTTTCAAATGGCTGAGGCATCACAATGACTTCCTGTATCTGTGAAAATTTATTCACCCGGTGGTTCACATAGGCTTGAAGCTCAACCCGGAGTTTTTCGATTTCATGCTCAATATAATCGACGTTCTCTTCCCTGAGATGACGGTGCTGTACCTGGATTTCTTCACGGTTGAAATGGACCAGGGTAACCAGTTTACCCTTCTGATCAAATACAAGAGAATCGGCAACATGCCGGAAATTATTTATTACTGATTCAATTTCTTCCGGGAATATATTTTCACCGCCTGAACGCACTATCATATTCCTGATACGTCCTTTAATGAAAAGGTACCCATCTGCGTCAAAAACGCCCAGATCTCCGGTTTTAAGCCAGCCATCAGGAGTGAGTATCTCTTGAGTTAATCCGGGCTCCTTATAATATCCCAGCATCACATTTGGACCTTTTGCCCATATCTCGCCTTCACCGGTTATTTTATCCGGATTATGAATTATAAGTTCAATTCCTTCAATAGCCGGCCCGGTTGACTGTAACCTGAAATTCAAGGGATTGGAACCGGCAAGCAATGGTGACGATTCAGTTAAACCGTATCCGATAGCGTAAGGGAATTTAGCCTCAATTAAAAATTTCTCGACCGTTTTATTGAGCTTAGCTCCGCCTATACCGAAGAAATGAAGTTCTCCTCCGAAAGTCTCCATTAGTTTCTTTCCTGCGAGTACATTAATTTTCTTACGGATAAAAGGAATATGTATTGCGAGCCGGAGTAGAATATTTCCGGTGAATTTTGGTTTTATCTGGTTGCGGAATATTTTCTCAATGATCAAAGGAACCGTTAACATGATGGTTGGTTTAATCACTTTAAGAGCGGGAAGAAGAATAGACGGTGTAGGTACTTTTCCAAGGTAATAGATACAGGCGCCCCGGGTCATGGGGAAAATCAAACCGATTGTATTTTCGTAAGTGTGGGAGAGAGGAAGTACCGAAAGAAACTTATCTGTTTCATTTATTTCCTGAACCCGGTTACTCATCAATGCTGTGAAACTAATGTTTCCATGAGTGAGCATAACACCTTTCGATTTCCCAGTTGTTCCTGAAGTATAAATAATAGCTGCCAGATCGCCGGAGGAAACATTGTATTGCCTGATCGGTTTGGCATCTGGGATAATTATTGCAGTTTCCTGTTCATCATCAAAGAGAGTAAAATCTTCAATCCTGATCCTCATTGGCAATTTTCCACTCGCGATCTCAGTGATTTTTGATCGTAACCCGTCGGATACAAATATTGCTTTAGTTTCGGAGTGTTCGAGTATATTTGCTATTTCCGATGAGTGAAAATCGGGTAATAAAGGCACTACTATCGCGCCCATGAAAGTAATGGCATAATAACTGATTCCCCAATTGGGAATACTGGAACTAAGAATGGCTATTTTGTCACCTTGTAGTATTCCAAGTTTTTCCATCAAAGCAATTAATGCCTTTATTTTGCTATCAAGTTCATTGTAAGTGATAGGATTTTCACCCACAAGGGCCATGGCCGGACGTTCTCCATTTTTCCTGATTGTTTCAGCAAAAAGTGCCGGGAAGGTCAGGTTTTCAGTTTCCAACATTATTGGTAATTTTTCAGTAAATATATAACTTTTTAAAGAGCTTTCAAAAATCCTTGATTTGGCACTAAAGAGACTTTTTTTTTATGGCTTTATGGTTCATCTCAGCCAAACTTATTCCACTAAACTATGTTAATGAATAAAGCGAGTGCAAGTTTAATACTATTTGCGGAGGATTAAAATATTTTCACCCTTATTTTTGTAATAAACATGATTTAACTAATGAAGTATTCCTGTTTTCTTTTCATAATATTAACCATTATTCAAGTTCCGATGGCAGCAGATGTCTATGGCCAATCCTGGAAGTTTGCAAAAGAAAAAGATGGTATTAAAATATATACGCGTGATGAATTAAACAGTCCGCTCAAATCTTACAGAGGAGAGATAACATTCAAGGCGGATATAACTAAGGTTAACTTATTGGTAGGGAATGCTGATAATCTCGATTGGTGGGATAAAAACATCAGCAATGTTAGAATTATTGAATTTCAGAAAGATAAGCTTATTCGCTATTACCTTGTTTATCATGTGCCCTGGCCGCTTTCCAACCGCGATCTGGTACTCGAATCAAAAATCACAACTGATCCGGTTACCTTGGCAAGAACTGTATTTTCAAAACCTCTCATTAATGTAGTTCCTGAAAGCAAAGACCTTGTCAGGATTAAAAAGTACTGGCAAAAATGGACGGTTCTTCCCATGAAAAACGGGTTTATTCATGTTACAATCGAAGGTTTTGTTGATCCTAACGGGAATGTTCCTGCCTGGCTGTATAACACGACTGTTACAGAAACTCCGTTTAATGTATTGAAAACTTTGAGGGAAAGAGCTTTATCCGATAAACCAGCGAAGGGTTAAAAATTGAATACCGGGATGATAGAATTTCACTCTCAATGTACAAATTAAATAATGTTTTGTTACTCATTTGTTATCACCGTCAACCGGGAAGCAAATTCTTCGGAAATATAATTATCGAAACTCATACAGACTTCTGCCGAAAAGGAAATTCCATTTGCAATAATGTTTTCCATGATATTTAACGGAAGATTTGCTGTTTCCTTCTTATTAATTCCGCAATTTACCAGTGTCCAGATCAGTCCGGCATTAAAATTATCCCCCGCTCCTATTGTACTTACAGGCTCAATAACCGGAACCCTGGCAGACACAGTCTGATAAGGATTTATCATCACTACATCCTTACTGTTGGCAGTATAAATTAAATTGCTACATCCTTTCTCATTACAAATTTTAAATGCATCAGCTGCATTATCTACGCCAAATATCAGCTCAAAATCTTCGTCCGAAGCCCTGACTATATCGGAAATCGCAATATTTTCAATAATATAAGACTTAAGCTTTTCAAGCTCGTGAAGATGAGGTTTTCGGAAATTAGGATCATAAATAATGATACAACCTTTCTCGCGGGCTTGATTCAGAAATCTTAAAAGTACCGGCCTGATGCTTTCAGTAAGAGCAAAGAAACTCCCGAATAAAACAATATCCTCTTTCTGAAAATCAAGTTTCAGGTTAGTGAGACGGCTTTCCGGAAAATCCTTATAAAATGTATAGGATGCGTCATTCATTTCATTAAGAAAAGCAATGGCAATGGATGTCTTGCGGTTCTTGTAACGCTCAATATAATTGATTGAAACTCCGTTCTCGGAAAGGAAACTTAGTATAGTATCAGCAATCAAATCTTTTCCCAGATCAGATACAAAATTTACATCCAACCCAAGCCTGCCAAGACTTACCGATGTATTAAGCATAGAACCTCCAGCTTTGGCGGTAACGGGTTGAGCGTTTTTAAAAATGATATCGTAAACGGTTTCCCCGAATGTGAAGATACGTGGTGGCATGCGGTCAGGATTTAATACTAATATTTTGCTTAGGAAAACTCACTTTTCAAGCGCGAGCTAATCACTTTTACTTCACCAATTTTGAGATTGCCTTAAAAGTCTCCGTTCCGCTAAAACGTGTTAATTCGAACAAAATGGATTCCAGGCTTGAGATTATAACACCTTCCTGCCTCATTCGTTCGATGGCTGTATGCTTATCCGAAAGTTTACGCGACGAAACGCAATCTTCAATAACAATTGGCTGATAACCCGATTGAAGCAAATCAATTGCAGTCTGCAAAACGCAGACATGAGTTTCAATTCCACAAAGTATAACATTTTTCCTGCCTGTTGTACTCAGTATATTTGCAAACTGAGGCTCATCACAACAGGAAAATGCAGTTTTTTCAATTGCAGAATAATCCCCAATTGACATTTTTAAAGGAAGAATCGTAAATCCTAATCCTTTGGTATATTGCTCCGTAACAAGAAAAGGTATTTCAAGGACTTTTAAGCCGGCGGCTAAGGTGATTAAATTCTGTTCCAGCTGGTCCATTTCCTGCATATGAGGAAACAGCTTTTCCTGGATATCTATAAAAACGCCGATTGTATTTTCTTTAAGAATACGCATGACTCTTATGTAACTTAGGTTGAGTTAAAGTATAAAGGTTGAGGGGGAGGTTGAGGTTGAGGTTGAAGTTAAGGTTAAGGTGGAGGTTAAGGTTAAGGTGGAGGTTGAGGTTAAGGTTTAGGCTTAAACCTCTCAACCTTTAAACTTAACCTTTTTAAACTCTTATTCAGCTTATTCTAACAGGTCTAAATCACAGCTGCAGAGGGACTATTTAGACTCGCTTCTGGATTTCTGCCCCAGGTATCCGCCATGATGCCTCTTGGCATAATCAGCATGAGTGAAACCGATTTTCTTCATTTCGAGAACTACCAAAATATCGCCGATAACGGTCATGGTAGTGGTTGAAGTTGTAGGTGTTAAGCCAAGAGCACAAACTTCCTTCGGATTTCCGGTAAACAAGCTTACTTCGGCAATTTTCGGAAGTTCACCATCGGGGTTACCGGTAATTACAATTAAAGGAACCTGTTCGTAAAGGTTGTTGGTGAGCTGAACCAATTCAATAATTTCGCGGGTTTTGCCGGAATTGGAAAGGACTATGAGTATATCATTTTCACGGATTACGCCCAGATCGCCGTGCTGCGCTTCGCTGGGGTGAAGAAATACCGCGGGAGTTCCTGTTGAACAAAGCGTTGTAGCAATATTTTCAGCAATCTGGCCGGCTTTTCCCATGCCGCTGGCAATAACTTTGCCACCTTCAACATGGACTTTCTGATATATCAGGTCGACAGCTTTAAAATAATTTTCCGATACAGGAATATTCTGAACTGCTTCAGCTTCCTTTTTCAATAAATCAACAATTTCCTGAAGAGATTCAGACTGGTTAGGCATAAAAGTGTATTAAAGTTTAGCGGCAATAAATTTTTCGAGTTTGATAAGATCTTCGGTAAACTTCCTGATTCCTTCCGAAAGTTTTTCAACCGCCATGGCATCTTCATTGTGCAACCAGCGGTAAGTACTTTCATCAAGGTGAATTTGCTGAATATCCATTGTCTTTGATTTTTCAGGATCAAGTTTCCTAAGAAGTACACCTTCATTATTCTCAAGTTCCGAGAGAAGGTTCGGGGAAATGGTTAACAGGTCGCATCCGGCAAGTTCGATGATCTCCCCGATATTCCGGAAACTGGCGCCCATAACCTCTGTTTTATAGTCAAACTTCTTGTAATAGTTATAAATGTAATTCACGCTGAGAACACCCGGATCTTCTGTTGCAGGTATCGAATCCACTCCACGGTCTTTCTTATGCCAATCATAAATACGACCAACAAAAGGCGAAATAAGCTGAACCTCAGCTTCGGCGCACGCAATAGCCTGCGCTTTACTGAAAAGCAAAGTAAGGTTACAATGAATACCTTCCTTTTCAAGTTGTTCGGCGGCACGGATTCCTTCCCAGGTACTGGCAAGCTTAACTAAAATTTTATCGCGGGAGATTCCGTTTCCTTCGTAAATACCAATTAATTTCCGGGCTTTGGCCAGGCTCCCTTCAATATCAAATGACAACCTTGCGTCAACCTCTGTGGAAACGCGTCGGGGTACAACTTTTAGTATTTCCATTCCAAAGTTAACGGCCAGCATATCCAGGCTTTCAGCAAGCTTTGATCCGGAATTGCTGCCATGTTTTTTGCCGTAATCCACGGCAGCATCCACCAGGTGCGCATATTCCTTTTTCTGTGAAGCCGCGTAAATCAGCGAGGGATTGGTTGTTGCGTCAATGGGTTTAAACTGAGCTATGCTTTCGAAATCACCTGTATCGGCAACCACTAATGTATATTGCTTAAGTTGTTCAAGGAGGTTCATATTGCACTGTTTAAATTTAAAAAACAAAGGTAAAACTAATTTGGTAAAGTGCTAAAGTTAATATGCCTCCGTTTTAAAAAAGCGGTGCCATAAATTGCCGCAACTATAATTTTGTCCAAAAGTGTTTGATTTGCGGCTCCAACCTTTCTGATTTCACCGATCAAACCAAAGCACTCATCGATTAACATATAATTCATCCACAACAATTTATACTTTTACATGCATTTTTGTATAAACTAAATTCAAATCAAACAAATCAACTAGTATGAACTTTTTATTAAAACAATCACTTATGGCAACTGCAGGTATTATAGCTCTTGCAATAGGAACCAGCGGATGCGGAGATTCAGGGAAAGACAAAAAAACTGAACCCGCATTAAGCGCCTCTAACATGGATACAACAATAAAAGCCGGCGACGACTTTTACAAATTTGCTAATGGCAACTGGTTGAAAAACAATCCTATTCCTGACGAATACAGTCGTTACGGCGCATTCGAAGTTCTGGAAGAGGAAAACTACACCCAACTAAAAACTATTTTGGCCGAAGCTTCCGCTGATAAAAATGCTTCTGAAGGAACGGTAAATCAGAAAATCCGCGATTTTTATAATTCCGGAATGGATACGGTGAAAATCGACAAAAATGGCATTAGTCCACTGAAAGCGGAACTCGACCAGATTGACGCATTTGCGACCAAAGCCGATGTACAGAAAATGGTCATTCTGCAGCACGCTTCAGGTAATTATCCGTTGTTCTATTTGTTCAGCAGCCAGGATGAGAAAAATTCGAACCAGGTAATTGCAATGACTTACCAGGGTGGACTTGGTCTTCCCGACAGGGATTATTACCTGGGTGATGATGCACGTTCTAAGGAAATCCGCGCAAGCTACCTGAAACATATGGCTAAAATGTTTGTTTTGGCAGGATCAACTCCCGAACAAGCTGCTAAAGACGCAAATGTGGTGATGACTATTGAAACCCAATTGGCTAAAATTTCATCTACCCGCCTCGAACTGCGCGATCCTAAAGCAAATTATAACAAATCAGACCTCGCCGGCTTACAGAAAATAGCTCCTGAAATGGATTGGAAAGCGTATTTTGATGGAATTAAACTCCAGGCTACCAGCGAAATTAATGTAGGACAACCTAAATTTATAAGCGGAATGTCCAAAATGATCAATTCCGTTCCGGTTGCTGATTGGAAAATTTATTTCCGGTGGGATCTTATTAATTCAGCTGCATCATCACTTTCGTCGGATTTCGATAAAGAACATTTTGCATTTTACGGAACTGTTTTATCCGGAGCAAAGGAACAGCAACCACGCTGGAAACGTATGATTGACCAAACCAGCAATTCGTTGGGTGAAGCTGTTGGACAACTTTATGTTCAGAAATTCTTCCCTCCCGAAGCTAAGAAACGTATGACCGAACTGGTGAATAATCTGAAAGTATCACTTGGCGAACGTATACAGGGACTTGCCTGGATGAATGAAGCTACCAAGAAAGAAGCCGAAGCCAAACTTGTTAAAATCAATGTTAAAATCGGTTATCCGGATAAATGGATTGATTACGGCAGCCTCACCATTGGCACTGATTCATATTACGCAAATAAGAAAAATGCCCGTCAGTTTGCTGTAAACCGCGACATAACAAAAATCGGAAAACCAGTTGACCGCAGCGAATGGGGCATGACACCGCAAACCATTAATGCCTATTACAGCCCGAATATGAATGAAATCGTATTCCCGGCAGCTATCCTACAACCTCCGTTCTTCTTTATGAATGCTGATGACGCGGTAAATTACGGCGCTATCGGAATGGTAATTTCACACGAAATGACTCATGGTTTCGATGACCAGGGCCGTCAGTATGATAAAGAAGGCAACCTTCACGACTGGTGGCTTGCCGACGATTCGAAGAATTTTGAAGCTAAAACCAAAGTCCTAGTTGATCAATACGATAGCTATGTTATGCTTGAGACACTTCATGTGGATGGAAAACTTACCCTGGGCGAAAACATCGCCGACCTCGGTGGAATGAATGTTGCGTACAATGGTCTGCAAAAAGCTCTCAATGGGAAAAAGGATAAGAATATCGACGGGTTTACAGCCGATCAGCGCTTTTTCCTTTCGTATGCCCAGGTTTGGCGTGCCAATACCCGCACCGAAGAAACCATGCGTCGCCTCAAGGAAGATGTACATTCTCCTGCTGATGCTCGTGTAAATGCCATTGTATATAATATTCCTGCTTTTTATGCGGCTTTTAATATTCAGCCTACGGATAAAAGGTATATTGCGCCTGAAAACAGGGCGGATATCTGGTAAAAGGAAGATTTGATCATCTGAATACTAAATGTCGGATGTCGGATGTCGGAAACACGGCACCCGGCGCCCGGCACAATAAAAGCAACCCAATAAGTACAATGAAAAGCAGATATAAAATTCTTATTCACGTCCTGTTCTGGATATACATGCTGAACCAGGCGTTTTTCCCTGTATATCTAAACAAGATAGACACAAAACTCCTGCAGGATTATATTTACCTTAAGGATATTTTTATAACCACGCTGCTTAATATTGTTGTTTTCTACGTGGTTTACTTTATAATCCCCAAATTCCTCCGGCTTAGGAGGAAATGGTACGTTTTTCCATTTGTAATATTACTGGCAGTGGCATTGTCGGCGGTAAGACTACCTGTTGAAATTGCTTATTGGAAATACCTTGTAGAAATGTCTGCCAGCGAACTTCAGTTTCAGTACGAATGGATATGGGCTACACTCAAAATAACAGTAATAATCAGCATTTATGCCATGCTCATCCGATTCAGCATCGACTGGTTCGAGTCGCAGAAATACAAGGATGAACTTATTAAGGAAAGACAGGCAAGTGAAATTGCGTTGTTGCGTTCGCAGGTTAATCCTCATTTTCTATTCAATACGCTGAATAACATTTACTCACTCGTGTATAACAAATCGGACGAAGCTCCCGAAGCCGTTATGAAGCTTTCGAGTATTATGCGGTATATGCTTTACGATTCAAACACGGATGTTGTTGCTGTAAACAAAGAAGTTGAATACCTGAACAGCTTTATTGAATTGCAGCAGTTGCGGATACTACAGAAAGGATTTGTTGAAATTAAGGTGAACGGTTCGATGGAAAACCGGACAATAGCTCCTATGCTGCTAATTCCATTTGTTGAAAATGCATTTAAACATGGCGATAAAAATCATGCACCAGGAATTATCATTCAGCTGAACATGGAAACTGACAGACTTGTTTTTACTGTCGAAAATTATATTAAAGTCAATGGTCAGCCATCGGTTGATGAATCAGGTGGTTTTGGGCTTGAAAACATCAAAAGAAGACTTGGATTGTTATATCATGAAAAACATGAGCTTAAAATCAATAAATTTGATGATAAGTATAAAGTCGAATTAACAATCCTGAATTAACATGAAGATAAATTGCATAGCTGTCGATGATGAGCCGCTGGCTCTCGATATTATAAAGGCTTATTGCGCAAAGGTTCCGTTTCTTAACCTGCTTGGCACTTTCAGCAATGCTATTGATACTCTTGAATACCTTCGCCACAACTCAGTTGACCTGATGTTTCTCGACATACAGATGGAGGAACTTACAGGCATACAATTGCTCAATTCACTGAAAAGCAAGCCACTGGTTATATTTACCACTGCTTACGATCAATACGCAATACAAGGTTTCGACCTCGATGTACTCGATTACCTTTTGAAACCAATCCCTTTCGAACGGTTTGTAAAAAGCGCAAATAAAGCACTTGAGCAAATGCAGAAAGAAAAAACTATTGTATCCGAAAAAAAGGAACGGCCACCGACTTCGAATACGAATACATTTTTCTTTGTAAAAACCGAAACACGGATTGAAAAAGTAAATGCGTCAGAAGTACTTTATGTCGAAGGTATGGGCGATTACTGGCGCATTGTCACCAAAACCCGCCGCATCATGACCCTGATGAATGCCAAAGGAATTGAAGAGATTTTACACGAACCGGGATTCTGCCGTGTCCATAAATCATTTTTCGTTGCGGTTGATAAAATAGAATTCGTCGAACGCAAACAGATTAAAATCGGAGAAATCCTGATTCCGATCAGCGATACCTATTCAAAGAATTTCTTTGATCTGATAGAGAAGCATAAAATGATGTAAGGAAATAAGGGGTTAGGTTTTAGGGGTTAGGTTTTAGGGGTTAGGTTTTAGGGGTTGGGATTTAGGGGGTTCAATATTTCAAATTTCTTTTTCGCCTTGTCGCTCTTCGCTCAGTCGCTCCTCACCCAATCGCTCTTCGCCCAGTCGCTCCTCGCCCTTCGCCCAGTCGCTCCTCGCCCTTCGCCCAGTCGCTCCTCGCCCCTCGCCCAGTCGCCCCTCGCCCAGTCACTCTTCCCCTCGTCAACTCTCACCCCTTGTCTGACTGACTAATCCCCTGCCCCACCAACCATCCCATTGAAAATGCAGCCTGCAGGTTATATCCGCCTGTATCGCCATCAATATCCAATACTTCGCCGGCGAAATAAAGCCCGGGAACCAGTTTCGATTCCATGGTTTTAGGATTTACTTCTTCAAGATTCACGCCACCGGCTGTAACCATAGCCATATTGAAACCACCCACTTTTTCGACTGTAAACGGAAATTCGCAAAAAGCTGCAACCAACTGATTACGTTGGATTTTAGTTATTTCGGCTAAGCGGGTTTCGGGTTCTATATTTATTGATTTTAAAATCAGCAATACGAGGCTACGCGGCAGATCAAACTTTTTCAGATATGTCTGGATCGCCGTTTTACCTTCCTTTTCCGAAACTTTGATCAGTTCATTTCTGAAATCATCAGATTTTAGTTCAATAAAATTCACTTTAAGGATATCATTACTCAGAATATTCCTGGAGAAATCCAATATACCTGGTCCGCTCAGGCCTTTATGAGTGAAACCTATATCGCCGGAATGTTCCATTATTTTTTTATCTCCACGATACAGGTATACCATTTTATTTTGAACCGACACGCCCGAAATGGAGGCCATAGTATAATCACGGATAAAAACCGGGCTGAGAGAAGGTTTGGGAGGCACAATGGAATGTCCAAGGAGTTTTGCAAAGTGATACCCATCGCCTGTTGATCCGGTTACCGGATATGACATTCCGCCTGTTGTAATCACAAGAAACCTGCTGATAAAAACACCTGAACCAGCCTTCACTTCAAATCCTGATTCTGTTTTTTTTATCTCTTCAATTTGCTGGTAACAATTGATCTCAACTCTGTTTTTATTGCAGACATTTATCAAAACCGCCAATACATCTGAAGCTTTCTGCGATGCAGGAAATACTTTACCATTCTTATCTACAACAGTTTCCATCCCATGATCTTCGAAAAAGCGGATAAGATCGAAATTTGTAAAACCATGCAAGGCCGTTTTCAGGAACCGGTGATTTGCTCCGTAATGATCGAAAAAATCGCTCAGTTTACAATCATGTGTAAGATTGCATCGCCCGGTACCGGAAATAAGAAGTTTTTTACCAGGCACTGCATTCTTCTCCAACACAATAACCTTACGGCCTTTGCAATGAATGGCAGTGAAAAGTCCGGCAGGGCCAGCGCCAATGATAAGTGCGTCAGCAGGTTTCAAAAGAAAAGATTAATCTGGGATAAAACTGTATTATGAGGCAAATATAGGAAAGATTGTGGTTAGGAGCTAACTATTTCAATACATTTTCACATTCCAACATAACCTTATCTCCAACCCCGTCGTATTTAAGAGGTTGAAATTTGCCACCAACATAATCCTCCTGAAAACTCACCAGGGTATAATAAGCACAGTGGCCATCTTTTGTTTTAACACCTATGGCCGCGCGGATGTAACGATGAAGGATTGCCCCGGTGAGTTCATTGCGCCTGATAAACCAGTCGGCATCGAGAATTGATATACGCAATACTTCAGAGGCATCAATAAAACCGCTTTTCCAGTCGTTGCTGTTTTTAAATGCCGAAATCATACGTGTTTCAAGGGCAGCATCTGTCTTTTTTGCTACAGGCATAACTGCATTTTTGGCTCCGGCATTTTGCGCAGCATTATTCAGGTCTTCCGACAGTTTTTTATACATACTGAAATCGTTGCCCGAAATCTTAATAATTCCTGATGCGACATCATTATAATTGCATTTCACAACAATCTTTAGAGTATGTTCACCTGTTGTCAGCGTTGCCAGGCTTTCAGAATAATTTACCGGACCATCAAATTTCTTTCCGAATTCTTTAAAAGTGATACCATCTGTACTATAAGAAGATGTAAGAGCAGGATCGGGAGCAATTTCAATTACAAGATGTTTATCCCTTAAAACACTACCCGAAACACGCATATTTGCAAAAGTCATTTGCTGTTCCGAGGGCTGTTGATAGTCGTAAAGCGGTGGTTTAATTTCATAGATAAAGATCTCAATATCCAGCTTATCCGTAGGCCGGGAGCTGTACAATTCCTGTATTGTCTGTGCCAAAAATGCAACCGCATATATGGTATTGCCCGCCTGGTATTCATTTTCTGAAGTTCCGGGCTGTAAGGGATTAATCGGTGTTTTAGAGAAAACAATTTCACCTGGATTTTGTGCTTGTAAATACAACAGGCTGAATAGAAGAAATATGGTCAAAAAGAAAACTCGCTTCATAATATGTTTTTTTACAAAATGAATAAGGTTAATTCCTGATGATAAAATCGCAATATGTGCATTGCGGATTAATTTAGAGGCAATCACATACCAAAGTTAAGCACATATTCAAAAAATACGCATATTGAAATCCTCTTTTTCCCGACTTATTATTATTAATCCAAAAATGTTAGAGTATAAATAACATTCTACTATTAAACCGGCAAATAATGATCATCATCAAATTTACTGTTCTACTCTTTAAAGATTTCGGATAAGTCTGTTTATACTTTTTCAGAATTTGATATTTCATTATAATTTCCCCGCTTCATCAATGGGATAGAAGTCAATCGGGATATTTTTTCGGAAGCCAAATCTCCTTCCCTGCTGAAAGCCCATACAAACAACGCTTTTATCGGATGATCCTTGCGAATATTTTCTATTGCTGCCAGGGTAAGTTGTTTCGTAATTCCTTTTCGCCTGTATTCTTCCAAAACCAAAGCCGAGCATAAATACAATGCATCATAAACTGAATCCTCAGGTGTAAGATCGAAGAGTTCCTTTTCGGAAATTTCATGTTCCAGGAATCTGTTCATCAAATCCATTGTCGTCGGAATCAGTAAAACCCAGGCAACCGGGCCATTCCCATCATCAAATTCAGAAACTGTCGCAGGATGAATCCGGTATAATCGCTCCATTACTTCCTGATCAACATCAAGCTGATTGGGATCGCTTTTATAGGCAAAAACATCTTCTGCCAGTTGAATCATTCGTTCGAGGTTGCTTAAAGCCATCTGTTCTTTCTTCAAATATTATTTCAATTCCAATTTAAGGTTGCTTTCCGGCATATTTCAAAATCCGTAACTAATCAATCTCCTAAATAAAGTATTTTTTATCATTTCTGATTGGCCTTTGAAAAGGAATTGCCATGTTCCTGATTTTAAAAAAAGTCAGTCTATTTCGTCTTTGACGTATTCCGAACAATCGGGATAACTAATCCAAGAATAATTGCAAATAAGAATGACGTCTTCCAGTCAACAATGGCGCCTGTCTTTTCAATCAGCAAATTCCAGAGTAAAGTCACCAGCACTGTAGTTATAAACGCCAGCACCACCGTCAATAAAACACTTAACATAAATTCTTTAGTTTTCATGGTTTTGGTTTTATTAATTAAGATTGAAAAAGATAACAGATTCGGGAAATAATTATTTTAAGGAAATCACGCAGAATCAATAAAGTATGCCATATTTATTAAAAGTAAAATTACGAAGAAAGTCGGAAAATTAACTTCAGGATGCGGGAAATAGTAAAACAAATCTTCACTAGCCGGCAACAGTTATTTCCATCCTCATCTAAATAACGATGAAGGTGTCATATACCTGGTAGTATTGACTTGAGGCGGCAATTACAGATGAAGTTTTTTCAATTGCCATTTCAGCACAAATAGTGTAAGCAGCGATGAGGTTAAATCGGCTACAGGACCTCCGAGCCAAACTCCATTCAGTCCTAAAAAGTGTGGAAGAATAAGAAGTGCTGGAATGAGAAACACGACTTGCCTGGTAAGTGAAAGATAAATAGACACTTTTGCTTTGCCGATGGATTGAAAAAAACTTGACGCGACAACCTGAAACCCGATAATCGGGAACATCATCATATTAATCCTCATCCCATTTACAGCCAACTTAATAAGATCAACATCACTTGTGAACGCTGAAGCAATCTGTTTTGGGAAAATTTCAGCAAGTAAAAATCCCAAAATAGTCACACAGGTCCCTGCGAAAATAGTCAGCTTAAAAGTTCTTAAAACACGCGGTATTTGACGTGCCCCATAGTTATAACCTACAATTGGCTGCATTCCCTGGTTAAACCCGATTACAACCATTACGGTGAGGTTTCCGATACTGTTAATAATACCAAATGCTCCGATTGCATAATCACCGCCATACTTTCCAAGACTTAAATTAAGGATAGAAATTACGACGCTGGCACTCAGTAGCATCAGAAAACTCGACATCCCGATTGAAATAATATCTTTAATAATCTCTTTTTTTAACTTCATGTAGCCTGGAAGAAAATGTACAAAACTTCCGGTTTTTGCGAAGTGAAGAACTGACCATACTGTACCGATTGCCTGAGCAATTACTGTTGCCAAAGCTGCTCCCCGGATTCCCCAGTGAAAAATAAAAATAAATAAAGGAGCCAGCGCAAGATTAATCCCAACCGTGATAAGCGTTGTAACCATTGCTTTTCCGGGATAACCGGAAGCCCGCATGATGTTGTTAAGACCGAGGTAAAGATGAGTAAAAACATTACCCATTAATATAACCTGCATAAATTCCTTAGCATATGGTAGTGTATCTTTGCTGGCACCAAGTGCGTATAGAATTGGATCCAGAAAAACAAATGTAATAAGAGCTACGGCGATTCCGAGAATAATATTCAGCATTACAGCATTACCAAGAATCAGTGTTGCTCCCTTGCGGTCATTTTGCCCAAGCCTGATGGAAACCATAGCACTGGCACCCACTCCTACCATGGCGCCAAAGGCAGCAGTAATATTCATCAAAGGAAAAGTGAGCGCCAAGCCCGAAATAGCCATCGGTCCTACACCCTGCCCGATAAAAATCCTGTCGATGATATTATACAGAGAGGCTGCAGCCGTTGCAACAATAGCCGGAACGGAATATTGTAAAAGCAGTTTCCCGAGTTTTTCGGTGCCTAAACTATCCGTTGTGCTTCTTGTTGTACTTTTTTTCCTCATAAGCCAATCACCAATTATAATAAAATACTATCAGGAGTTTTAACAAACCCGGATTTTCTGTATACAAAACAAAACCACAAGAACAGGAAGATTACATTTTTTGAAGAAAAAATCGTGTTCCTTAGTTCCTGAAATTGTTAAACAAAAAATGTCACCAACGTAATTGCTGATGACATTGTTGGAGCGGAAAACGAGATTCGAACTCGCGACCCTCAGCTTGGGAAGCTGATGCTCTACCAACTGAGCTACTTCCGCGTAGAGTTAAACCTGATTTATGCGTTATCTCAAAAAAATAAATCTACTTTCAAATGCCAAAATTATACAAAGGCATCTAATTAACCAAATCATATTCAAACGTTTTATGATTTCGGGATAAATCCTTTTTATTTTTTTCGTCTAATCAACTTATGCGCAAGCTGTTTCATGTGCTATTATTTATTAATTCATTACTTATTTTCAGCAGTACTAATGCTTGCTTCGCAGGTATTTTTAACGGGCCACATGGAACTCTCCTGGAATAATCATCCCACTGTGAGACAATTTATTGTCATGTTCGTTTCATCTGAATTCAAATATGCAATATCCATCAAAAGGTAAAAATTATCGCAGAAATATTAATATATCAAGAATGAGCACTTCTCACTATATTTGCATGACTTTAATATTTTTCGGTAAATGATATCTGCACTAATTATTGACGATGAACAACCTGCCAGATATACATTACAGGCCATGCTCAAGCGTTTATTCCCTGATAAACTTAAAGTAATTGATTCGGTGGAATCTGTGAAAGAAGGTGTTATCTCAATCAATAGACTTCATCCTGACCTTGTTTTCCTTGATATTGAAATGCCTGGAGAAAATGGATTTAAGTTATTCGACTACTTTAACGACGTTCCGTTTTCGGTAATATTTACAACAGCATATCAGGATTTTGCTATTAATGCGGTAAAAGTAGCCGCTCTTGATTACATTCTGAAACCTATAAATCAAATAGATCTGCAGGAAGCTATCGCCTTGTATGAGAAGAGACAGGCAAAAGGAATTTCACACGAGCATATCGAAAAGTTTCTAAGCTCATTAAATCCGCTCCCTGACCCTAAAGGGAAAGTTGCCCTTCCAACATTTACAGGTTACCAGCTCGAAAATGTGAATTCCCTTATGTACTGTGAAGCGGAACAGAATTATACCAGAATATTCACTGTGCGTGGTGAACCTATCCTTGTTTCAAAACCAATAAGCTACCTTGAGGAAATACTTCCATCTGATATCTTTTTCAGAATACATAAATCTTTTCTGGTAAATCTGAACTTTATCAAATCTTATAGTCGTTCTGAAGGATTCCAGGTGGTGCTTGACAATGGGACTATTCTGGACGTTGCTACCCGTCGTAATCAGAAATTCCTGAAAGCGCTTACAGGCAAATAATAGTTGTCATTTGGTGATGCTGAACTGTGCCCGAAACCATATTCTGCCTTCTGGCGTAATCGTTTAATTTCATTTGGTTTTGAAGAATTACATCCTTCACTTTCCTGCCGGTAATGTTATACCATTATTAAAGAGCCGGATTTTAAACATCAGGATTAATATCATGTCTTAGCCATGACATTCCAATCTTCCAATAGCAAAGTAAAAGCACTCAGAATTAAAAGCTGATGCCTGTTTATCAAAAGAACTATCAAGTCAGTAGAAAGCGTTTAATAGCTGTAATTAAGCGTTAAATTGAATTTTTCAACGTTTATACATTAATGTTTTCTTGTAGGAATTATCCCTTTATCTTCGATGCTTAAAATCTACCATTTGCATATCGAAATTTTATATGTACCCTGAAACAGAAATGTTTCAGGGTTTTATTTTAAATGTAAAATATCTTTGTTATTATCAATTAATTGCGTTTCCCATACCCTGTATCCCCAGGCTTCGAGCGAGAAACAGGGTGTATCGCCCATAATAACCTGCATATCAGTTAGAACATCTTTGTATTTCCCCTGGAAACCATTGCCTGTAAAGCGGAAATCCACCTGTTCGGTGCTCAGATTCAGCACTGCCATCACTTTGTTTCCTGCGCTTTCGCGTAGAAATCCCAGCACTTTGTCATCCCTGTCGGTAGTTAATAATTTAAAATCTGATTTAGGCTGCAAGCTCCAAAGTGCCGGATTTTGCATCCTGAGATGCGCCAGTTTCGAATACAGCACAGCCATTTTATCTTGTTTCCAGTCGATACAGTCTTTGTCGAAAAACTCAAGCCGGCGATTATTACCGGCTTCCATGCCCGAATAGATAAGTGGCATACCCGGCAGTGTAAATATCAGAACTGCAAAAGCTTCAAGAGCATGATTCAACCGTTCAATCTCCGATCCGTTCCACGAATTTTCATCGTGATTGCTGATAAACATCATATTATCGGAGCCTTCGGGAAAATCAGTTATTTCGGAAGGTATACGCCAGCGGATTTCGTCTGCTGTATATCTGCCTTTTGCGATATCGTTCCACACATGCATCAGGTTCCAGTTATAGAGTACATCAAAAGCTTCTACAGTAAGATCGCGCTGTTCAGCTTCGGCTAACATAAAAACAGGCTTCACTGTTTCCAATTCTTTACGTGCCGCGTTCCAGAAATCCGTTGGGACCAGCATAGCCATATCGCATCGGAATCCATCAATATTGGCCGTTTCGAGCCAGAACTTCATACTGGATATCATCGCAACACGTAAATCCTGGTTTGAATAATCAAGATCTATCACATCTTCCCATTCCGGAAACGGAGGATGAACTTCACCGGCTTCGTTCCTGGTGTAAAACGCCGGAAATTCCTTGACCCAATTATGATCCCAGGCTGTATGATTGGCAACCCAATCGAGGATAACATACATTCCCATCGAATGAATTTCATGCACAAGAGCCACAAATTCTTCCATTGTGCCGTAAGCGGCATCCAGTTCGCAATAATTACGGATGGAATAATAGCTTCCAAGAGTACCTTTTCGGTTTTCGATTCCAACAGGTTGTACCGGCATAAACCAAAGTATTCCAGCACCGAGGTCCTTTAATCTTGGTAAGTGTTGCCTGAACTCTTTAATTGTGCCCCCTGGCGTATATTGCCTGAGGTTTACTTCATATACAACCTGGTTGCGCGCCCATTCGGGGAATTTATATTTTTGACTCACGTTTTTGTAGGAGTTAGGGGTTGGGGATTAGGATTTGGGGGCGAAGGGGCGATGGGAGAAAGGAGAAAGGCGAAAGGCGAAGAGCGAAGAGCGAAAAGTTAAGTGTAAAGGTGCGAAATTGGGAAACGCTGAAACAGGAAACGCTGAAACTTGCATTTCGACTCCGCTCAGTGCACGTGAAACATCAAACCCGAAATAATAATTTACAAATGAAATATTTCTCCCGCTGTATCGAAATCAATATAGAAATCGGCCAGGCTTTTTAATGATTGTACCGCTTTATGTTCATGTGCTAGTACCTCCATCCTGAAATCATCAAGTACTTCTTTGTGCGTTTCCTTTTGCTCTTCCCAGGTATCTTCGTAAGTGAGTTCGATAAACACCCGTAAGTCGCTTTGGTTAATCCTGATGGAATATAAGCCTTCAATTACAAGAATTTCAATTCCGTTAAAATCAGTATGTAGCTGATCGACCTTTTGCGTAAATAAATCAACCAGAGGTAAAACTGACTTTTTATTCATCCGGAAATCGTCAATGTTATGATTGATTGTTTTCCAGTCATATTCATCATAGCCGATTTTTTCGAGGCTGTTCTTTTTTCTCCATTCCAACCGTTCGCTTGGAGGGATATGATAATAACTGTCCATGTGCAACAACTTCACACTTATTCCTGCTTCAATAAGTTTGCGGCCCAGCTCATGTGCTATTTCACATTTCCCGGTTCCTACTTCGCCCGAAATAGTAACTATGAATTTTGATTTGCGATCGTGGAGAACCCTGTCAAACAAAGTTGCTGCTGCATTTGTATGCTTTCTTTCAATGGTAACAACGTCGTTTAGCATAATTGAATTTCTTTAAAAACATTCTTCATTCCCTTTTCGTTCAACAAACAACGCTAAATTTGCCGTTTTAATGAACAGTAGCAAAATTACGATGAAAAATCCGATTTTTAGCCAATTTACTTTACCGGCAAATAGTAAAGTGAATGTAAAACCACGGAGGCACGGGGCTCAAAGAGAGCCACGGAGAAATACATAATCACAGATGAAGAATAGTCCTTATCATAGTGTTTACAACAATACAGAAGAAATTCTGGGATCAACTAATTATTCAGGAAAGTCAGAAAGAAAATACTACTCCGTGAACCTCTGTGTATTCCGTGCCTCCGTGGGAAAAGAAATCAATACATGAAAATTACAAAAAACTTAAGCGTATTTCTTCGTCTCTTCATTATCCCGGGATTTCTTCTGCTTGTTATGCTACTTATCATAAAAGCACCCGCATGGTTCGATACTCTTTTTAACAGAAACCAGGGAAATTTGCCTCCGGTTTCATCCTTTGGAATTATCATGCCTAAAGGATATTCTGTTCATGGAATAGATATTTCAAAACACCAGGGAACAATCGACTGGGATCGTGTCAGCAAGATGAAAAAGAATGACATCCACATTTCTTTTGCCTTTATTAAAGCTACCGAAGGTATCACCAGGCAGGATAATAAATTTGAAACAAACTGGAAATTATCCGCACAACATGGAATACTCCGCGGAGCGTATCACTTTTATTATCCCTCGCGTAATGCGGATAAACAGGCGGATAACTTTATTAAGGTGGTTAAACTTTCGAAAGGTGATCTGCCACCGGTAGTTGATATCGAACACAGCAATGGTAAATCAGCAAAGAAAATCTGTGATGATCTGAAGGTTTTTATCGAAAGACTCGAGAAACAATACGATGTCAAACCGATTATTTACACGAACATCAACTTTTACAACACGTATTTAATTGGCCGTTTTGATGATTACCCTTTATGGATAGCTGGTTATTTCGATCACGATAGGTTTTATAATGAATTTAAAACTCCATGGATACTATGGCAGCATAGTGAAAAAGGGAAAGTGGATGGAATTCGCGGGAATGTTGATTTTAATGTATTTAAAGGAAGCCTGGAGAAACTGGAAAAGATAAGGATAGATTAGGAGAATGTTTGATGTTGGAGATCGGAGGTTGGATTTCGGATGTCGGAGGTTGGATGTCGGATATCAGATGTTGGATATCGGATGTTGGATATCGGATGTTGGAGGTTGTAGGTTGAATGTTGAAACCTGGAACCTGAAACCTGAAATTTCAGAATTTGGAATTTCAAATGGCAGAAGCGGGCTTGAAAATCATGAACTATCTAAAAAAAAGGGAACCGAAGCTCCCTTTTTCAATCCTACAGTATAGAAATTACTAACGCGGATCAATTACAACATCTTTAACTTCATCAACAGTAACCATTCCGCCCTTGTTACCAAAGCTATTCAGTACATAATTGATAACAGCAACTGCGCTGTCAGCGGATCCAACCTGAGGAAGCATTGGAGCCGGGTATTTGATTGTTTTATTTCCAACTTTCGCTGAACCATTCAATACCTGGGTTACAGCCAAAACTTTTGAATTAAGCAGGAATTGTGAACCAACCAGGTTTGGGAATACACTTGCTACGCCCTGACCATTAGCCATATGGCAAGTAATACATTTGCCAGGTGTTTCATAAATGGCTTTACCCATTGCCATTTGTTCAGCAGATGGAACGTTAGGATCAGCTGCTTGATCTTTAACAGCAGTGCTGTCAGTTGTTGACTGGTCGCCGGTTTTTCCGCCGCCACATGAAGTAATCATAGCAAGTCCGAAGAAGCCTGCCATTGCAAAAGCAATAAAATTTCTGGTTTTCATAGTGTTGTTGTTAATTTGTATGTAAAATTATTCATTAATGAACACAATTATCCTTTTATTTAAAAGTTTTTATTAATTCGGATTGCAACATTTATGTGCTTTCTCGATAACTGGCGTAAGTGCTTCTGCTTTAGGGCTTACATAAGGAATCCCTAATGATAAACCACGCAGAATAAAAAGAACTCCAAGCAGAACAATTACGTAAGGAGAAAGTTTATTGACAAAAATCCTCAATTTTAAGCTAATCATAGTCCCGGCAAGGGATACAGCCAGCATTACCGGAATTGTTCCGGCTCCAAACAATGCCATATAAAGCATAGCTGAAACTACATCACCGGTATTAATTGCCCCGGCGACAGCCACATAAACCAAACCACAGGGCAATATTCCATTCAAAAGGCCAATTCCAAACAACGAAAAAGTGCCTCCTTTTCGGAACATATTCCTGAATCCGCCTAACAAACGTGCGGAATATCCTTCAAACACATTGTTGAGTGAAGGCATTTTTTTGAAAATCAAAGGAACTACAACCATCACAATCATAAGAATACCAATAATGATGGAAGCCCATAACTGAAAGCCAGCCATATGCAAACCTTTTCCGAGCATCCCGAAAATCGCGCCAAGAATCATATACGTAATTATCCGACCGGCGTTGTACACCAATCCACCACCTACACGGGTAAACCAATTATCACTTTTAAGCGGAAGCGCCAGCGCAATGGGTCCGCACATGCCGGCACAGTGCGCGCTGCCGACTAATCCTACTATAAATGCTGTCCAGAGAAACATGTTTTTTGAGGGGTTAGGTTTTTGGGGTTAGGGATTAGGATTTAGTTTCTTTTGAGATCAAGTGTTCAAATGCTTCGCGTTTAAGGGTTCAATGCTGCGCGTTCAAGGGTTCCAGGTTTCGGAGATCTATTGCAACTTTTAATCACTTTAAACAGTTTTGAACAATCTTGAACAACGTTGAACTATTTAGAACAATATTGAACAACTTTGAACAACATTGAACAACTTTTAACAACATTGAACAACTTTTAACAATTTTGAACTTTTACTTATTTATTCACTCTAAAAGTATTTTCATTCGCATATTCTTTTCCGTCCATTTTCCAGAAAAATTTTGCAACATACTTGCCTTTGATAAACTTCTCAATCGGAACACGCTGTATCATAGATGTGTCGAACCTGATACGGTCATAAAAATCTGCATTTTCGTCGGAAGGCCTGAAAAACACAACTTCGCCCGAAATATCTTTTCCTTTCAATTCGCCGGGATACGTGATCACGAGCCCTTGCTGATCTTCGCTGATACTAATTGGGCTCGATAAGGCGTTGGCTTTAGCAAAACGATCAATCTGTTTTTGATATTCAAGTCCTTGCGGATAATATTCTTCAGTAACAAGATCATTTTTTTGCTGAAAGCTTTTATAAATAACAAAGACATTTGCAAGCAGAAACAATGCAATAAATATGGTGATACCGGTTCCCCAGTCAAATTTTATTTTCATTTGCTATTCTGTATTATCATGTTTTTCCAAAAGTACTCAAATTGATTAATCCTGCCATTCTCTATTTTCTATTTTCTATTTTCGTAAATGCTGACAGGTTTTGCAGACGCTGCCAGGTTTTCAATCCTTATTCCCTTGTCACCCCTCGCCTTGTCGCCCCTTCGCCCCTCTCCTTGTTTACTTTGTCCACTCGTTTACCCGTTTACTTCCTGTCCAGAGCATTCGGCCCCACAAAAGTCGACTCTATCTCGTCCATTTCTTCGCCTCCGCTCATCACTTTAAATTCTACCTCGGTATTCGACGATTTAAGGTCCGATTTCTTTATCAGAACAAGGAACTGCGATTCTCCAACTTCACCGTTTTTAACTACAAGAGGACCACCGACAAGTTTTATTTCACCGTCGGGTTCATCCAGTTCCAGGTCAACCTGGAGGGTTTTCCTGGTTTTATTGATCACCTGTATCATATAAATATTACTGTAATGAAGCGAATCATATTCCTGGAACATGGTTCCTTTCTGACGCAAAATAGTAGATTCGATTGGTGTACGGATCGAAAACAGGAATGCAATAAGAATTAATAATCCAGATAGTACAACTGAATAAAACAGAATACGGACATTGAACCTGAGTTTTGTTTTATCTGCAATCGTCCTTTCTGATGCATAACGGATCAGACCTTCAGGTTTTTTAATACGCCGCATTACTGTATTACAGGCATCAATACATGCGGTACAGTTTATGCACTCAAGTTGTGTACCGTTGCGGATATCAATACCGGTTGGACACACCGCCTGACAGCTTCCACATTCAACACAATCGCCTTTGTTTTTAGATGCTCGGTCTTCGAGCGGATTGTACTTGCCACGGGGTTCGCCTCGTTTATAATCATAACTGATAACAATCGAATTTCGATCAAGCAATACTCCCTGCAGACGGCCATATGGGCATATGATGATACATACCTGTTCACGTAATTTGGCAAAAACAAAATAGTGAACGATACTGAAAGCAATTATACTTATAAAACCGACTATATGAGCTGTTGGACCGTCTGTTATAAGCGTTCCCACATAATCGATCCCGGTGATATAAGCCAGGAAGAAATGTGCTGAAATAAAGGAAATTAAAAAGAAAATCAGGTGTTTCAATCCTTTGCGCCAGAATTTATTAAAATCCAGGGGTGACTGATCCAGTTTACGCTGCTGGCTGTGATTGCCTTCGATCCAGTATTCTATCGGGCGGTAAAGGAATTCCATAAAGATGGTCTGCGGACAAATCCAGCCGCAGAATATCCTTCCGAAGATCACAGTAAACAGCACGACAAATACTATGAACGCGATCATTGAGAGAACAAACAGGTGAAAATCCTGCGGGTAAAACATTACTCCGAAAATGATGAATTTCCTTTCCAGTATATTAAAAAGCATGAAAGGATCACCATTTACCTTAATAAAAGGGATGATAAATAAAATCGCCAACAGGACGAAGGATGTTATCTTCCGGTAATTATAGAGTATGCCTTTAGGCTGTTTGGGATAAACCCATAACCTGCTTCCATCCTCACCTATAGTTGATTGCCTGTCACGAAAATCTTCAAATTCTTCAAACTCTTCCATTTTGGGTATTTTTCAAGCAAAATTAAAAAAGGCTGTGGAGTACGGATACTTCACAGCCTTGAAATTAAATTATTTTAGTCGCATAATCGGGTAACAAAAAAACTGACCGTGAACAAGTTTAAAACTGACTTAACTTATTTTCCCGTATTTAACTCCCTGCGGAGCTTTTGGATTTGGAGGATTTGTTCCCTGGAAAGTCAGGATAAAACTCAAAACCTGTTGAATTTGCGTAGGGCTTAACTGATCTTTATACGGAATCATACCTTTTTCGATAACACCAGTAATTACAACATTATACAGATTCTTTATTGAAATTGTATTGGTTGTTGAATCTCCATGAATCCAGTACTCATCCGTAAAATTAGGTCCTACTAATCCCTGTCCTTGTGGGCCATGGCAGGCAATACATATTTTTTTATATGTTGCTTCCCCGGCAGCCAGATCGGCAGCAGCAGTAAGGGGAACCATGTTTGCAATGTCAACTACAGGTTCAGGGTTAGCTTTCTTCAGATCAGCCACTACCGACATTTCATTTGCATATTCAGCTTCCTGCAGTGGCCACCATTTGGTAACATGATATCCCAGCATGTAAACTATTGCAAAAATAATTGTAGCATAAAACAAGTATACCCACCAGCGCGGCAATTTGTTGTCGAGTTCCCTGATGCCATCGTATTCATGACCTCCCAGATAACGATCTTTGGTTAGTTCGTCAATTTCGGGTTCTCCCTGATGCAATTTGTTTTCATCTATATTGCTCATATGTCTTTTTTTTCTATGTTTAACTTACGCCTCATTGGATTGATAATTTTCGTCCTTTTCGAAAGGCAATTTACCGCATTCCTGTTCTTTGCTTTTCTTCATGGTAAGCGTATGAATCGCTACAGCTGTAAAGAATAAAACAAAAAGGGCAAGTGCAATGATGGGGAACCAGTAAATTCCCTCAATACTATCGAATACGCGTGAAACTATTCCCATGATGTGCTTTCAGTTTAATTATTTTAATGCAGTTTTACTATCTCCAACATCGGTACCCAGGCGCTGAATATAAGCGATCAAAGCAATTATCTGTTTTGATGCGGCTACGTCAATACCATTTGTTTTGAGCCCGGCAGCAATGGCTTCAGCCTGTGCTTTCAGATCGTCATTGGCTTTCAGATCATATCCTTCGGGGTACGGAACTCCAAGATACTGCATAACCCTGATTTTAGCAGGAGTTGCTTCAACATCAATTTCACTTTCAGCAAGCCATGGATATTTAGGCATGATGGATTGTGCGTTGATCTTCTGAGGATCCATAAAGTGAGTATAATGCCAGGCATCCGACTTGTACAATGGTCCTGATTTTACACCTTCGCGCCATAAATCCGGGCCAATACGTTTGGAACCCCACTGGAACGGATGATCATATACATATTCACCAGCTTTGGAATACTCGCCATAGCGTTCGGTTTCGGACCTGAAAGGCCTTACCATCTGCGAGTGACATACATAACAGCCTTCTTTTATGTAGATATCACGTCCCTGTAATTCGAGTGGTGTATAAGGTTTAACCGTTGCAATAGTTGGGATATTGGATTTGATAATAAACGTAGGGATGATTTCAATAATTCCACCAATAAGAACAGCAACAATAGACAGGATCATAAACTGTACAGGGCGACGCTCGATAAAACGGTGATAGCTTTCACCAGCCTTACGTGCACCTTCTTTTTCAAGTGCCGGAGCTTCGGCAGCTTCCAATGGAACGAATTCACCTGCCTTAACGGTTTTATAGATGTTGTAAACAAGGAGGAACATTCCTAAGAAGTATAACGTTCCGCCAAACAACCTCATCCAATACATAGGCATGATTTGAGTAACGATCTCGAGGTAGTTAGGATAAACAAGGTCACCGGCTTCGGTGAATTGTTTCCACATCGAGGCTTCTGTCCAGCCAGCCCAATACAAAGGAATGGAGTAGAATAACATGGCCAGTGTTCCTAACCAGAAATGCACATTTGCCAGTTTGTTTGACCACAGTTTGGTTTTGAACATCCGAGGGAACAACCAGTAAATCATACCAAATGTGAGGAAACCATTCCATCCCAATGCACCGATATGCACGTGGGCAACGGTCCAGTTGGTAAAGTGGCTGATTGCATTAATATTTTTGAGCGAAAGCATAGGGCCTTCGAAAGTTGACATACCATAAGCGGTAACTGCTACCACAAAGAATTTGAGAACCGGTTCTTCGCGAACCCTGTCCCATGCGCCACGCAAAGTAAGCAGGCCATTGATCATACCGCCCCACGACGGAGCAATAAGCATAATAGAGAAAACTGTTCCTAAAGACTGAGCCCAGTTTGGTAATGCCTGGTATAATAAATGGTGAGGTCCTGCCCAGATATAAAGGAATATAAGTGCCCAGAAATGCAGAATACTCAGCTTATACGAATAAACCGGGCGGTTGGCTGCTTTGGGCATAAAATAATACATGAGTCCGAGGTAAGGTGTTGTAAGGAAAAATGCAACCGCATTATGTCCGTACCACCATTGCACAAGCGCATCCTGTACACCGGCAAAAACAGGGTAACTTTTAAAAAGTGCCCAGGGAATTTCCATTGAGTTAACAATGTGCAGAATAGCTACAGTTACAAACGTAGCAATGTAAAACCAGATAGCTACATAAATATGTTTTACCCTGCGTTTGAGGATAGTCCACATCATGTTCCAACCGAAAATAACCCAGATCAAAGCGATCAGAATATCGATAGGCCATTCCAGTTCGGCATACTCTTTTCCGGTTGTAAAACCGGCAAGTAGTGAAACTGCTGCCAGTACAATAATAGATTGCCAGCCCCAGAAATGGACTCTTGTCATCCAGTTACTGGCCATGCCCGTTTTGAGCAATCGCTGAAGTGAGTAGTAGTATCCGGTGAAAATACCATTACCTACAAATGCAAAAATAACTGCATTGGTGTGAACAGGCCGCCACCGCCCGAATGTGAGGTAGGGCAGGTTGAAATTTGCCGCAGGCCATACCATTTGCGTGGCAATCAATACCCCGGCCAGCATGCCTACTACGCCCCAGAGGATGGTGGCATAGGCAAACATCTTCACGATTTTGTTGTCGTAGTAAAATTTTTGTAATTCCATACGCTTTTTTGGTTTAACTAAACTTTGTTTGGGTTTGTATTTGTTTGTTTGGGTTTTTCATCATCATTATCAAATAATATCCTGACAGAAGGCGAAATATCATCGTCATACTGCCCTGATTTTACAGCCCACAAAAAAGCAACAAGAAATCCTGCTGCTACTACTATGCTAAAACCGATAAGTACTACTATAACGCTCATTTAAGTATTGAAATATTGAATTAGTCAAAGATATTGAATCAGATATTACAAAGTTCGGAAGCATGTTAATTTAGAACTATTCCTAATAAACACATATGTTTCTGAAATATAATACTTTAAAATATACAGAATTTAACATATCATTTACATTTACATCAATAGCATAAAAATAACAAGTAAACTGGTACTTGATTTAATCAGGTACGAATTGTATTAAATTAAAATTTTCTGGATTTCGAAAGTGCTGAAACCGACAAACTTGCAAAAGTTACAACCGAGATGGAACTCAACGGCATTAATATAGCTGCAAACACCGGCGACAATAATCCTTGTATCGCAAACGTAAGACCAACAATGTTATAAAGGAATGAAATCAAGTAACTGGCATATACTATATTCATGGCTGATTTTGAAAACCTTAGATAATCCTGCAGCCTTCCGAATTTTGAGGATGACAAAATAGCATCACAAGCCGGCGAAAAATGATAGATATCATCAGCAATTGTAATCCCGATATCCGCTTTCAACAATGCACCGGCATCATTTAAACCATCACCGATCATAATTACATTACGTCCATTTGCCTTCAATTCCGTAATATATTCAAGTTTATCGACCGGAGTCTGGTTGAAATGCAATTGGGTGTCAGGAGAGAAGTATGTTCTCAGGTTTGCCTCTTCCGAATCATTATCGCCGGTTAAAAGATGAAGCTGCATGTGTTTCATTCCGGCTATCACTTCCGGTAATCCTTCGCGGTAATGGTTTTCCATTTTAAAAAAGCCGCGGAGTTTATTGTCTATTGAAACATATACAGATGATATTTTATTTTCTTCAGAAACATCATTACCTGCAATAAACCGCCGTGACCCAAGCATGACGCGATGTCCGTCAACAAATCCATTTATGCCAAGACCACTTATTTCTTTGTAGTTATCAACAGCAAGTAGGGCGCTGACCGGTAGCCATTCACTCACCATTATTGAAAGTGGATGAGTTGAATTCCGGGCGACTGATCGTATAAACTGCTCTTCACCGGCACTTAAGGCAATGCCTTCCCACCCGATATTCATTGTCCGGGAATGTGTGAGCGTGCCGGTTTTATCAAACACTACTGTATCGGCATGGGTAAGCTTTTCGATCACTTCTGTATTTTTAATATAAAAACCATTGCGCCCGAAAACCCGCATTACATTGCCAAAAGTAAAAGGGATTGTAAGTGACAAGGCACACGGACAAGCAACAATCAGGATAGAAGCAAATACGTAAACAGCCTTTCCAAAATCAGAAAACGACCAAAAAACACCGGCACTGAATGCAATGGCAAGAATGACAAGTGTAAAATAATGGCTTACTCTGGTAATAACGGATTGCATCTGAATTCCGGCTTCTTCACCCAGTTTATCCTCGTTCCATAATTGTGTGAGATAACTTTGTGCAACTTCTTTTTCGACCCTGAGCCTGATTGCTGCGCCCGACTGCTTTCCTCCTGCAAAAACAAAATCCCCTGCTTTTTTCGAAACCGGGATCGATTCGCCGGTTACAAAACTGTAATCAATATTTCCTTCGCCATCTGTTAAAATAGAATCTACAGGAATAAGTTCGCCATTCCTCACAAGGATAATATCCCCTGTTTTAAGGTCTTTAAGTTGAACAAAATCTTCCTTTCCATCAAGCAAACGTGTTACGGCTATCGGGAAATAAGATCGGTAATCGCGGTCAAACGATAGAGATTGATACGTTCGGCTTTGGTACCAGCGACCAATAAGCATAAAAAAGAGCAAACCTGCCAGGGAGTCCATATACCCGGTACCTGCGCCACTGAAAATTTCATAGGTGCTTTCGAGAAATAAGGAAATAATTCCAATTGATAAAGGCAGATCAATATTAATTATCTTTTTACGAAGGCTTTTAAATGCTGACAAAAAGAAATCGCTGCTGCAAAATGTTATTACAGGTAATGCCAAAACAAAAGAGACTATACCGAATGTTCCTGCCATCAGTTCATCAATGGCTTCACCTCCAGGAAGGTAATCGGGAAAACTAAGCAGCATTATATTCCCGAATGCAAACCCGGCAACTCCGATCTTCATGATCATACGGCGGTTCGCTTTCTGGTGATCGTCCTTCTTTTCCTTGTTATAACTGATATCCGGAATGTAATGGATGGTATGTAATAGTTCAATTACCTGCCTGAGGCTGATATCACTTTCGCGGAAGGTTATACTTACTTCTTTGCGGACGAAATTCACATGTGAATGCATTATTCCCTTATGTATTGTATTCAGGTTTTCAAGAAGCCATATACATGAACTGCAGTGTATTGCAGGAATAAAAAGGTTAACTCGGGAGATTCCTCCATCCGAAAAATCCAGGAGTTTCAAACGGATTTCATCGTTATCGAGGTATGCATAGCGGGTTCCGGAAGTATTTTCCTGATCAAGGCGGATACCAGGTGTCGGCATCATATCGTAATACCTGTCCAGTTTCTTTTCCGAAAGAATCTGGAACACCATGCTGCAACCATTGCAACAGAATGTTTTATCGTCCCATATTACCGGATTTTTACCGCAATCCTGCCCGCAATGTATGCATTCAGCCATTTTTCAATTTTAATAGGGTCGCAAAAATAGACAAAATTGTCCGTTTTTCCGTAGAGACGCAATGTTTGCGTCTCGTGGTATAATGAACAATTTGTAAAGAGACGCAATGTTTGCGTCTCGTGGTATAATGAACAATTTGTAAAGAGACGCAATGTTTGCGTCTCGTGGTATAATGAACAATTTGTAAAGAGACGCAATGTTTGCGTCTCGTGGATAATGAACAATTTGTAAAGAGACGCAATGTTTGCGTCTCGTGGTATAATGAACAATTTGTAAAGAGACGCAATGTTTGCGTCTCGTGGTATAATGAACAATTTGTATAGAGACGCAATGTTTGCGTCTCCAGATATAATGAACAATTTGTAAAGAGACGCAATGTTTGCGTCTCTAAGGCGATCCTACATTATTCGTAGAGACACGAGCATCGCGTCTCTACGGTATGGCAAAAAAAAACCTCCGGAAAGGAGGTTTTTTTTATAAAACAATAAAATCCCAGATTATTCTTCCAACGCAATCTGATCATTTCCGAAACTGATTCCCAGACCACGGGCTGTTTTCATGAGAGCGGTATCCAGTGTAACCAGGTTTGGTTTCTGAACAGCATCCTCAAGGGTAACGCTCGTAATATAAGGATGCTGGTACGAAACCATGCGTCCGAATTCTTCATTCATAACCATTTCAAAAGCCTTTACTCCGAATTGTGAAGCCAGAACCCGGTCATACGCATTTGGGATACCACCACGCTGGAGGTGGCCTAATACTGTAACCCTGATATCATGCTCACATCCCAGCGTTTTGAGATCATCTTCGAGTTTGAATCCGATACCACCCAGGCGAACATGTTCATAACCAACTTCAGTACTCTTCTCACCAATGATTTCGCCATCTTTTGGTTTTGCACCTTCAGCAATAACAATAATTGCGAAACCGCGCCCTTTATGGAAACGGGCATTTACTTTCGAAAGTACTTCGTTGGTATCATAAGGAATTTCGGGGATCAGGCAAATTTCAGCACCACCGGCAACAGCCGCATTTAATGCAATCCAGCCCGCGTCACGTCCCATTACTTCGAGAATGAATACACGGTTGTGACTGGCAGCTGTTGTTACAAGTTTATCAACAGCCTCAGTGGCAATTTCAATAGCTGTTTGAAAACCGAAGGTAGAATCCGTTGCAGAAAGGTCATTATCAATGGTTTTAGGAACGCCAATAATATTCAGCCCTTGTTTGAAGAGTCTCTGCGAAATACGTTGAGATCCGTCGCCTCCAATGCTGATAACTGCATCAATACCCAGGTACGACATTTTACGGATCATTTCATCCGAGCGATCCACATATTCCCATTCGCCTTTTTTATTTTTTACCGGCCAGGCATAAGGTCCCCCTTTATTGGTAGTCTGAATAATTGTACCGCCCTGGTAATGAATTCCGGCAACTTTCTCCGAATCCAAAATCATAAGTTCGGTAGGCTCGTTCAGAATTCCATCGAAAGCTTTTATACTTCCTAATACTTCCCAATCAGTTTCTTGCGAAGCACGCTTAACAATTGCCCTGATAACTGCATTTAACCCGGGGCAATCGCCTCCGCCGGTAAGAACCATTACTCTTTTCATATGTTTATATTATTGAAAGCCAAATGTTTATGGCGCTATTTTACAATTTTCAAAAATCGGTGCAAAGTTATAAAAAATTAATTGCTAATTGCTAATTAATAAAATAAGACTCACTTACAATGAAATTTAATTATATCGTTTGAAATACAGATGGTTAAAGTAATAAGATGCAAATAAATCAAACTATCTGAAAACACATTACATTTTTAAACAAATGATTTAAAGACCGTTAAGAACAATCTAAGTATTCTACTGAAATATATTAGAAAAAGCAGAAACGAATTCAGGGAAAAACTTAGAGCTGGTTTGTGAGCATCTTGATAATATTTTCAATCCTATCACAATAAAAACCACATCATATACATTATCAATACTTTAAACATTTTTAGTAAATGAAGGTAAAACTGGATGAAGAGGTCAAACCAACTATTCCATAACATCAAATTCAGCAATTTCATGTGTTATTATTTATTTTTTTACGGGTCACATGGAACTCCATGACAAAATAATATCATCCGCCTGTGAGTCAAAATTGGTAGATTTTGTCATGTTCGTTTCATGTGTTATTATTTATTAATTCATTGCTTATTTTCAGCGGTATTAATGCTTGCTTCGCAGGTATTTTTAACGGGTCACATGGAACTTCATGACAAAATAATATCATCCGCCTGTGAGTCAAAATTGGTAGATCTTGTCATGTTCGTTTCATTTGAAGTTAAATTAGCTTCGCTAATCAGCTTATCTCGGGATGGTTGTGTAAACCAGAATATAACGATGCCAACAAACGGCCAGATGAGCAATACATACAATCCCAATAAAAGAAACATTACGATGGCAAGAAAAGACGGAGCTTCAAAAAGTGCTCCCTGAAGAATATTTAATTCACGCCATGCGGCGAGTTTTTTATCAAGAGATGGTAATGATTGGATAAAAGTGAGTTTTCGGGGAATTATGGATCTGTATGCAATAAAAATAACACCTGTCAGCACAATTAAAACAATAACAAATGGTGTTTTTTCATTAGACTTTAATTCTCTACCCATAAAAGCACCTGCCGAAGAATTCAGAAATAATGCCATCAGAAAAAATAATAGAATGCCCATTGCAAGTGCAAAATAAACGATGCGCAGAGATTTGAGGTAATTTGAGTTCATTTGATTGGCTAACAGTAAAAAGTTAAAGGTTAATGGAAAATGGTAATTAAAATTCCATATCTATTTTAAACCGAATGCTAATAAGATAAGTAATTTAACATCCGATCCACGCGAACTAATCATTTTAGCTAATCATTTCCAGTCCGTACCAAACAATTCTTCAAAAGTATGCGTTGATTCACTACTTTTGACGAGTTTTATTTTTTTACCACTTAAAAAACTTCAATGGCTTTTATTTTCGATATGGACGGCGTGATTGTAGACAACGCTGTCTGGCATTTAGAAGCTTTTGCCGAATTTGGCAAAAGACATGGATTGGTTCATACAAAAGAAAATTACACTAAATATTTCGGGAATACGAACCAAACGATTATGAATTCGCTTTTTAATACAATACTTTCTTCCGATAAATTAAATGCTTTGGCAGAAGAAAAAGAGATAATTTACCGTGAGTTATACAGGCCATTTATCCAGCCTGTTGAGGGATTGCCAGCTTTTCTGGAAAATGCTTCTGCTCAGGGTATACCTATTGCACTGGCTACTTCCGCACCCCAGGAAAATGTAGACTTCACTCTCGATTCAACAGGATTAAAAAAGTATTTCAGTATTATATCAGACGCATCCATGGTTAAACACGGAAAACCAGATCCTGAGATATATCTCCTGACAGCTGCAAAGCTTGGTTTACAACCTTCGGATTGTATAGTATTTGAAGATTCAATAGCAGGGATACAGTCGGCGCTTAGTGCAGGCATGCGGGTTATTGGAGTGGCAACCACACATAAACCTGAAGAATTGTTAACGTATGTTAACAAAATTATTATGAACTTTGATGCCCGCGATCAGTTTATTAAAGACTTACTTCAAATGCCTGTTCAATAACCTGTCTTCGATGAAGAAATATTTTAGTCTTTTCCTTATTTTAGTAGCAATAACAATGATCAGACCAGTTAATGCTCAGATCCAAACAAAACAGAAAGTCAGGATTATCAGGAAAACCACTTTGAATTATCTGTTATGGCTGCCATCTGATTATAAAAAAAATAAAAAAGAAGCTTTCCCCATACTAATTTTCCTTCATGGATCTGGCGAGCGTGGCGACAGCCTTGACCTGGTTAAAATGCATGGGCCACCTTCTTTTGTTGAAAATCAACCTGATTTCCCATTTATAACTGTTTCACCACAATGTACGGAAGGAAAAAGATGGAATACTGAAGACCTGCAGGTTATGCTTGAAAAATTAATGAATAAATACCGTATTGATCCAACCAGGATTTATCTTACCGGTTTAAGTATGGGCGGTTTTGGAACATGGGCATGGGCTTGCAGTTATCCCAAACAGTTTGCAGCAATAGCTCCGGTTTGTGGAGGCGGCGATATACAGTTTGCCCGCGAACTGACAAGCACTCCTGTATGGGCATTTCACGGAGAAGCCGATCCGGTTGTACCTGTTAAGCGTTCCATCGAAATGGTTGAAGCTGTAAATGCAAAAGGCGGCTCAGCCAGAATTACTTTTTACCCTGAAGTTGGACACGATTCGTGGGTGAATGCGTATAATGATCAGGAACTTTATAAATGGCTGCTGGAGCATGAGAGGAAGAAGTAAATAGTTATTGGTTATAGGTTTTTAGTTTTTAGAAAATAGAAAACAGCAATTGAAATCCCAAGTCGCAAATTCCAAGCTCCAAATTCCAAAATCAAAATCATTAATTCCTATTAAGATCACTAAAAACCAAAACACTACTTAAACGCAAAATTACTTGTACAACAACCATTGAATGACTATTGAATGACCACTGAATGACAACTAATATAACCATCAAACTCTATAACCTCATCCCTCAACAATTGAATGACAATTGAGAGACCATCGAACAACTAAATCCCAATCCCTAAACCCCAGTACCTAACTCATAAATCACCATTATAAATCCTTTACTATAAATAAACCAAACACGAAATCTATGAGAGTCAGATTATTAATTCTGTTGCTGGTCATATTCCCATTTGTGGGTTTAATGGCGCAACAAGGCAGTATCAAATTTACTGAATACGACTTGCCAAACGGCTTGCATGTTATTCTGCACCAGGATAATACAACGCCAATTGTAGCAGTCTCCATCCTGTATCATGTCGGATCGAAAAACGAAGTTCCGGGACGCACCGGTTTTGCACATTTCTTTGAGCACCTGATGTTCGAAGGTTCGGACAACATTCCACGCGGAGATTTTGACAAAATTACATTGACCGCCGGTGGAACGCTTAATGCCAATACTTCGCAGGACAGGACATTTTATTATGAAATCTTTCCAAGCAACCAGCTTGAACTGGGACTCTGGCTCGAATCAGAGAGACTGGTTCACCTGCGTATCGACAGTACCGGCGTTGAAACCCAACGTGCCGTTGTAAAGGAAGAACGTAAACAATCCTATGACAACCGTCCTTATGGTTCAGTTATTGAAAAAACAATGGAGAACGCCTATAAAGTGCATCCCTACAAATGGACTCCGATCGGTTATCCGGAAGACCTGAACAAAGCAACCTTACAGGAATTTATGGAATTTCACAGTATTTATTATGTCCCAAACAATGCAACATTATCAATAGCTGGTGACCTGGATATTGAGAATACTAAAAAGCTGATAGAGAAATACTTTGGAGACATTCCGCGCGGAAATAAGGATCTTTACAGACCTACTATTGTTGAACCTGCTAAAACTGCCGAAGTCCGTGATATAGTTTATGACAACATTCAGTTGCCAGCCGTTATTATGTCGTATCATATGCCGGCACAGGGCACACCTGATTCATATGCACTTTCGATGCTCACTACTTTACTTTCGGATGGACAGAGTTCACGCATGTACAAAGCTATTGTTGATCAGCAACAAAAAGCATTGCAAGTAATGTCGTTCCCTTTTGCACTCGAAGATCCGGGCTTATTCCTGATTTTCGGACTTGTTAATATGGGTGTTGAACCAGCAGACCTCGAAAAAGCGATTGAAGCAGAAATCTCAAAAGTAAAAACTGCAGAAATATCTGAGGCGGAATTTCAAAAGCTCCGTAATAAAGTTGAAAATGATTTTGTTACCGGTAACAGCACAATGGTTGGTATTGCTGAAAATCTGGCAAATTATCATGTTTACTTTAAAGACGCAAACCTTATCAATACCGAAATTGAACGCTATTTGAAAGTAACTCCTGCCGATCTTCAACGTGTAGCTCAAAAATATCTTACACCTGAAAACCGGGTGGTTCTCACTTATTTACCGAAACCAACCGAAAAAAACTAGAGGAGGAACCACACTATGAAATAGCCATGATTGGTAAATCTCCCAGTGAAATAATTATTTCGCTAATCATGGCGTATTACATCTTACCAAAATAAAAATAAAAAATCATAAGATGAAACGAACATGACAAAATCAGCCAATTTTGACTCACAGGCGGATGATATTATTTTGTCATGGAGTTCCATGTGACCCGTAAAAAATAAATATAACACATGAAAAATAAAATCATATCAATTATAGCAGCCCTTATTATTACACTGCCACTGGCTGCACAGGTAAAAAAAGGAAAAACAACTAAAACAGCGGTCCAACCAGTAGTTAAGGAAGTTATCGACCGCAGTGTACGCCCACAGGCAGGGCCGGCACCCGTTATCAAAATCGGTGATTACCAATCATTTGAACTACCTAATGGACTTAAGGTGTTTGTTGTTGAAAATCATAAAATCCCACGTTTGTCCTATTCACTGGTTCTGGATAATGATCCGGTTTTTGAAGGCGAAATGGCTGGATATACCGGATTCGCAGGTGAACTGATGCGTAAAGGAACCACTACCCGAACCAAAGATCAGATTGATGAACAGGTAGACATGCTTGGCGCCAGCCTCAATACCTCATCCGGTGGAATTTCAGCAAATTGCCTCACAAGACATAATGAAGCGTTACTCGCTATCATGTCGGATGTATTGCTGAATTCAAACTTTAAAACAGAGGAACTGGAGAAAATCCGTACCCAGACGCTTTCAGCTCTTGAGGCATCAAAAACAGAACCCAAAGCAATATCGCAGCGTGTAAATTCTATCTTAGTTTACGGAAACAACCATCCTTACGGGGAGAGTGAGTCAGAGGAATCAGTTAAAAAAATCACACTTGAGAAGTGCACCGATTATTATAAGACTTACTTCAAACCCAATGTTGCTTACCTTGCCATTGTCGGAGATATTACCCTGGAACAGGCAAAACCTTTAGTTGAGAAATATTTCGGCAGCTGGCAACGCGGCGATGTTCCAAAAGCTAGTTATCCTACTCCGAAAGCTCCTGCAAAACCAACTGTTGTTATTGTCGACCGGCCTACTGCTGTTCAGTCGACTATATCTGTTTCCTACCCTGTTGATCTTAAACCAGGTTCGACTGATGATATTAAAGTGAAACTCACAAACAGTATCCTTGGAGGAGGAACTTTTAGACTTTTCAACAACCTTCGTGAAAAGCATGGCTGGACTTACGGTGCTTATTCGAATCTTCAATCGGATAAACTGATTGGTCAATTCAATGCGTCGGCGGAAGTACGTAATCCGGTAACTGACAGCTCCTTTACCGAAATTCTGGCTGAGATGAGCCGCCTGCGTACTGAAGCAGTTCCTGACGATGAGCTGAATATGGTTCGTAATTATATGATGGGAAATTTTGGCCGTTCGCTTGAAAATCCTGCTACTGTTGCCAATTTTGCAATCAATACGGCACGGTACAACCTTCCTAATGATTATTATGCCACATATCTCACACGACTTGGCGCGCTTACATCTGCTGATGTTCAGCAAACTGCTCAAAAGTATATCCGGCCTGATAATTCTTACATTCTGGCTGTTGGAAAAGCAGAAGACATAGCGCCAAATCTAAAGAAATTTGCTAAAAGTGGTGAGGTTTTGTATTATGATATCGACGGAAAACAATATGATCCGAGTAAAAAACTTAAACCCGCGCCTGCCGGTGTAACAGCCGAACAGGTGATAAACAATTACATTACAGCAATAGGTGGTGCCAAAAAGCTTAAAAAGGTTAAAGATCTTACTATCAAAGCCGGGGCAAGTATGCAGGGTCAGACAATCAATTTTGACACATACATGAAAGCTCCCGACAAAATGTTTTTCCAGGTTGGTTCGGGCGCTATGGTTTTTGCGACCCAGATTTATAATGCCGGTAAAGGAGTAGCCTCTTCACCCATGGGTGGCGAAAGTAAACCAATTGAAGGCGATGAGCTGGCTACCTTAAAAGAGGGTGCATTGATTTTTTCTGAAATGTATTACACTACCTTAGGATACACTACCGAATTGCTTGGTATTGAGGAGCAGAAAGATCAGAAACATCTCTACAAAATTCAGGTAAACAAAGGCGGCGACAGGAAAGATACGGAATACTATGATGTTCAAACCGGTTTGAAAGTTCGCGCCGAAGGCAAGAGTGGAACTACTGAATATTCTGATTACAAAGATGTTGATGGAATACTTTACCCAAATACAATTAAACAGTCGATGGGTGGACAATCCTTTAACTTAACGGTTTCCGAAATAAAAGTAAACGCTAAACTAAAAGATGATTTATTTATCATAAAATAGGTTTGATGAATTGCCGGAAATTAAAAGCAGGGTGTAATAGCCCTGCTTTTTTTATGCCTGAATCGTAACGGCACCTTGATCTTTATCCCGGAAAGCAGAATTGCATAAAACGGCAATCTACTTTCTGATGCCATGAGATTATTCTATCTACCTATCCAACCACTCCTTAAATTCCTGCACCCTTTCGCGGGCAACTATAATGTCATCATTTCAACCTTTAATTGTTCTGCCTTAACCACCGCCTTTTTCCATGCTTTAAAAAAGCCTACTGCTGTAAATATACGCGATACATTTAGAAAATAATTACTGTTATAAAACTTGATGTGGTTGCCAGCTTCCACTACCTGGCAATGTTTGCAACGCGCCATACACGTCGCCTACAGCACCAGCCGTTGTTATCATATCGAGAGGCGTGAGAATGTTTGCACGTTTCTTATCGACCGTTTCAAAAGTTCCGGCCGTAATAGTAATCGCATTCAACACATCGAAAGCTTCTTTCAGGGCAATTTCAAGATTGACCGTTGAAACTGTCAGATTAAGTTCCATGGAAAAAGGTTCAAAACCTACAAAACTTGCTTTTAAAATAACTTTCCCTGTTTTAGAAGTCCGGAAGCTGAATTCGCCATTGGCATTGGTCGAAGCTCCATCGTAGGTTCCTTCAAGGTAAACTCTGGCAATTGGTAAACTGCCATCAGCACCCGAAACTTTTCCTGAAATAGTGGACTGGCTGAAGGTATTTATGCTTGCGAATCCTAAAAGAAATATAAATATGTATTTTCTCATTTCTAAAAGTTCTGGTTTCATGTTTCATTTCATGCAGCAAAATTGCGCTCTGAAATGGTTCAGTCAAAATTATTGTTACCCAACTGTTGAAAAATGATGTTGAATTGTAATTTTGAATTAAATAATTGCTATTAATCATTTATTTTAAAGCCCAGACTAACAAATATTTGCCGCAGATTTCACAAATTTCACAGATAAATATATACTGTTTATTGTTCAAGTTTAATCTGAAAAACTGCTCAAAAGAGTCTAAATCTGTGTAATTTGCGTAATCTGTGGCTAAAAATATAATTAACATTACTGATTGGTTACAAATAATTAAATACAGGGGCATAATTTACTGCTATGATATTTTTTCATTTAGTATCTTTGCATCAGCAGTTTACATACTATGTTTCCTAACGAAATTAAATTAATAATTTGTTGTTTTGAATATTGTTGAGTCCATCAGGCATAAGATCCTGATTCCTTTCCGGCTTGTCCCTAAAGAAGGATTATCACCCGAAAAACTGGCTTTTTCGGTGACGCTGGGTATTGTCTCCGGAATATTTCCTGTGATAGGACTGACTACGTTACTTAGTATAGTCCTGACCATGTTGTTTCGTCAGAACCTGCTTGTTGTACAATCGATACAATGGATCTTGGCTCTTGTACAGGTGTTGCTGATTATTCCGTTTATGCAATTCGGGGCATATATACTAAATGTACATGCCTTGCATATCAATATGGCGCAGATCAACCATGCTTTTCAGCCCGGCATGCTATCAGGAATAAGGACAGTTGGGATTTTTCATCTTTATGGAATTCTTACCTGGTTCATACTTGTCATCCCGACAAGCGCGGTTTCATATTATGGACTTTTGCTTATTTTTCAGCGAAAGAGTAAAAAGGTTCTCTGATCAACATTTCTTCAGATTTGATCTGAGCTGTATTCTGTCATTCCACTTTCGTCCTGCTTTTCTCGGGAGTTTTCAATTCTGAGAAATTCAATCGACCACAAATAGCCCCATGAATCAAGTTTCTTCGATTCAGTTGCATTATATATAAACTAAAGTAATTATATTTGTCAGGCAAACATTCTCATGGATGCAAATCCCAAACAATAATCACTAATTGCGTTTATATGAAAAAACAGGTTATCCCTGAAGGTTATCTCTTTACAAAAGGATATACAAATTATATTTTTATCCTATTGTTCCTGCTTTATATGTTCGATTATATCGACAGGATGGTGATCACTTCCCTTTTCCCATTTCTGAAAGCCGACTGGAATCTTACTGACACTCAATGTGGTATGCTGGTTTCGGCCGTTTACTGGTCAATAGTTCTGTTCACTTTCCCGATATCCATATTGGTTGATCGTTGGAGCCGACGCAAAACCATAGGATTAATGGCCATATTATGGAGCATTGCAACCGGGTTGGGCGCGTTTTCTAAATCATTCCGGCATCTGTTTATTACCCGCACAATCGTAGGTGTTGGCGAAGCCGGTTACGCACCAGGTGGATCGGCAATGATGTCGGCTTTATACCCACAGGAAAAGAGGTCGTTAATGATGGGTCTGTGGAATGCGTCTATACCTCTTGGCAGTGCTATCGGAGTTGCAATCGGGGGAATTATTGCTGCCAACTGGGGATGGCGGCATGCGTTGGGAATTGTTGCTATACCTGGCTTTATCATAGCAATCCTTTTCTTTTTTATTAAGGATTACAAAACAATAGGCTTGGAAAGAACTGTGGAAGCTCCCAGTAAAGCTGTTAACCGTAAAAAAGTCAGGATGTCCATTATGGATACACTTGCAGAATTCTTATCAAAGCCTTCGTTAATTTTAACCTATTTTGGAATGGCTGGCGTTGTATTTACAACAACTTCGCTTCTCACATGGCTCCCTACCTATTTTCACAGGGTACAGGGCGTACTTGAAAAAGATGCCGGGGTAAAAGCCAGCGCTGTTATGCTTTTTGCTATTATCGGAGCACCTCTGGGCGGATATATTACTGATCGCTGGAGAAAAAAACAAATCAATGCCCGGCTTTTGGTTCCAACTATAACTTCATTACTTTCGGCAATACTCATGTTCCTGGCTTTCAGTGTGTTCGATGGCCAATTACAATATCTGATATTACTTTCGATGGGTGTGTCAATTACAGCATTTATTGCTGCAACCGGTGCCGTAACCCAGGATGTTGTTCATCCGGGCCTGAGAGCTATGTCGTACGCTATTGCTGTTGTTATACAAAACCTTTTGGGCGCTTCACTGGGACCGATTGTAATGGGAGCAATTTCAGATGCTACAAATATTCAGACTGCTTTTACTTTTCTGCCAATTGCCTTGCTTATTGCTTCCGCCTTATTTTTTGCAGGATCTTTTTACTATGAAAGAGACCTGAAAAAAGTGGAAAAGGTAGAACTGGAAATTGTAGATTAATGTGCACCGAAGGCAGGCAAAAAAACGGTAAGATTTATTTAATGACGAATAGTTTTCGTTAAACTACTCCTTAATCCGTGTTATATTAATAATCTTCACCGGTTTTACCAGGTACTGGTCTTTATCATTCAGTAATTGTATTTTCCGTACTACATCCATTCCTTTAACTACCTTCCCGAATGCTGCAAATCCTTGCTTATCAGGATTTCGCCCGCCGTTGAAATCCAATGCAGGCTGATCGCCCACACAAATAAAAAACTCAGATGAGGCAGACCCCGGTCCATACCGGGCCATGGATAAAACACCATCTTTATGCAGAATGCCGGTCTTCTGGGTAGTTTCATGAATAATGGGAGGAAACTGGTATTTTTCAATTAAAGAATCCTGCCCGAATCCACCCTGGATTACTTCAATCTTTATCTTTTTATCCGCCTGATTATCAAGCCTCACCACCCGGTAAAAACAAGCCAGGCTGTTGTATTTCCCCGAGTCTACATACCTGAGGAAATTAGCAGCGCTTACAGGAGCTTTGTCGGAATAAATTTCGGCTTCAATATTCCCCAATCCTGTAACGATAATTACTCTCGGACTACGATTATTGGTACAACATGCCAGCATGAAAGCAATTGCTAGTAATAGAAATATTTTCATAGTAAAAGTTTATTGTAAAAGTAAGAAAAGTCCTGATATAGCAACCAGATCGCTGGACTCTTATGCCCTATACCCCATACCTTAATCAAAATAAACACGCTTTTCATTAATAAAATCCTTTATCATTCGTCTTGACAATACAACCTTCATAAACCTAATAACTGATAACTATGAAAACTGTATTTTTGTCCTGCCTGTTAGGCTTGTTTTTAACAATAAGTGCCTGCTCACAAAACCAATCCTTCGACCGGTTCTTTGACCACTATGCAGATAAGGATGGATTCCTTACCGTGAAATTATCAAATCTTCCATCCGAAATGTTCAACGATGGCAATAATGACGAGGCATTCCGGATTTCCACGCTAAGGGTACTAACGGTCCAGGACACTTTACTTAACGAAAATTTGAATTTTTATAACGAAATTGTACCTAAATTAAACCGTTCAGGATATGAAGAACTGATGACCATAAAACACAAAGGGGAGAAAGCAATCCTACTATGTAAAAAAGACAGGAAGCGTATTACTGAAGTGCTTTTCGTTTCGGGTGGCGATAAAAATGTATTGGTTGAAATTACAGGAAGTATGTCGCTGGAGCAGGCAAAGAAAGTGACAAGCCAGGTGGCAGAAGTTAAAGATGACGAAAATTAATTGAATAGTGAATAGACTTACACGGTCAAAAAAACGCGCTAATTGGAACTAACAAGTAGAATGCGGAAATTTGTAGCGCTCTTTAGCAAGTAAGCCAATCACACATTGAAGGGAAATACCCCGTTGAATAGACTGGTTCTGCTTATCCGTAGCGCGATTTATGGACCCC
>CAIRMR010000033.1 GCA_903879715.1 uncultured Bacteroidales bacterium
TCCCTTTAAATCCATAACCTTGACATGCCAGAACCAATAAGAAACTTCCTCATGGCTATTTCATGCGATGTACCGGGTAACACACTGAGTGCCACAGTGAGCCTGCCGAACTGCCTGCCGAAGTGCTTGACGGGGTAAGCTCTTTAAAATAAGCAATAGTAAATAAAGTAAAAAACCAGATACTGATCAGCAATTAAAAATCGCTGCACCTAAAACCTAACACCTTATAAAATAAAACTATGAAAACATTCCTTCGACTTCTGATCACAGCAGCCTTCCTCTTTTTATCAATCACCCTGCTTCAGGCCCAGGCACCACCGCATCCCAATAACGGTGTCGCACCCTCAAGCGGAAGCGGAAACACACCTGTTGGCGCAGGAGCGCCGGTTGGCAGCGGGAATTTTCTGCTGATAGGGCTTGCGTTGCTTTACGCGACAAAAAAAGCGGCGGCATCGAGCAGTATTCAGGCTGATGATAACTCCATCGGATAACACAGTAAAATAATGAAACGGAATAGTACCCTTCTATTTGGAATAGCCGTGGTAATTTTATCTTTACCCCGGGCCAGTGCACAAAATGCACCTCATCCGGGCGGCAATTATATGGCAGGAGGGCGTTTTGAACATCCTTTTGCTATCGGAAATCATCATTACGTCAGTAGTTTTACTCCTTGCCCTGGCATGGATTGGAATTAAAATATAACTGATTGATAACCAACGTACCGGCGAAAAACAATAATTCTGTATTGTGCGCAGGCATCATTGCAGCAAATTGAAACAAGAACAAACATTAAAAACAGAGAATATGAAAACAAACAGACTACTTTTAGGAATCTTATTCTTTATGCTCACTGTTGGATTAAAAGCGCAGCAGGGAGGATATTCACTTGGGTTTGGCGGAACAAATGATTATGTAACATTTGGATATAATGCCAATTTGGCGTTAACAGCCAGCGTATCAATAGAAGCCTGGGTGAAACTAAACTCAACCAACACGCAAGATTTTGTTGCGGGTAAAATTGTTCATGGTGGGACAAATTACGGATATGGCCTCTATATAAACAATGGTAATTTGGGAGGTGATGCGGGCCAAATAACCTTTATTGCAGGTATTAGCTGGGATTATTGGCCAAGTGTCAGGTCCGTTGCCAGGCTTGTTGAAGGAAAATGGTATCATGTTGTTGGTACATTTGATGGACAATACCTTAAAATTTACGTAAACGGGGTGCTTGACAACACGTATAACAATGGCTCTGCCTATTCCATGAATGACTCAGGAGATAATTTTAAAATTGGTTATAATGGCAATTTAGGGGAGAATTATTTTGATGGTTCAATAGATGAAGTAAGAGTTTGGAGTGTAGCCCGGACTCAGCAGGAAATCAGAGATAATATGTATAAGGAAATTGGCACACAATCCAACCTTAGGGCTTATTATCGAATGAGTGATGGTTCCGGAACCTCACTTTCCGATAATAGCGGTAACAATATTACAGGAACGATTTCTTCAGCAAGCTGGGCTGCATCTACCGCTCCACTGCCCTATTATACTATTACTGATGGCGATTGGACAACCAATTCCACCTGGGCTTCAGGGCAAAATGTACCCACCAACGACTGGGCCTCGGTGAAAATTAACAACGCTGTAACGCTTAACAGCGGCGAAGGAAAAACCATTAATGACCTTAATGTTGGTTCAGGTGCTACACTTACTATAAACTCCGGCGGCTCACTTATAACCAACGGAACCATCACCAACACCGGCACGATCAATATAATGAAGGATATTTCCGAATCAACATGGCACCTGGTGTCGAGTCCTGTTACTTCCGTTACTGCCAATACCTTCCTGGGCGATTACCTGCAAAGCTGGAGCGAAGCATCACATGTATGGACCGACATTGCTGATCCGGATGTAACTTTAGAACCTTTACAAGGCTATGGGTTGTGGGCTACACCTACGAAAGCGGCAGCTACCTTCACCTTCGTTGGCACGCCAAACACTGGCAGCCAAACAAGGGCACTGTCATTGACTGAATATTCCAGTGATCCATCCGCCTATGAAGGCACCAACTTGCTGGGCAACCCCTACCCTTCCGCGATCGACTGGAATACAGTAACAGGGTATGGAGCCTGCTATATGTGGAATGGAAGTGCGTATATTGCTTATCCTGCGACAGGTAGCTACGGTACAGGCTCACGATATATTATGCCTGTTCAGGGGTTTTTCATTGTAAAGGGGTCAGGCGGACCAGACAATTTCAGTCTTTCCAATGCCAACAGGGTTCACAGCTTCTCCACTTTCTATAAAACGTCAGAATCCCTTCCTGACAATACACTGGTGCTGGAAACTGTAAGCAACAATTACTCCGACAAACTGGTTGTACGCTTTGTGGACGAAGCAACCCAGGATTTCGACCTACAGCACGATGCATATAAATTACCATCGGGTACGTCAGGGCTTTCGGAGTTGTATGCATATGCCGGCGAAAAGAAGCTTTCCATTGATGTACGCCCTGCCTGTGAAGTGATGCAGCTTGGTTTCAGCAACAGCCTGAGCGGCGAGTACCAGATTAGTATCAGCCAGATTAACGGCATAGCGGATGCTATCCTCGAAGATACCAAAACAGGAACTTTTACCGATCTGCAAACCGGAGCCTATTCATTCAGCTATAGTGCAGGCGAACCAGACCAGAGATTTAAACTGCACTTTGGCACACTGGCTATTGGCGATCAATTAACCAAATCCGCAACTATCTACAGCTACCGCAAAACAACTTATATTAATCTGATGAACGGTTTGGAAGGAGATATTTATATTTACAATGTAGCCGGGCAATTGGTTGCGACAAAACTTTCGGCCAAAGGAATGAATGAGATCGGGTTGAAAAACACGGGGAACTATATTGTAAGAGTGGTTACTGATAAATCCTCGCAGGTGAAGAAAATCTTTATTCGGTAGGGATTGGGGGTTAGGGGTTAGGGGTTAGGGAGGAAAACGCCCTGATGCCAGACCCTAATCCCCAATACCAAAAGCCTAATCCCTTTAAATCCATAACCTTGACATGCCAGAACCAATAAGAAACTTCCTCATGGCTATTTCATGCGATGTACCGGGTAACACACTGAGTGCCACAGTGAGCCTGCCGAACTGCCTGCCGAAGTGCTTGTCGGGGTAAGCTCATTTAAAATAAGCAATAGTAAATAAAGTAAAAAACCAGATACTGATCAGCAATTAAAAATCGCTGCACCTAAAAACTAACACCTTATAAAATAAAACTATGAAAACATTCCTTCGACTTCTGATCACAGCAGCCTTCCTGTTTTTATCAATCACCCTGCTTCAGGCCCAGGCACCACCACATCCCAATAACGGTGCTGCGCCTTCAAGCGGAGGAGGAAACACACCTGTTGGTGCAGGAGCGCCGGTTGGCAGCGGCACTTTGCTTTTAATAGGGCTTGCCGGCTTATACGGAGGTAAGAAAGTTTACAACATGCGTGCAAGCCTCGAAGGATAAACATATTACTTTTTTCAGCAAAACACAGTTACCAGGGTTATCCGGGTAGCTGTGTTCTTTTTAGTATTGAAACAAATTTCCGGAGGAACTAAGATGATGCCTGGTATTATTCCATGAACATATACAGTAGCAACATTTCCAGAGCTCCTGGTAATTAAAGAACAGGGGGTTTCCGTCCGGTGCGTGAAGGATTAATATAGTTAGGGCTTACTTGCTTATAAACTATTTAACCACTGGTTATTTTATTGTTATTACAATATTCAAACTATCACATGCAAGTAAAAAAAATGAACACAGGATCAGAAAACCCAGCCTTTAGCTTACGAAAAAGCGATGATTTTTTATATTTGTATTCTAAATAAATACAATGTCTCAATACAAGATTCTATTAGCTGACGACGAACCTCAGAACATTAAAAATTTGTTCGATGCGCTGAATCCTGAAATTTACAGGGTTTTTGTGGCATCCAATGGTAAAGCAGCTGTTGAGCAAGCAATAAAACACCGGCCCGATGCTATTATTATGGACTGGGACATGCCTGAGATGAATGGGATAGAGGCCATCCGCCTTATCAGAGCAACTGATGAAATCAAAGAGATTCCCATTATTGTTGCCACCGGGAAAATGACCCATGTGGAAAACCTGCGTACGGCCCTCGAAACCGGTGCCAACGACTATATCCGGAAACCTTACGACCCTATCGAAATAGAAGCGCGCGTTAATTCCATGATCAGGCTAAACCTTGACCAGCAAAAAATAATCAGACTTCAAAACAAACTTTATCAGGAAAAACTGGACAAAGCAAAATATGAAATGGAAATTAGTCAACAAGCCTTAACAGCATCAAAGCTTAGATTGATTTACAACAGCAAAACTTACGAAACGCTACTTAAAGAGCTCCAATCGCTGGAAATGATGGTGGATAAAGAAGCTCAATTTGTTCTGAAAAAAATAACATCAGGCATTATGTCCAGCACAACAGCAATAAACTGGAAAGAATTTGAACTCCATTTTGAAAAAGTTCATCCTGATTTTTTCAGCAGCTTACGTTCCTCTTTTCCAGATCTAACCACTAACGAAACCGAATTGTGTGCTTTTATTAAAATGAATATGAACGTCAAAGAAATTATTGCCATAACATACAAAAACGACAATACCTTAAAAAAAGCAAAGCAACGACTAAAAAAGAAACTTGAACTGCTTGAAGATGAATCGTTATACAGTTTTATTCAGGAATTTAAATAAACGGCATGATCTTTTATAAATACATACCCCTGCTTGCCCTTGTTATACTCTCTCTGCTAATCACAGTGCTGATCAGTCGTGTTGTACCGCCAGAACAGTTTGTACCTTACACGCTAACACTGGATTCTACCTGGGCAAAGGAAGACGCCTCGAAGGAATATATGATAGATTTAAACAATGACTCCATCCCTGAATTTGTGCGACATTATCAAATCAACAAAGCAGGTCATTCGCTGGAGTTCAGAAATGAAAGTCATTTTCGCATGATAAACATTTTTGATAAAAAAGAATTCTTTATCAGCCGCTACCTTAAGTTTGCCGATGTTAATCATGATGGGTTAAAAGAAATTATTTTTATTACGGCAAAGGGTAATACTGCATTCTTAAACATCCTTGAATATAATATGGATTCCCTCTTGTTTTTGCATCTGAAGGGGGTAATAAAAATAAAAGTGGATAGTGTCACCTTTGCCAACGACAAGCCCGATGCCATAAACCACAGTATAATGATCAACAAAAATGAAATATGGTTTACTCTTCAGGCTGGGTATTCTATTCAGCCACGAAACATTTACAAATACAATTTCGAAACCGAAGAACTCATAAAAACTTCCAAAAATAGTATTGTTATTAATGACTTTGAATTAATGGCCTGGCAGGGACAGGACTATTTGCTTGCCAAAAGCGTAGTTGCAGCCGGTAATACCGTTTCGCCCGAAGAATCTGAAATACTGAAATCCTCCAAAGATCCGGATTCCGTTGGTTTTTATGAATATACCAAAGACAAGGTGTACCCTTATGGCGACTTCGGTTCCTATATCCTGCTGTATGACCACAACCTAAATTTTGCTTTTGATCCGCTCGAATTTAATGGATGGACCAACTTTACAAAGTCAGGATTCATCTACTCAAACGGTATTCCGTACATCGTTGCCATTACCAATACGTTAAAGGGCAATTCAAGCGATAAGGCGATAACTGTATGCAGTTTGGATGGTGAATTGGTGAAACAAGTTCCCATGACGGATGATTACAGGAATGTGTTTACCAACAACAAAAGCATCGTTTTCAATAGTGCAAATGCTTTGCATCTCTGTAATGACAGTCTTGAACTCATCAGAGAAATACCTGACATTTCATATTCCGCCGGCTTTTATGACCTGGAAGGAGATCAGGAGCTTGAGTTTATTGCTTTCAGAAACAATGAAATGCTCGTTTTCGGAACGGATTTCGCTGAAATAGCCCGCTACAAAATCAATCAGGAGTTTGCCCCTTATCCCGAAGACAATAAAATTAAAGTTATAAGCAGCAATACTTCAAAAACGCTGTTTTTCAATACACGCCTGTTCTATTATCAATTCAGTTTTAATAAAAACCCTTATGCCTTATTAAAATATCCTTTTTACATACTGGTGTTTCTCTTCTGGTTTGGGATTTTGTTCTTTATAACACGTCTCAATGCCAGGAGGCTGGAAAAAGAAAAACGGCATCTCGAAGAAATTGTAACTGAGCGCACTACTGATTTGGTGGTAAAAAACGATGAACTGATATTGAAAAATGAAGAAATTCAGATGCAGGACAAAGAAATTCAGATGCAAGCCGAAGAAATTCTCCGGCAATACGAACGACTCGAAAAATTAGACCAGTTTAAAGAAACCCTTACCCATGCACTGGTACATGACCTTAAAAACCCGCTCAGCCAGATTCTGCTCTCCAATAGCAGTGAGGCTGTAAAACATCCCGCTATAAAAATGCTCCGGCTTATTACCAATATGCTCGATGTGGAAAAATACGAGAATACCCGTTTCAATCTCAACAAGGAACTCCATTCCCTTAGCGGGCTGATTGAAGAGGTAAAATCGGGCCAGGAGATTTATTTGAAGGACAAAAACCTGAAGATGAACCTGTTCTTTCAAAACCAGAAAGACTTTCTTGTAATGGCCGACAAAGACATCATTGTGCGTGTTTTCGACAACCTGCTGGCCAATGCCATACGCTTTTCACCCCTAAACAGCAGCATCGAATTTGTTGCCGGAAAATCGGATGACGATAGCATCAATATCAGTATTAAAAACCACGGAGAGCCAATACCTGATGAAAGTCTGCCCTATATCTTTGATAAATACTGGCACTCGGAAAAAACCGACAGCAGCTCTCATCGTTCCACCGGACTGGGACTTACCTTTTGCAAAATGGCCATAGAAGCCCACGGGTATGCAATTGCAGCACAAAACGCGACTGATGGCATAGTGTTTACCTTTTCGCTGCATGGCATTATCTCTTCTGCACAAGCTCCTGAAAAGAAAAATGAAAATCCGGAAATTATAATAACGAAGGAGGAAGAAAAACTCCTCAAGCCTTACTTCGACCGCCTTCAAAACCTTGACGTAAATCAGGTTTCGGACATACTGCAGGTTTTGACTGAAATCCCTGAACAATCCACAAACCTCACCGCCATCAAACAACAAATCCGTGATGCTGCCTTTGCTTCCAATAATGAATTTTACAGGAAAATGATAGGAGCAGCTTAAATATTTACTATTCACATATCCATCCATTTCTTTCGGGTCCTCACTTTTCTCCCAAAAGCGATCACTTCTCACTGTCATTGCGAGTGAAACGAAGCAACACTGTCATTGCGAGTGAAAACCCATTTTACAATAGGCACAATATGATATGACAGAGAGAAAATTCCGAACTTTACACTAGATCTGCACAGTGTGGCCGACCCCCAGTTTAGTGCTTAGAGCCTGCTTGCGAGTGTGGTTCCAAAAGTTTGAGGCACA
>CAIRMR010000034.1 GCA_903879715.1 uncultured Bacteroidales bacterium
ATTAATCCGTGCCAAAGCGCGTTTTCGATAAAAGGCTGTAAAATTAACCCCGGCAGTTTGGTGGAGGCGGTATTCAGATTTTCGGCACAATGTATTTTAAAGTTAATACTATCGTTAAAACGGATATTTTCAATATTCATATACAACTCAATGGTTTCCAGTTCTTCATCCAGCGAAACACTGTCGGTGCGCGAACTTTCGAGTATTTTACGGATCAGTTTTGCGAATTTATTTAAGTAATAAACAGCCTTTTCCTTGTTGTTGTCAATCAGGTATGCTTTTATCGAATTCAGCGCATTGAAAATAAAGTGCGGATTCATCTGGCTTCGCAGCGCATCAAGTTTCAAGAGCGAGATTTCATTTTCGAACGAAAGCGTTAGCGAATTAAGCTTTTCAGCTTCGTTCTTCTGAAGCGCAATTTTTAATTCGGCAACTTTTTCTTCCAGCTGAACTTCCAGTTCTTTCTGATAGGTATCTTTAAGTACCTGGTTGGCATGTTGCTCCTCGATAATTTTATTCTGGACATTTATTTTTTCCAGGTATAATAGTTTCACTTTGTAGCCGAGTCCCAACATAAAAATAGTAGATTCAATTATAATCCCTATGTAAAAATAGATTATAGGATGATCATCACTAATGTTTTCATCCGATTTAGCCAGTGCTATGTATGCAAACACCTGGTAAATAATAACTCCGATAATAATAAAATACTTCAGTTTGTAAGGAGTTTTTAAGGTGTAATACAAGGCGGAAATTACAGCAACTGTAATCAAAGGAATAAATCCAAAAGTAAAGAATCTGGTGAAGTAGGCCGGATTGCCCAAAGCGATCGAAAATACAACCAATGCAAATGAAAATGCCATTAAAATATGTAAAAATCTGATCAGCAAGCTGGTGTATTTTGGGAAATAGGTTTTAAAATCGAGTAACTCTTTGTAAAAGAAGAATAGTAAAGAGTTATAGATGATTTGAATAAACCAGTTAAATGCATAATAGCGGCTATTGAGATAAGCTTCAACAATATCCTGTGGTATTAAAGGACTGTTTTTTATAAGAAAAACGAATAGCAGGAAATTATATATGCCGTAGTAAAAAAATGCTTTTTGCTTTGTCTGAATGTAAATGAACGAGCATAGCAACGAATAAATGATGAGTCCTGAAATCACAAACCCCCATACTATCTGGGCAACAAGATTCATGTCGAAACTCATAACTTATCCAGAAAATCAGATTTCTTTTGCCTCGAAACCGGAATTTTTACCATGTTCGAAAGTACCACATATTCATCTGTTTTATGAAACTCTTTCACTTTGTTCAGATTGATCAGGTACGAATTGTGAATCCGGAAAAACTGCAGCTGAGCCAGTTTTTCTTCCATAAATTTTAATTTCTGGGTTAAAACGATCTTTTCTTTATTCTCAAGAAAAATAGTGCAGTAATTGCCGTCGCTCTCGCAATAAATTATGTCGTCGGGATTAAGGAAAATCATTTTTCCGTCGTTGGTAACATTTATTTTTTTCTGAGAAAGTACATTGGATTGAAGTATTTTTTCCAAAGAGTTCTCCAGCTTTTCGCTGATGGAAACGGAACTTTTTTGTTGCTCAATTTTAGTAAAGCATGCTATTAAGTCATCGGAATCAATAGGTTTTAATAGGTAATCGAGCGCGCTTTCTTTTATGGCTTTAATGGCATATTGATCAAAGGCTGTGGTAATTACAACTGCAAAATTTCGTTTGGGAAACAGCTCCAGGAACTGAAATCCATCCATATCGGGCATTTCAATATCCAGGAAAACACAATCCACGGTATTCCTGTTTAAAAAGCTTACAGCATCCGTAGCACTTGTAAATGTGGCAATGATGCGCACGTTTTTACAAAAATTCTCAATCTCCCATTCCAGGCTTTTTATGGCACTGTGTTCATCGTCGATCAATACTAAATCAATCATATTTTTTAATTTTAAAATGACAACTAAGTAATTCGTCTAAAGCGTTGTCAAACGTATGTATGCCACAGATTACAAAGATTACGCAGAAAATACTTTCAATTATAATCTGATTTCAATTTAAAAATTGTAGAAAGAAGCTTAAATCTGTGAAATCTGCGAATTTAGCGAAGCGTTATCACGAATACCCTTAAAGATAAGAGATACATGAGTAAATCTGTGGCTAAAATGCCTGTTGATTAATCTGATTAGTTACCATAAATGTATTTCAAATTTCTATAAAAAAGTGATTAAATGTATCAATGGACTTTCATTACTTACAAACAAACAGTTTTGATGTATGGTTTGCAAATTTCTGATTTTTAGCAGTTTTTCAAGTAATTACTTGTTTTATCCTGAATTATTCCCATTTACACATTTTTCATAGCCATTCATACAATTCACAATTCTCATGAATGTCATGTGTTCTAATTTAGCTGCTGCTGATATATTTCAGCTTCAACTATTATAATTCCGGTTATGAGAAAAAATATCCACAGAATAAAATTAATGGTGCTATTTGTAATACTTTTTATAGTACAAAATTCATTTGCACAGACAACAACAGCTTGCTGGAAATCATTTGCAAGCGGCGAACTTTTTACGCTGGGTATTACTTCTAACGGGCAACTCTGGTCCTGGGGATTCAACAATTTTGCACAATTAGGTCTCGGTACACAAGGCAATACAGCCAATCCAAATAAGGCTCAAATTGGCACTGCAACCGACTGGAAAGAAGTTGAAGCGGGAAGTGAATATGGCATGGCAATAAAAGAAAACGGAACACTCTGGGGCTGGGGAGCAAATTTCTCCGGGATGTTAGGTGATGGAACAGGTGAAACAAGAAAATCTCCGGTACAAATTGGAGCTGACGCCAACTGGAGTAAAATTTCGGCTGGTGTTGTACATACGTTAGCACTTAAAAGCGATGGTACGCTTTGGGCATGGGGTAGGAATACTGAAGGTCAGATTGGTGATGGAACCTTCACAATCAGGGCCGTTCCAACTCAGATAGGCGCTGATAACGATTGGACTGAAATTTCTGCGGGTGAAAGACACTCTATTGCCATAAAAACAAATGGATCGCTTTGGGCATGGGGTGCTTATGACAATGGTCAATTAGGATTGGGAAATACTTCTTTTTCGAAAATAAATGTGCCAACACAAGTTGGAACGTCTTCCGATTGGAAAATCATTTCAGCAGGCAGAAATTTCAATCTGGCAATCAAAAACGATGGCACACTATGGTCGTGGGGGCAAAATGATTTTGGACAATTAGGAAATGGTTTTTCATTTGGCGGTTCTAATGTTGTCCTTCAAATAGGTACTGATGCCGACTGGGCAAGTATTGCAGCCGGCGATATTCACAGCATGGCCTTGAAAACGAATGGTACCCGTTGGGCATGGGGCTCCAATGGCAATGGCAGCAGTAGCTCAGGTAGTGCCGGTGCATTGGGCGATACTACCAAAACAGATAAAAATATACCAACACAAATAGGTACTGATACCGATTGGGAAAAACCACAAGCAGGTGAATATTTTTCTTTCTGCCTGAAAAAGGATGGTACGCTTTGGTCGAACGGAAGAAATACTGCCGGAGAATTAGGTGATGGAACCCAAACGATAAGGCTTTTTCCAATATTGGTTAGTTGCCCGATCATCCTGACAAATATCGGGTTTAAAGATGAAATCCCTGGTTTGAAAATTTATCCTAATCCGGTCAATGATATTTTATTGATCAGAAATTCTGATAACCTTTCAATTAGAAAAATATCTGTTTTCGATTTCTCGGGTAAACTTATTATTACCGTGAATGGACAAACCGATCGGATTAACCTTGAAGGAGTAGCGAAAGGAATTTATGTTTTGCAGATTGTTTCTGAAGGCAAAAGCTACAAAAAGAAAATTATAAAACGATAATGTTCTATCTAAACAATTGTCTATCTAATAATTAACAACAATAAATCACTAACATTCAAAACCCATAACCATGAAAAAAATCATTACTATAGCACTCTTATTAGCAAGTGTTTTTTCACAGGCCCAGCATTTCGACTGGGTAAGCACAGCCGGATATGCCGGTGTTGCAAACAGTTTTTCCGGGGCAATCGCTATTGAACGCGATTCGCAGGGGAATTTATATACGCTGGATGTTGCAAACGGAGCGCAACAATGCCAGGGTGATACCGTGCAGCCTATTTCGGGGGCCAACACCACCTTTCTATATAAATTTAACGCAAATGGTGAATTGCAGTACATAAAGCCCATTGGTGTAAATTTCTTTCCCCTGAATCTCCAGGTGGACGAAAATGACAATCTGTATTTGCTGGGAGCTCTTTTAGGAAGCAATAAGTTGAGAGTGAATGACACTCTGATTACCGGTATTGAAAACAGAAAACTATATCCTGAAATTTGATGCCAGTGGAAAGTTGTTATGGACAGCATTGAATAATGTGAGCTTTGGCGGGCATTCAGCAGCTTGTATGTTGCAGTACTACGACAATCATATTTATTTTCAAACCGGAAACTTATCTATTAGTAAACTGGATACAACCGGAAAATTTATTTCAACCTTAACGGCTGATTCCTTTATCCCCAGTACTGCAATAAATGGTATATATTTTAAAGGTTCGGGTGTTTTTTCAAATGGCGATTTGCTTTTTACTGCTGTTTCGCGGGGGACTTTAACCTATAATTCCATAACACTTGTCCCTGTTGTTGAAACAGGTTCAGTACCTTTACTGATGCTCCGTACTTCCGGAAATTTAACCGTTGCCTGGGCAAAGTATGTAAATGGTGTAGGCGATCCTGCCGAAAACTTTATCCCGGTAACTATTGGTAACGACGACGGAATATATGTTGGGGTAGAAGTGAATTCAACCTTAACAGCCGGGACTGATGTAATTACAAATCCTGGTCCGGGGTCTACCAATTACACGGATGGCGTATTAAAGTTAAATGAATCAGGAACTCCCATCTGGCTTAAGTCGGTAACAACCAATGCCCATGTATGGAGTGTATTTAATAATCGGGATGGAAGTGGTGTTTTTTGCGGAGGCGATTTTACCGGGAATTTAACATTGGGCAACTTCACTATCAATCCTGTAAAGGGTAGTTCTTTCATAACTAAAATTGCCTATAATGGAACTTTTAAAAATGCATTTGCTTTCGCAGCAGGTCCTGGCTCAAAAGTAAAAAGTATGGCAACCAATGAACAAGGTGTTTTTTATGTGGGTGGCAAATTATTCAGCCGTACAGCTCCCACTTTCAGTTGTACACCCCGCGTAGCCAATACAGGATTGTATCTGGCGAAATTTACGGAAGATCCTGATGAGGCACCTCAGCCTTCAATAACCCGCTCGGGGATTGAGCTTACCGCAGCGCCGAAATTTAACGAAGGAAGTATTCAATGGCATTTAAATGGAAATGCTATTCCCGGCGCTATACATCAAACCTATACCGCTGCCGAAAACGGAGATTATACTGTTTCTTATTTTTATTCTTATGATTTTATTCCTTTGTGCATATCCACATCCGCAAAAATGAGCGTTATATCAGTCGGTTTGGCAGAAAATAAAAGCAACCGGTTTGCAGTGTACCCTAATCCGTTTAAAAGTGAAATAACTCTTGATTTAAAGGAATTTACAAGCCAGACTACCGTTACCGTTTTTGATTACAGCGGACGCAAATTAGTTGAAAAAGAGATTTCAAATGACTCGCAAAAAATGGATTTAAGATTTTTAAGTGATGGCGTTTACATCTTGCAATTCCGGAATCCGGATGGCGTTTTTACAAAACGGATTGTAAAACAGAAGTAATGATATACTTAAAGCCTAATCAGTGCAATTAAAGTATAAACAAACTGATATATGCCACAGATTACGCAGATTACGCAGAATATTGATGTGTTATGATCAGATTTAGTTCAAGAGACTGCTGAAAGCAGTTGAAATCTGCGAAATCTGCGAAATCTGTGGCTAAAATGCCTATTGAGCAAAATGATTAGTTTCAATGCTTTGTAAAATTCAGAAGGCTGTTAGAACTATACCTAAGTTTGGCTTCGAACTGTTTTGCTTTTTCAGCTGGCAGGTTAGTCGGAGTAATATTGCCAGCACCCCCGTGGACTACAAGGGTATAACTTCCTGGTGACTGTGAATTAGCAATGAAATACAGTAATATGAAAACTGCAGTAAAAAGGAGATATTTAGCTTTCATTTCAGATAATGTTTGAAATCCCTGAATTTCTTTTTATTCATCAACATGATTCCTGAGCCGGCTATGCCTCATTCCGTACGCAAAGTACAGCACCAGCCCAATTACCAGCCAAATCAGGAAACGTAACCAGTTTGTGATTCCAAGTTCACTCATAAGGTATAAATTGGTGAGCAGGCCCAACACTGGTATCAACGACCATCTCCTGATTACAGCAAACACCGTTGTAAGGATTGCAACCACAATAAAAACAAACATGGGCAACTGGTTATGAAATCCTTTTGAAACATGATTGTTGCCGTTAAAAATACCGGCAAAAAATCCGGGATTTGAGAACCAGATAATAAATAGAATTACGGCCCAGATAGGAAGTAAATATAAGCGGCTGTTTGCATAGGGAACATTGAACCCTCTTTTATTTACATCATTATTACCTCGTGGATGAAGTATTAAAACTCCGCCCGAAACCAGGATAAACGCAAACAATGTTCCAATGCTTGTAAGATCTGTGACTTCGGTAAGGTTAAGAAAGAGTGCAGGAATGGCAACCAGGAAACCTGTAATTATGGTGGCAAAGGCAGGTGTACGATACTTTTTGTGAAGCTTTGAGAACCTTGGCGGCAACAGTCCGTCGCGGCTCATGCTCATCCATATTCGTGGCTGACCGACCTGGAAAACCAGCAATACTCCTGCCATGGCAATTACAGCGCCCAAAGCAATAATACCGGATAGCTTGGTGAGATGCAATGTTTCGAACGCATAAGCCAGAGGATCCGAAACTCCCAGCTGGCTGAACGGAACCATTCCTGTTAGAACAAGACTGATAATAACATACAAAACGGTTGTTATCGCCAGCGCATAAATCATGGACCTGGGTAAATCTCGTCGTGGATTTTTACACTCCTCGGCAGTGGTTGAAATGGCATCAAAACCAATGTAAGCAAAGAAAACTCCCGAAACCCCTTTCAAAACTCCGCCAATTCCATTAGGTGCAAACGGGCTCCAGTTAGCCGGATCAACATAAAATGATCCTACTGCGATAACCAGCAGAAGTATACCAATTTTTATCAGTACCAATATATTCCCGGCCATTTTGGTTTCGTAAATACCTTTATACACCAGCCAGGTTATGAAAACAACAATTCCCAGTGCCGGTATATCAGCGATAAACCGGATGTTTCCTATATGTGGTGCCAAAAGCCATGCCTGGTATGCTTCACGCAAGTTGGAGTCGAGGCCGGCAAACGCCACACCTGACTGGAGTTGCTCCGTTGCGAGCTTAAATCCTTTGGCAGCGCTCAGGTAATCAATAGCCAGGTATTCAGGAATATAAATATGTAGTCCGTTTAAAAGCCCTGTAAAATAGCCGGACCACGAAATGGCAACTGCAATATTCCCGATTGCATATTCCATAATCAGATCCCAGCCGATGATCCATGCAATAAGCTCGCCGAAGCTTGCATATGCATAGGTATACGCGCTCCCGCTGATTGGTATGGCCGAGGCGAATTCAGCGTAGCACATGGCTGATAAGCCGCAGGCTATGGCAGTAAATACAAATAAAAGTGATACTGCCGGACCGCCGCTGGCTGCCGCATTTCCAATTGTGCTGAATATCCCGGCACCAATAATTGCGGCAATTCCCATCGCAGTAAGATCCCGCACTCCAAGCCGGCGTTTCATCAAATCAGGATTTGATTCGTCGGCATGACGAAGGATCATATCAATAGACTTCTTCCTGAAAAGGTTCTGCATATTGGATTACTTGCGCTGTAAATATAGCAGATATTTATGGAACAGTCGCTGATTCCAGAAATCTACAGTTTCAAATAATCAAATTTGTGGTTTCATAATTATTGTCCGACTTTTCTAATCAGTTTAAACAAAGTCAATCCCAATAAAAAAGCGCCAGAAATCTGACGCTTTAAAATATTAATCACAGTTAGTGTAATGATTAATCAACGGTTCACTAAAGTTTTTTATAATGGGCTGATCGTAATCTCAATGCCACTTTCCAGTAAAGTTTCCATTGGTAAAGTAGGTATATTCCCATTCAAATCACCTAAAAGTGTGATGATGAAAGGATTTTTAACAGCTGCTAACATATCCACATCCTTAACCACAAAGTCAATGGAACGATCTGTCTCATTTATTATTGGGGATGTAGCTATTTCTATAGGTAAACCACCCTGAGGCGTAACGGTAACACGCGCTGAAGTTAGCCAGTTGATTTTTGCAATCTCCGGGGAGATAATTGAAAACTTCAATTTGTAAAAACTGGCACGATCTATCAATCCTGTTTGAGTGCCTACTATGCTGTCGATATTAATAGCGGAGTTTGATTGCGAATACAGCACCATTTCAGTCTTCAGCTGTGAAATTGAAATTGAATCTATGGTGATATGACTATCCGGTAAGTCATACGTAATTTTAAATGTAGTAGCTTCTTTTAGTTTTTCACACGATTGCAACAGAACGAGTGATATTCCAAAGCCCAGCAGTAGGGATAAGGTAATCCATGATTTAGTTTTCATAATTAAAAGAGTTGATTTGATGACGTTAATCTTAGCCGGTAATCTGACAGGCTATATTCTATTAACGCTTAATAAGTGTTTAAGTTGCTTGTTAATGATAACCAATTCAGAAACATTAACATATAATTAATGGACTATTGGTCAATATGTAACTGCCGAAAAAGAAAAAATATCAGGATTTGTTTTTAAAAAAATGTCAGTTTCCTGCTATTTCAGAATAACTCGGAGAAATAAAATAGTAAAACGCCGGCTAAACGACGCCGGCTTTATGAAGCCATGAACTGAATCGCGGCAGTCACTATTCCATCCAGATCTATCCCGCACTCATGGTGCAGTTCTTCAAGAGTTCCCTGTTCAACAAAACGGTCAGGGATTCCAAGACGATGGATTGTGGCTATATGATAGCCGTTGTCATTGGCAAATTCCGTAACGGCGCTTCCAAGTCCGCCAATTATGGAAGCATCCTCCAAGGTAATAACTTTATTAAACTGGCTGAATATCAAATGAAGCAATTCTTCATCGATTGGTTTCAGGAAACGGATATCGTACAGAGCAGCTTCAATATTTTTTCCGGCAAGTAAATTGCATGCTTCCAATGCGACATTCCCAAGGTGGCCGATTGAAATTATTGCCAGGTCTTTTCCTTCACGGATGATTCGTCCTTTTCCAACCTCCAATGCTGTGAATGGCGTTTTCCATTGTGGTATTACTCCTCGTCCGCGGGGATAGCGTATGGCGAATGGTCCCATTCCGTCGAGTTGTGCAGTGTACATCATATTCCGGAGTTCTTCCTCATTCATTGGAGAGCAAATCGTGATATTTGGAATTGCTCTCAGGTAAGCCAGGTCGTAAACACCATGATGAGTGGCACCGTCTTCGCCAACCAATCCACCACGATCAAGGCAGAAAACCACATTAAGGTTTTGCAGTGCAACATCGTGAATTAGCTGGTCGTAAGCCCGTTGCATAAAACTTGAGTAAATATTACAAAATGGAATTAATCCGCTGGCAGCCATTCCTGCCGAGAAAGTAACAGCATGTTGCTCGGCTATTCCAACATCAAAAGCACGGTCGGGCATTTTTGCCATCATGAGGTTAAGCGAACAGCCTGTGGGCATTGCAGGCGTAACACCTACAATCTTTTTATTCATTTCTGCCAGTTCGATAATGGTTTTTCCAAATACAACCTGGTATTTAGGTGCCTGGTTATGGCAGGCTGTTTCTTTCAGCTCACCCGTTTCCATATTAAAAACACCGGGTGCATGAAACAAGGTCTGGTCACGTTCAGCTTTTTCGTAACCTTTGCCTTTAACAGTTATAACATGAAGCAGCTTAGGCCCGGGAATATTTTGCATATCCCGCAACAGGTGAACCAGTTTTACAACATCGTGTCCGTCAACAGGGCCGAAATACCTGAAGCCGAAAGCTTCGAAGAGGTTACTTTCCTTCAGTAGTGATACTTTAACGGCGTTACCGATCTGCTTAACTACTTCCCTTGAATTAGCTCCATAGCGGGTTTTACCGCCCATAAGCCACCATATTTTGTTGCGGATCCGGTTGTACGTTTTTGAAGTAGTAATATCGGTGAGATATTGTGAAAGTCCTCCCACATTTTTATCAATGGCAATCCCGTTATCATTGAGGATAACCAGCAGGTTTGCTTTGGTTACGCCTGCATTGTTCAGGGCTTCCATCGCCATTCCGGCAGTCATGGAGCCATCGCCGATGACAGCAATATGCCTCCTTGTTTTATTCCCCTGTAATTCAGAGGCTACAGCCATTCCCAATGCAGCAGATATGCTGGTTGACGAATGCCCTGTACCGAATGCATCGTATTCGCTTTCCGAAATCCTTGGAAAACCGCTGATTCCATTGTACGAACGATTTGTGTAAAATATATCTTTCCGGCCGGTTAGAATTTTATGTGCATACGCCTGGTGACCCACGTCCCAGATCAGCTTATCTTCCGGCGTATTAAACGCATAGTGTATAGCTGCTGTGAGTTCAACCACTCCAAGGCTGGCGCCGAGATGACCGGGATTGCGCGAAATTACTTCGAGAATGAACTGGCGCACATCCTTACACACTTGTGGAAGCTCTTCAACCGGGAGTTTACGCAGGTCTGCAGGTGAATCGATATTTGATAACAATGTGCCCTGTGCGGGAGTCATAGTCCGGAATTTGGAGTGTAAAAGTAAGATTTTCCGGCTTAAACGAAGGTGGTTCCGGTATATTATTATGTTTAAGGAATGTTTACAAAAAACCGGGCTCTGTGTTCCGAACCCGGTTTATCACTTCACAAATAGTTCTGTTCAGTGCTAATCTGCTGGATTATAGATCTATCATCTGAGATTTTCTTCGAAAGTAAAACTTTATTTAGAGTCTGTTTAAAATTGTGCTTTTAACTTTTAGAAGGTGCGAGGGGTACTTCGGCTGCGCTCATTTCAGGCTTGGTGATGGTCAATGATCATAAATATATTGAATTTTGAACTTCAAACCTGGATTCTTCCGACTTCGGACTTCCGTCTTCCATCTTCGGACTTCCGTCTTCCATCTTCCGTCTTCCGACTTCTGCCTGTCTAAATATTACCACTTTTCGAATTTAAACAGTCTCTCAGTATTTTGATTCTCTTTCCTTTGCTTTATTCACCCAGTCAATCAGAGTGGTTTTCCTGAAAATATCTTTATCGGCATTTAGTTTTGCCATATCCAGTCCGATATATTGCTGTGCTTTTACTTTTGTTGCAATATCGGGATAAGGTACTTCTTTGTTAAATCCTTTTTGAGCCAAAACTCTTGCAAGTTTGATCCGGGCTTCCTGGGCGTAAGTAATTCCATTTCCAATAACGCGGCTTATTTCTATAGGAGCATGGAAGGAAGCTCCATGACTGGCTGCCGCGAAATCCCAGCGCCACTGCGATTTACGTATATCCGAAAGGATGGCTTTCATTTCGGCATCAGTGGCCCCCAGATCCCATGCTTTTTTTGCTTCAACATGGGCACGAACCAATAATTCCTCCAGTTTGTTGCGGTTTTCAATAATCTTATCCTGGCGTTCGTAAACATTAGCCAGCAAAGTGGCTGCTTCCTCCCGATGGCAAACCTGGCATGAGTTAGCTATATTATTCAGCGGGCTTTGAATATGGTGATCTGTAAATTTCTGTCCTCCTTCACTCTTATACGGCATATGGCAATCCGCACAGGCAACGCCGCGCTGGCCATGGATTCCCATCATAAATGTTTCATATTCCGGATGCTGGGCTTTTAGCATCGGCGCTTTGCTAAGGCTGTGAGTCCAATCGGTAAATCCATAACTATCATAGTATTCTTCAATGTTTTCAGCAGAAAATCCTTTATCCCAGGGAAAAGTGAGGTAGGCGGTTCCTTCAATTTTATGCTTGTCAAAGTAATATTCCACATGGCATTGAGCGCAAACCAGCGATCGCATTTCCTGGTGTGTGGCCTTTGTGATATCTTTTCCCTGTCGTTCGAAAGCTTCAATCAGGGCCGGGCGGGTGATGACCAGGTTCATGGTTTTGGTATCATGACAGTCGGCGCAGCCAATGGCATTAATAATCTCCGGGCCTTTGGTGTCCCAGCTTCCGGTATAAAATTCTGTAGCTGTCATTTTGCCAAGCAAACGTGTTACATCCGGACTTTTACAACTCCAGCAGGTATTGGGCTGCGGACTTGGATTCCCGGGTGACGGAGCCCCTGTACGTAGCGTATTGGTAATATCTTCAATAGCAAAATAATGTCCGCGTCCTTGCTTATAGTCTTTCGAAAAGGCATAACCGGCCCATAAAACAACCATCCGGGGATCAACCTCCAGCATATCGATTACTGCATTCCCGTTGTATTTGCTGCGGAAAGTAGTATCAAGTGTCTGAATATAGGATTGATATTCGCGTGGGAAATTTTTACCCCATTCTGAGTTGCGTGGTTCGCCTTGTTTCAGTTCAGCCATGGGTTTATAAACATACTCTTGTTCAGCCCTGCGGTTTGTGATTGAGGAAGCAAGCATCCCCAGCAGGAATACTATTATTACTGTTCCGGTGAAAAGCAACCAGTAAAAAATCGGTTTGCGTTTATTCTTTTCCATGATATATGATTATTTGTTGTTTTGTTTATCCATAAAATAGCGAAGCCATTGAGGTACAGGGTTTTCAAGCTTTGGTACTCTTGCGTATGGCGCTGATGAAAGGCTGTTAACTTTTCCGTGAGGTGTTTCCCGGTGGCAGTCCCAGCATTCGCGGGCGGTGCGGGTGTGGAAATAATCCGAATTTACAACCGCCTGCATGCTCCGGTCGTTGAGTAATTGTTCGTGACAACGGATACAGTTCTGATGCACTACTTTCCGCCCTGCTTCTTTGATTTGAATTACCTGTGGTTCCAGTCGTAGGGTGAACATGGTTGAATGCCGTAATCCATCCTTAGCCTTAAAAAAATACTTGTTAAATACATTATTATGAGGCACATGGCAATCGTTGCAGTTGGCTACTTCGCGATGCGAACTGTGTTGCCACGATGCATATTGCGAATTCATTACATGGCAATTAATGCAGGTTTCGGGGTCGTCGCTCAGGTAGGATCCGGCATTGGCGATTTTAAAAATATAAATGCCCATCCCGACAATGATGCCCAGCAGAATGACGACGGGCATCATCCATTGTCCAGGTGGAATCACACTATAAATGAACTTTTTTATCATACCGTACTGGATTACTTTTCTGATTTTAAAAAGGTGGGATTGAATGCTAACATGACCCAGGCCCAGTTTTGTGTGTTTTTACGGTTACCGCCTTTGATAGCCTGAAGTGTTTCGGTGCCGAACATTTGCGAGTAGCCGCTCGAAACACTCATTTCAGGCGAAAAAGTATAGGTAAGCATGATGTCTGCTTCGGTGCCAAGTCCGGAACTCATAGCGCTTGATGGCGAAGTTACAACTTTAACATCAGCAGCAGCACTGAAATAATGTATCTGTATTTCAGTAGTTAGTTTGTTCCTTTTATAAATTACAGGCAGATAGATGTCAAGTAATCCAACGCCCAGATGTGAACTGCCTGCATAAAAATAGTCCATCCATCCATTGAACTTGTGTCCTGTACCATAGAGTGTCGAGAACTCATGATCTTTAGTATCAGGATCAACCTGGCTGTTGCCGCTTAAAAACTGTATTCCTGCACCGGCACTTAGTTGTTTGGTAAGGGAGTAAGCCAGATCACCACTGGCAAAAAAGGCTGACTTTTTTGCATTTTTGGCGTTCTTACCCGTTTGCAGATATCCTGAAAGGTTTAATTTAAGATTGCGTGTTTTGTAAGTAATATATGGCCCGAATGTTTGGCTGTACCTGGTTTTTTGCACAGTCGTTCCGTCCTCGGTTGTATTTTGTGGCATCCCGTTATTGGCAAAAAGAAAGCTTATCCCCAAATTCTCTCCTTCATAATGGGTCCACAGATATTGAAGTGCCTTATAATTTACAAGAGTATAAAAATTTCCTGTATCCTTATCGGCGCTCTGGTTGTAGGCAAGGCCAATATGCATGGATAATTTCTCATCAGGGGAGTACTTCACTACCAAAGCATCGTGGCTTCGGCCTTGCTGCAGCCAGTCAACAGCGCCAAACAAGCGCTGATCGTCATAATTAATGACCTGCCGGCCAGCTTTCAGAGATAGATTTTTGGTAACGAAAAGTTCGCCCCATGCCTGATGGATCATTATCCCATTGAGATCAGACTTGTTAGTAGTTGATACATCGCCCCATACACGGACATCCTGTAACGAAAGTGACGTTTTAAATAGTTTTGACGTATAATTCATATTCAACCTGGTCCGTTGTGAGATAAGAAAAGCGGGATCTACATCATCTGCAATCAGCGATTTATACCCATGCCGGTATTCAGCCCTTGGACGGAACTGACCACTGATTTCAAATGTTTGTGCCAGTGTTGATATTGAAAGGAGAAGTAGTGATACTATGAGAATACAGATTGATTTCATCAATTAAAGCTTATTAGTACTTATTATCTTTATTGCAAATGTACTGACTTTTCTAAAAATTTACATTTTGGGAAGGGAATTTTTAATGGTTCCTGATACTAAAAAAAATACCGGATTATCTGTTTGATAATCCGGTATTTATATAAAATAAATTTCTTCTATAAAAATCCAAGTTCCAGCATCCCCATCTCGCTGATCATATTCCGGTCCCAGGGTGGCTCGAATGTGAGTGTAATTTTTGCATCAGTAACACCTTCAACATTTTTCACTGTTTCGTGCACTTCGATAGGCAGGCTTTCAGCAACCGGGCAATTCGGAGCTGTGAGCGTCATGGTTACATGGGCTACAAAATCATCATCAACCTGAATTGTATAAATAAGACCGAGATCGTATATGTTTACAGGAATTTCCGGATCGTAAATGGTTTTAATAACCTGTACAATCCGTTCGGAGATTATATCTTTTTCTATTTGTTTGCGCATTGAAAAGGTTTTAGGTTTTTGGATTTAGGTATTGGGGAGAGCCAAGTTCAAAACTTTTAAAATACTCAAACCGACACCCATTTTTCATTTTCTATTCTTCTATTTTCTATTTCAAACCAACTAACTATTCTTCTCCTTCACCTGGTACGCAAAAGCATAAAGTTTAATCTGTTTCACCATCGAAAGCAATCCATTGCTGCGGGTAGGCGAAAGATGTTCTTTAAGCCCAATCAGATCAAGGAAAGTAGTTTCAGCCTCAACTATTTCGGCAGGAGTATGACCGGAGAAGACGCGGATAAGCAGGTAAGCAATCCCTTTTGTAATAACAGCATCGCTATCGGCAGTAAAATAAATCAGCCCATCCTTATACTCTGAACTAAGCCATACCCTTGACTGACAACCGGTTATCAGGTTAGCATCAGTTTTTTGATTGTCATCGATCAAAGGGACCGACCTTCCCATTTCAATCAGGTAATTGTACTTGTCCATCCAGTCGTCGAACTGGTTAAATTCATTGATTATCAGATTTGTAGTTTCTTTGATCGTCATTTTATCTATACTTTTTTGTCCTGCTTACGCAAAAAGAGTTTTCACACGGTAAATTGCATCTACTAATTTGTCAACTTCCTGGCGGGTGTTATAAAACGCCATTGAAGCACGCAAGGTACCATTTATTCCTAAAATATCCATCAAAGGTTGTGTACAATGACTACCTGTCCGAACCGCAATTCCTAAATGATCCATAATAGTTCCGGCATCAAAAAAATGAATACCTTCAATTAAAAAAGAAATAATCGCGGCCTTGTGCGCGGATGTTCCAATGATTTTAACACCTTCAATGGACTGTAGCCTGGTGGTTGCATATTCGAGTAAGTCGTTTTCCTGAGCTGTAATAAAATCCCATCCCAGTTCATTCAGATAATCAATAGCCGCGCCGAAACCCATTACATCGGCTACATTCGGTGTTCCGGCTTCAAATTTATAGGGAATTTCGTTATAAGTTGTCTTTTCAAAAGTCACGGTATCAATCATTTCGCCACCTAGCTGGTAAGGCTGCATTTTTTCGAGCCAGGAAGTTTTCCCGTACAACCCGCCAATTCCCATAGGGCCATACATTTTATGCGCCGAAAATGCGTAAAAATCGCAATCGAGTTTCTGAACGTCAACCGGTCCATGTGATAATCCCTGGGCTCCATCAACAAAAACTGGAACACCTTTATGATGTGCCATTTCTACAATTTTGCTAATGGGATTAATGGTTCCCAATGTATTGGAAATATGGCTGACAGCAACCATTTTTGTACGATCGTTCAGTAATTCTTCAAATACGGTAAGATCCAGGTCACCTTGGGGGGTAATTGGAATTATTTTTAAAAAAGCTCCTTTTCGCTCACAGGCTGCTTGCCAGGGAACGATATTGGAATGATGTTCGAGAGCAGAAAGTATAATTTCATCACCTGCATCCAGGAATGATTCGCAATAGGAACAGGCAACCAGGTTAATGGCTTCGGTAGCTCCACGGGTGAAAATGATTTCATTTTGACTGGAAGCGTTTACGAAAGTCGCAACTTTTTTCCGCACATCTTCGAACGCTCCGGTAGCATGCTGGCTCAGATAGTGAACTCCGCGGTGCACATTGGCATTGTCATTCCGGTAGTAATTACTGATAGCGTCAATAACAATATTGGGCTTTTGGGTGGTAGCGGCATTATCAAAATATACCAAAGGTTTCCCATAAATGGTGCGCGACAGAATCGGGAAATCATTCCTGACAGATTGAATTTTTTCTTCTGAAATTTTACTCATCACAGTTGAGAATCAGATTTTTGACAGATCAATATTGAACTCAACTCTTGAGTGCTCATGAGTGCTGCAATTTAAGACGCATTGTTCGCATTGAGAAAGCTCTCCGCGAAGGCGTTTCTTTACCATATCATCCATACGCTGACGCAGTTCCGGTATAGAAATTTTATTGATTACATCAGCAGCAAAGGCATACATCAACAGTATTTTCGCATTTGATTCGCTGATACCGCGTGAACGGATGTAAAACAAGGCTTCAGCATCAAGCTGCCCGATTGTGGCTCCGTGGCTGCACTTTACATCGTCGGCATAAATTTCGAGGAAAGGCTTGGTGTCGATACTGGCTTTATCAGAAAGCAAAATATTCTTGTTTGTCTGAAAAGCATTCGTACGCTGTGCGTCGCGGTGTACTTTAATATGCCCGTTAAAAACTCCGCTGGCATGATCATCGAGTACGCCTTTGAAAAGTTCCCGGCTTTCGCAGTCAGGTGCAGCATGGTTGATAAACACCTGGTTATCCAAATGTTGGTAACGATCCATCAGGTATAGTCCGTAAACATCTGCGCTGCTGTGGCTACCGCTCATGGTAACGTGTGACAGATTACGAATCAATCCTCCGTTCAGGCTTATTGCGTTTGTAGACAAAGAACTTCCTTCGTCCTGGTGAAAATACATGCTGTTGATCAGCGTGGTATGATCATCCTTATTTTGAAGTTTATAGTGATCAAGTGTTGAGTTGCGCCCGATTTTTACTTCTGTTACTGAATTAATAAAGGTAACATCGTGGTTGATGGAATCGTCGCATTGAACTAACCGTAAATGGCTGTTTTCACCTAAAATTACAAGGTTACGCGTGTTCAGAAACAGGTTTTGTTTAAAATCCGTAATGTTGACGGTTTGAATATTGTGTTCAACAGTAACATTATCAGGAATATAAATAAAAATCCCATCCTGCGACATGGCTGTATTCAATGCAGTGAGACCTTCAGCACTGTCATCAGCATATTTACCATAATGCGCGCTTATCAGTTCCGGGTATTTACTGAAGGCGGCTGCCAGGCTACCGATAATCATGCCGTTCGGATAAACATGTATCAGGTTTTTCCGGTCAGCATACCATCCGTTGAGTTGAGTTACCAGCAATGTTTCGAAATGCGGAACATCACACTTAAAAATTTTGTCGATATCCAGTTCAGGTGACGGTGGCTCAGGTAATGCATGATATTCATGATTTAGAACCCGTGAAAGATCTGTGCCACGCCATTTTTCGAGTGCAGCATGAGGGAATCCCATTTTGCTGAATAACTCAAAAGCTTTTGCCCGTTTGGCAGCCACAAAAGGAGTATCGTTCCGGGTAATTTCAGGCTGCTTGTCAGCGAAAACACCGCTCAGATATTCTTTGAGGTCGTATATTGTTGAAACTATTGATGCTTCCATTTTTCCAATCAATTTTTTATTCCAAGGTAATTTTTCTGGTGTAAGGGTAAGGCATAAGATGTAAGGTATAAGGTATAAGAAGTAAGGTGTAAGGTATAAGTGGATTGGGAATTCCCTTGATGATACTATTTTGAGTTTTACTTTTAGTTCTTCCCGGATTGATCCTGCAGTTTTTTTTCTACAAAGCTGCTTTTTGTAAAAAAACAACTTAAGCCTTATACCTTATATCTTACAACTTCTTTTTCCTGCAATCAGGATTCGCTTCTGATCCATTCGTAACCTTTTTCTTCCAGAAGTAAGGCAAGTTCTTTCCCCCCTGATTTTACGATACGGCCATCGAAAAGTACATGCACTACGTCGGGAATAATGTACTCCAATAAACGCTGGTAGTGTGTAATTACGATAGTTGCATTATCAGGACGGCGGAGTTTATTAACTCCGGTAGCCACAATCCGCAGCGCATCAATATCGAGTCCCGAATCGGTTTCGTCGAGTATGGCCAGTGATGGTTCGAGCATTGCCATCTGGAAAATCTCATTCTTTTTCTTTTCACCACCCGAAAAACCTTCGTTAACGGAACGGCTGGCTAATTTCTCCTGCAATTCTAACAGTTGCTTTTTCTCTTCCATCTTTGCCAGGAATTCAACTGCAGGAACCGGATCGAGACCTTTGTATTTGCGCTGCTCATTGATGGCTGTTCTTAGAAAATTGGTAATTGAAACTCCAGGAATCTCTACGGGATACTGGAAACCAAGAAACAGTCCTTCGCAGGCACGCTCTTCGGCCGACAAATCCAGAATATTCCTGCCTTTAAAAATGATTTCGCCTTCCGTTACTTCGTAGCCTTCACGACCGGCGATAACATAAGCCAATGTGCTTTTTCCGGTACCATTTGGTCCCATAATAGCATGTACCTCTCCGGCATTTACGTCGAGGTTAATTCCTTTTAAAATCTCTTTTCCTTTGATGGAAACCTTCAGGTTTCGGATACTTAACATATAAATTTGATTCTATTAATGTTTTTGATAATTAAGGTTTTGGTGTCGAGGGCAGGGTTATATGGGAAAGCTGAGTTATGTTGAGTTGTCATTCGATGGTCATTCAGTTGTCATTCAGTGGTTGATTGAGTACAAAGATTGAAATTTCAGGTTTATGAAATCATTTTCTTTAAATCACGAATCACAATTTAAAAATCACTAATCACAAATCATTCCTTACCCAACGCTTCCTTCCAGACTAATGGCTAATAACTTCTGAGCTTCCACGGCAAATTCCATTGGCAAATGCATCAGTACTTCTTTGGCATAACCATTAACAATAAGGCCAATGGCACTTTCGGAACTTATTCCGCGTTGCTTGCAATAGAACAGCTGATCGTCCGAAATCTTAGAAGTGGTAGCTTCATGCTCGATGATGGAAGTATGGTTTTCCGCTTTGATATAAGGAAAGGTATGCGCTCCGCATTTATCACCCAGAAGCAATGAATCGCATTGCGAGAAATTGCGCGCGTTTTCGGCACGCTTGATTACTTTCACCAGTCCGCGGTAACTGTTGTTGCTTTGCCCGGCCGAAATACCTTTCGAAATAATGGTGCTCTTCGTGTTTTTTCCCAGATGGATCATTTTCGATCCGGTATCAGCCTGCTGGAAATTATTGGTAACAGCCACCGAATAAAACTCGCCTATAGAATTATCTCCCATAAGCACAACACTTGGATATTTCCATGTAATAGCTGATCCGGTTTCGACCTGGGTCCAGGATATTTTGGAATGGCTACCTTTGCAGATGCCACGTTTGGTTACGAAATTATAGATTCCGCCTTCGCCTTTTTTATTTCCCGGATACCAGTTTTGAACGGTGCTGTATTTTACTTCGGCATCTTTCATGGCAACTATTTCGACGATGGCAGCATGGAGTTGGTTTTCGTCGCGCATAGGAGCGGTGCATCCTTCCATATAGCTGACATAAGCACCTTCGTCGGCAATAATTAGTGTGCGTTCGAACTGACCAGTATTGGCTGCATTGATGCGGAAGTAAGTTGACAATTCAACCGGGCAGCGAACTCCTTTCGGGATATAACAGAACGAACCATCACTGAAAACAGCTGAGTTTAACGCGGCAAAGAAATTATCGTTGCTTGGCACTACGCTTCCCATGTATTGCTTTACGAGATCAGGATGGTTTTGAACAGCATCGCTGAATGAGCAAAATATTACTCCATATTTTGAAAGTGTATCTGTAAAAGTGGTTTTAACCGAAACGCTGTCGATAACAGCATCCACTGCTACACCGCTCAGTTTTTTCTGTTCGTCGAGCGAGATGCCAAGTTTTTTGAACGTATCGAGGAGTTCAGGATCAACTTCATCAAGGCTTGCCAGCTCTTTTTTTCGTTTAGGCGCTGCGTAATAGATAATATCCTGGTATTTGATTGCCGGGTGATGAATATGCGCCCATTTTGGTTCAGTCAGCGTAAGCCAATGGCGATATGAAGTAAGCCGGAACTCAAGCATCCAGTCAGGTTCATTCTTTTTTGCCGAAATGAATCTTACCGTATCTTCACTCAGTCCAACAGCAGCCAAGTCCATCTCGATATTGGTATGAAAACCATACTTATAGTCGCTGTTGGTTACCTCTTCAAGTATATTATTCTGATTCTTTTCCATTTCTTAGTGATGTTCAACCGCTTATTTATCTTTGGTTTAAATAAATTTAGCGGGCAAAGTTAGTAATAATAAAGGTATTGCAATACCTTATTAGCGTGTTCTTTTAGTAAAAAACAAGCAGAAGTATGATTTGTTTTCAGATTTCGGAAAATGAATACTGAATTTGATTTTACAGCTCATTTGGAATAATCGTGCTTTTAGAAATTAAGAAAGATAAACCACGGAGACACTAAGGACACGGAGGAACACGGAGAAAAAATAAAAGTTGAGGATTTCAAGGTATTTGACACTTTCATTGAAAAATTATTTTATCAAAATGAGGGATGCTGGAATTTCAGTCATTTTTAAAAAAATAAAACTCCATGCCCCTCAGTGTAATCTGTGTCTCCGTGGTTAATAAAAACCTTAATTTTGCCGGAAAATTTATTTCATGATTGATCCAACACCGGGCAAACGAACCGAACTTTCATCTTTAGGCGAATTCGGACTTATAAAGCACCTCACAGATTCATTTGTTTGTGAGCAACCCTCTACAATAAAAGGCATTGGCGATGATGCGGCCGTTATTGATTATGGAGAAAAAGTAACTTTGGTTTCCACTGATTTACTGGTCGAAGGCGTTCATTTCGATCTGGCCTATATGCCATTGAGGCACCTGGGATACAAATGCGCGACCGTTAATTTTTCGGATATTGTGGCTATGAATGGCACACCGAGGCAGCTTTTTGTCGGAATTTCAGTGTCAAACCGCTTTCCGGTGGAAGCACTCGAAGAAATCTATGAGGGAATAAAACTGGCGTGTACTCGCTATAAAGTTGACCTGGCAGGAGGAGATACAACATCTTCGGTTCATGGATTGTTCTTGTCCCTAACCGTTACCGGAGAAGCTGCAAAAGAAGATGTTGTATATCGCAATACAGCCAAAGAAAATGACCTGATCTGCGTTACCGGCGACCTTGGCAGCGCTTACATGGGCTTGCTTTTACTCGAACGCGAAAAGAAGGTTTTTGAAGCAGATCCCGGAATGCAACCCGACCTGGCTGGTTTTGATTATATTCTGGAACGCCAGCTTAAACCAGAACCTCGTACTGATATTATTGAATTACTCAAAACAGTAGGAGTGAAGCCAACTGCCATGATTGATATTTCGGACGGACTTGCTTCGGAAGTTCTTCATATTTGTGAAGATTCCGGGCTTGGATGCCGTATTTTTGAGGATAAGATTCCTCTCGATGCCATGACTATTGCCGCCGCCGAAGAATTTAATATTCAGCCGGTTACTGCGGCTATGAATGGGGGCGAAGATTATGAGCTTCTGTTTACCATTAATATGAATGATTTTGAAAAAATAAAAGACCTGGAGGGTGTTAGCATCATTGGTCATATGACTGAGCCAAATGCAGGCGTTTACCTTGCAACAAACAATGGTCCGCTGATTCAGATTGAGGCATTGGGGTGGAATCATATGCGGGATGAGGAGTAAGGTGCAGAAAAATAGAAAATAGAAAATGGGAAATAGAAAATAGAAGGGGCGAGGGGCACTTCGACTCCGCTCAGTGCAGGCTTGGCGAAGGGAGATATGAAACAGTTGATCATAATTCATTAAGCGGTGAGCCCAGTAAAGTTAAACCTTGAATCCCTAACCCCCAAAACCAAACCCCTAAATTCTCCCTTGTCAAAACATTCCATCCATATCCAGAATATCGTCCGCGAACTGCCCGACAGTCCCGGGGTGTATCAGTATTACGATAAGGAAGGGAAAATACTGTATGTCGGCAAAGCCAAGAATCTTAAAAAAAGAGTTTCTTCGTATTTCCGGCAGAATGAATCCCTGATCGGTAAAGTCAGAATTCTGGTTCAGAAAATTGTTGATATCCAGATTGTTGTTGTTGAAACTGAGCTTGATGCTTTACTGCTGGAGAACAACCTGATTAAAAAATACCAGCCTCGTTACAACGTGATGCTGAAGGATGATAAAACCTATCCCTGGATTTGCATCAAAAAGGAAGCTTTCCCACGCATTTTTCCCACAAGACATCGCATCAATGATGGTTCCGACTATTTCGGTCCGTATGCTTCGGTAAAAATGATGCATACCTTGCTTGATCTTATACGGCAATTATACCAGATCCGTACATGCAGTCTTAACCTGAGCGCAGCCAATATCCGCGCAGGAAAATATAAGGTTTGCCTCGAATTTCACATGAAAAATTGCCAGGGACCGTGCGAAAATCTTCAGACTGAAGAAGACTACGGGCAATCGCTGGTCGAAATCAGGAATATCCTTCGGGGGAATATTTCTTCTGCCCGGCAACATTTGGTTGGAATGATGAAGGAATATGCCGATACCTTTCAGTTTGAAAAAGCGCATATCGTTAAGGAGAAAATTGTGCTGCTCGACCGCTACCAGAGCAAGTCGTCCATTGTGAGTCCGTCGATCCATAATATTGATATTTTTTCCTACGTGGATGAGCCTACAGCCGCATATATCAATTTCATGAAAGTAATCAATGGATGTATTATCCAGGCACATACCGTTGAACTTCGCAAGAAACTGGACGAACCTCCGGAAGATTTGCTTTTGCTTGCCATTGTTGAGTTGCGTGAGCGTTTCGATTCCGATTCACCCGAAATTATTGTTCCGTTTAAACCAGATGTGGAATTGCCGGGAGTAACATATACCACCCCGATTCGTGGCGAGAAGAAAAAGCTTCTCGAACTTTCGGAACGCAATGCCAAATATTACATGCTCGAAAAGCATAAACAGCTTGAACATGTTGATCCGGAACGCCATACCACTCGGATTATGGCCCAGATGCAGGCTGATCTCAGGCTGAAAGAACATCCGGTGCGTATCGATTGTTTCGATAATTCGAATATACAAGGATCATACCCGGTGGCGGCAATGGTTGTGTTCACCAACGGCAAACCCGATAAAAAAGAATACCGCCATTTCAATATTAAAACTGTAGAGGGTCCCAACGACTTTGCTTCGATGGAAGAAGTAATTTACCGCCGCTATAAACGTGTTATTGATGAAGAACAGCCTTTACCACAATTAATTATCGTTGACGGTGGCAAGGGACAACTCAGCTCAGCCATGGAAAGCATTGATAAGCTTGGACTTCATGGAAAAGTGGCAGTTATCGGAATTGCTAAAAAGCTGGAAGAAATCTATTATCCGGGTGACTCATTACCTTTATATATTGATAAGAAATCGGAAACGCTTCGTATTATTCAGCAATTGCGTGACGAAGCCCACCGTTTTGGAATTACCCATCACCGTAAGCGTCGCGAAAAAGGAACTATTAAAACGGAACTTACCGAAATTGCCGGTGTCGGCGAATCAACATCAACTTTATTGCTGCGAAAATTCCGGTCGGTAAAAGCTATCAAAGAAGCTTCGCTGGCTGAAATACAGAAAGTTGGCGGATTAGCGAAAGGGAAGATAGTTTATGAGTATTTCCATCCGGAGAAACTGACTGAATAAGCTTTATCCTTTTTTTATAGTATTACTCCATAAATTTGGAGTTCAATTAATTCAATTATTTATAGGGCTATTGTGCAATCTTTTACTTTTACCCCTCCAGGTTTCCCCAAAGGAATACTTGAAATAAATCACTTTTAAAAGGTACAGACAAATCAGAATGAGGCTCCCCAACTTATAAAACGGTCTCGAAAAGTCTGCTCCGAAAAAAGCATTGTATTGCTTTCAGGAGCAGACCCGCATACAGTAAAAAACGGATATTTAAATTTCCCGTAAATCTTGATTTGCAATATTCCAGCTAAGACTTTAAATTAACTCTGCCGATTGTTTGGCTAAAAAGACAATTCCGAATATCAGTTTTAGTTTAAAAGGGCTTTCCCAACCCAGATATTCTTCCCTTTCAGATCATTCCCGATATACAGAATGCTTTTTTCCTGCTCATCATATTTTGATTCTCTGAGATAATACTTCCCGCCGCCCATAGATTGAATTGCGCTCAAGGTTGAGTTACCCAAATCAATTTTTACTATTCTCGGAAAAAATACACGGGTGATATTGCCGGTAAACCAATCTTTATCGCCCATAACTTCCCATAATTCCCAGTAAATAGTATTATTGTCTGCGGAGGCATAAAAATTCTGTTCCATCGAAAAAATCTCACTTGCCTTATCCTCATTCGCTTTCCCTATACCATACTGAGCCTTGATATTCCCGTTTTTATCAATCTGAAAACAGACTATGTCTTTGAACGAATCAATAATATCAATTGAATTCCCGTTTTTTTGAGTCATCCAGCTGGTTAATTGCCCTGTAATAAGGTAATCGCCCAAGGCAGTTACATAAAAATTCTGGAGCTGGAACTTTTTCCCTTTATATATACTGGCTCCTTTATCGCCGGGGGCTGTTTTGAATTTAGCCTTAAACTCAGCAACAGGTGTGGTTGAAGCAAAAGCAAGCTGGCTGCCACCAAATTTCAGCAAATGGAAATTGTCCATATCATCATCAAGGCATTTTCTCCACTTCATATCCCATTTATTGTTCCCCTCCATACTTGCGGCTTTGGCACCGGGATTGTAAATCGGAGCATACTCACTGAATACTTCACTAAATGCTTCTTTCGATTTTTTTGAAGTACCAAAGAAATAAACATTTTCGCCCTGTTCGTAAGCAGCCGAAATAAGCAATGCTGAGGCAGGGCTTGTAAATTCAACTTTGTTTTTGAGATTGCCCTCAATATTATATTTGAAATAAACATATTTGGAAAGATCTGAAGACTCTTTGGGCGCAAATACCATCACCACATCTTCACTTTCCAGCATGGAGGAAAAAACCAAAGTGTACGCACCTTTTAAATCAACCGGATTATCTTTTAACTCAAGTTTATCATCAAATAAAAGTATTGAAAACTTATCTGCCAGTGCTTTGTCCTTGGTTTCAGTTTTAGCAATCACAAAAACATTACTTTTATTTACATCGTTTGAAGAATAGGATGCATATCCGATATATACTCTTCCATCATCGTTTTTTGCTTTAATGGTTTCGGACGAAAGCCATTTCTTGACCTGATACCTTTGTTTTTTTTGATTCCAGGTTTCCAAAGCTACATCTTTGTTCAATTTAAGTGTTACCCTCATCGCTGCCACACCAGTTCCACCGACATATGCCCTATAATATGTGCGCTCCATATCTGGTTTATTTTCTTTATTTACCTGTATGTCCGAAGCATTAATAAATTTCAGATTCTTGTCGAAGCTGTATTGCTCATAGGAGACGACCTCGCTTTTTTTATCAAGCTTCATACGATAAGTGATGTTGCTGTTTCCTTTATCATCCTTATTCACTTCATACATCTGCCCTTTTTGTGCTTTGTCGGAAAGGGGCTGAACACTCTCTTTAAACTCTTGCGCATAGGAATTCGCAGTAATAAACGCACAAATAACAATGGCGATTAAAGTAATTTTCATAGTTTTTAGTTGTTTAGTTTCCTACTCGTATGGCTTTTCAGTATCGCCCCCGAATTATTAACCTGTGCGGGAAAGGTCCGTTTTTAGTGGGTTCTGGCTCCACGTTTTTTAAGTTCTGTTTATACCCTTGATCGCAATGTATTTCTCAGATGATTTGTTTACTTGCTTTCACTATAATTTTAGTATTATAAACCTTTATGTTTTCGAGAGGAAAATACATCCTTGGCCTTGCATTCAGTAATGGGGTTCCGGCAAGATTGATGGTTCACTGGTATAGCCTGCTTTTTTTGTATCTCAGTCTTTCAAACATCGTACGGAAAGGCCACGATATTTTCCGAAGGAAGCCCTGCCTATAATATCTTTTCCATCGCTGTACATGTAACAGAACCAGGCGTCATCTGTATTGAACCCGGTTGAACTCCACCAATAACCATAGTTTCCATTGAACCTGAAAGCATCGTTACGGCAGCCGCCCGGAAGGGCTGTAAAACCGCTGCTATTGGATGCAACTGTATCAGGACTATTCCAGCCTGAAATTGATTTTAGTTTCCCGGCCGCAACATCTGCACCGCCTAAGTAGGTTGTAAGAGTCATCCACTCAGCATCGGTGGATACATGCCAGCCAATCGGGCAAAGTTTTTTAGTGTTTACCGCGTACCAATTGTAAAGCAAGCCAAATTCATCTGCATAAGTCTCCATCCCATTTCCGTATGCGCAATACCCTGGAGCGGTTAAATCCTGCCATTCATAATCATCCGTTACCATTGGGATTTCTTTGCCATCATTTAAGGTGGTTACCACTAAGTTTGCATTCATCCATGTTTGAGTTCCAATTTTCACCGAATTATAAATATTCCCATCGGCATCGGTTACCGTTTCGGCCGTACTAACTACCTGGGCATAACAATTTATTGCAATCATTACAATTGCGATAGTTAAAATTATAGATTTGTTTTTCATAAAATTAGTGTAACATATTGTTATTATATTGTTTAGATTCTATTTTTCACGCTTTAATGAAAGAATGAATTTCTGCTTCAGTTTTGATCAAATACAGAGGATGACTTTAATCGCAAACACAACATTCCTTAGTTCCATCAGTACTATAAATTGACATAACAACAGGGATATCAGATTGCTAAATCCGGATTAATACACTTTTTCCCCATTTACATTTATCTTATACGAAACGTCATTAAGTTTTACGTTAGCTACCCCGTCTTTAAAAGGATTCGCAATGTCAAATTGAGTTGGGATAACTTCTACTCCTTTTGGATTAATAAATCCGTATTTCCCACTAGTGTATGATTTCTTAACAGGATTATAAATTCCATCAACAATAACCAGGGCCAGGCCATCTGTGTAATCCCAAATATAGTCGTATTTTGGCGCAATAACTTCAAGGCCTGATTGCTTATCAATAATGCCCCATTTACCACCATCTATATAGCCCTCCGAATTTTTCACTCCTCCAATATTGCTTTTAAGTAAATCTCCTCCATAATCAAAAATGAAATCAAATTTCGGAGGGATAAGCTCATAGTTTGCGCCAAGGTTTTTATTTACGATGCCGTATTTTTCGTTGAGCTTTACTTTTTGTATATCCAGGCCTTTATAATTATCATAGCATTCATCGTATTTGACTGGAATAATTTCTCTCCCATGTGCAGAAATATATCCACTTTTGGTTCCAAGTTTTACCCAAACACATTTGTTTTCAAATAATCCAATATTATCATATATGCAAGGGATCAATTCTTTGCCTGAAATGCTTATATATCCCTTTTTCCCGTTTAGTGTTACAATGGCCAAAGTGTCGTTGAAATATCCTATTTTATCGTATTTATAAGGAAGAATAAATTGCGCTTTTTTGTTGATCAGCCCATATTTGCCATTAAGCACAACCCTGGCAACATCGCCTTCGAAAGTATTTTTTTGGTCAAATTTTAACCCTGATTTGTGGAAATCGAAAAAATGATCTTTATCTTTCTGTATGATCATAAAGCCATCTTCATCGAAGCGAGTAATATACTTGTTTACCGGCGGGTAAATTTCTTTCCCGGTCTTATCCAGAAGGCCTTCTAATCCATCAGCTTCAACTATAAAATATCCACATGAAGTGTTGATGTTGGAATATTTAAAAGGGACAATTATTTTACCGGCACTGTTTATTAAACCCCATAATTCATCTTTTTTAGCTTTATATACTCCATCCTCAGCATAATCCATTTCATCAAATGCAAGAGGAGTTATTGCCATTCCTTTTGTATTCACCAGGCCAAACTTTGAGGTGTAAGTACTGTCAGTGTTCCATACAATAGCAGTCCCTTTGTTCACCGTTGAGATCCCTGAATATTTTATCGGGATAACTGTTTGACCTGCCTTGCCAACACAGCCCGCTTTCCCGCCCAAAACCACATTTGCATATCCTTCTGAAAAGCTCCTGACCTCATCATATTTTACCGGAATTACAACCAAGCCTGCTGAATTGATGAATCCCCACTTCCCGCCACTGAAAAAGGATTCTTCGTTGTAGTCATCATATTCTACTGTGCCACCTATATTAACTGCAGCCATTCCTCCTGAAAAATCGTAGACTTCATCATATTTTAAAGGAACAACAACAATGCCTTTCGGGTTTATAAATCCCCATTTCCCGCCTATATAATAGGTTTCAGAATTATCGTAATTATCAGCCATTTCGCCGCCTATGTTCACCGCTGCCAGTCCGCCCGAGAATGGATTTACATAAGTGTATTTAGCCTTAACAACCACTTTATCCGAAATTGAATCTTTAAAACCGTACAATCCGGATTCTGAATCATAATATGAAATTAAAACTTGTTTGGGTTTTGCCACATTAGCAGAGGCTTTCGAACCTGTTGGCGGCGTTTTTGGGGTGGGTGATTTTTGTTGTGCCTGTGTGGCAATACTACTTGTTAATCCCATCAGGGCAACGAGAAAAAAAACTTTTGTTTTCATTTTTGTATGTGTTTGGCTATAAATTAACATTAGGGAACGACTTAAAATTCGAAATTTTGCCGGGAGCCTTTGTTTGCGACCCATGTAGCTCTTCTCCGGAGAGAGGTTGGGGTGAAATATTACCTGGAATCCATCCTTTTAACGCATCTTGTACTTTAGCAGTGATTTTTTTTAAATCTTCGATCACTCATGCCGACTTCAGTTGTAAAAGATCTTTTATTTCTACTTAACAAAAATGAAAAATCAACATGTTTTTACCCTTGATCCCAAAAGGGAACATGTTGATTTTTCATTTATTCATCCTATACATCACAGGTTAAAAGTCGCATATTCACGCTGAATTCTATTATGGTAAAGTTGGATTAAAAGATATTCCTTATAAAAATCTGAATCATCTTTACGGATTTAATCCTTAATACACCGCACCGAAAAGCCACTTGACTTGTAGTTGTCGCCCCGGCTTATACTGTTAGAAAAATAGGACATAACGCGGCTCCAGGCATCAAGGGCATCACTTTCAGTGGAGTTCCACCAGATTCCATTTATGCCCATACTCTGGAATGTACCGGTTGAATAACGACTGCCACCCGGAAGGGCCGAAAACATCGATTCGCCAGATGCTCCGTTTGGAGCCTGCCAATGAGTGGTGCCGGTTTCTTTCAGCTTGTTGCCAGCTATACTAATGCCTCCAACAAATGTCTCAAGGGTAGTCCATTCTGCATCAGTGGGCACGTGCCAACCCGAGGGGCAAACTTTTTCAGAATTTACTGTATACCAATTATATAACCTTCCATAATTATGTATGGTATCAGCATTACTAGTGTTTTTATAATTACAATAAGCGGGTGAAGTTAATGCAGCCCACTCTGTTGCAGCATTTACCAATGGAATTTGTGTGCCATCGTTGTATCGGGTTGTCATCAGGTTCTCAGCCATCCATGTTTGCGAACCAATGGTAACGGTCTTGTAATCGTTCCCGTCAATATCTTTCACCGTTTGTGCCTGTATTCCGGTTAAGCCCAGGCAAAACAGGACGATCGTATATAACTTTACTTTTTTGTGTTGCATTTTTTAAATATCTAAGCTATGTTGATAAAATCATCATAATTACTATTTATGTGTTGATTAGCAAACTGTTAAACCATTTTTAGTTTTCTTCTATCAACTATTCCTACGGTACTTGTTTCCCTTTGTTATTTATTCTTATCTCCTTGCCATTTAATGTTACATCAGCAGCACCATATTCAAAGCCATTCGCTTCTTCATAGATAAGCGGGAGGATCACCTTGCCGGTTTCATCAATAAATCCGTATTTGCTATTACGTTTTACCAAGGCTAAGCCTTCGCTAAAAGCACCGGCTTCATCATATTGAAATGGAATTACCGCATTGTTGGCCTGGCTGATAAATCCGTATTGGCCATCCTTTTTAGCAAAAGATAGTTTGCTGCCGTAAAAACCGCCCACACTATCGTAATCAGGCGGAACAATTATCTGACCTTTAATATTAATAAAGCCGTAATGCTTGTCAATTTTAATTTTACAAGGAGTCCCTTCATCTCCGTACAAATCTATATCATCATATTTCAGAGGCAAAACCGATGAGCCCGTTGAATCAACAATGCCATACTTTTTGCTTAAAACCACACAATAATAGCCACTACTTAATGGCCAGATTTCAAAATACTGAGCGGGGATTACTTCTTTGCCGGTTTTATCGAGATACCCATATTTGGTATCGGGTTCAGCACCTAAAGTAACCCTAGCCATTCCATTTTGGAAATCAGAAATACTTGAATATTTAAATTCGGTGAGCTCTTTCCCCACCCGGTTAATGATTGCAGATTTGCCCCCATATCCAGCTACGCTGTAATCACTTGTGCTGCAACCTTTATTAACAATGGCTATTCCTTCCGAGAAATCATTTGCCCCATCATAAATGAGCGGAATAACAACTTTACCTGTTTTATCTATGAATCCACATTTACCATTCAATTGAACTGCGGCTAGTCCTCCTTTGAAATCTGATACGATATTGTATTTATATGGCACTATTTCAATTCCGGTTTTATCAATAAAACCACTTTTATATTCCATTGCCTTTCCTTGATTTTTGAGGACATGTGCCATTCCTTCACTAAAATTATGGGCAATATCATAGTTGAATGGTATAATTGTTTTCCCTGTTTTATCAATAAACCCATAATTGCCACCCGGCAGGCCTACGGCGGCCAATTCTTCCGAAAAGCCTTCGGGTTCATAGTAAATCATTGGAATAATTATTTTATGCTTCTCATCCATAAAACCCCAGCCTATTTCCGACCCATCGGGATTTTCCCCTTCCATCCAGATGGCGGTAGGATAACCTGTGGTCTCTTTCGCTGACCCGCCACCTCCAAATGCATCTTCGAACGATTCGTCGATCACTTTGCCATTCGCATTTTTAATGGTACAGTGACCATCCGCATAAAGATCGAAAAAGCGGTCATTGGGATTTGCTTTTATAGCAGCGCCGGGGGCTGTCTTTTTTGCAGGCACTTTAGCATTGGGAGGCGGGGTTGTTGCTGCCGTTTTGGGCTGTTGCGCAAAACATAATAAATTTATTATTAGCAGAAAAGATAAGATGGAAAGAGGTTTTCTTGTTTTCATAGCTCTCTATTTGTAAAATATTGCTTATTTGTAAATTCTTTCGCAAACCTGCATTAGCCCGCTGAACAAATCTACGCGCACAACTTATGTCGTGAAATACCATATTAGTAGTATTTTCATAGTACAGGCAGGTTTGCCTGAATTACGATATCTGAAAGTAAAGGAGGAAATTTAATTTCAGTGCTGAAGATATTTCAACACCACTTCGGTGCGGGTTCGCACCTGGAGTTTCTGGTAAATATTTCGGATATGGGTACGAACGGTTTCGATGCTGATAAACAAGGCAGCTGCAATCTCTTTATAGAGAAATCCTTTCGAAAGATAAGCAAGTATTTCCTCTTCCCTGGCTGTAAGTTTGGCTTCGGGGAAAGGATGCTTTAACGGCCGGGCAAAGGTTTGCACAACTTTTCGGGCAATTTCGCCACTCATTGGCGAACCACCGTTCACCAGTTCTTTTATAGCTTCAAGTAGTTTAGCCGGAGGCGTTTTTTTTAGCAAATAGCCTGTTGCGCCGGCTGTAAGTGATTTGAAAATTTCATCCGTATTATCGAAAACCGTAAGCATCATAACCTGTATGGCGGGCCATGAATTTTTAATATACACAACACATTCAATGCCATTCATACCAGGCAGGTTAATATCCATTAAAACCACATGGGGCTGATTTTCAGGAATTATCCCCAACGCTTCTTCTGCCGAAGGGCTGGCTGCAATACAATGGTACCCCTCGGAGCCATCAATAAGCAAACGTAATGCTTCACGAACGGCATCGTCATCCTCAACTATCATTACCTTTATATCGTCAGACATGGGTATCATATATTTTAATCGATTCTTCATACAAAGATAGCTCTTCAAAACAGCTTATGCATCACCCTTTAATGTGACTTATCTTTCTGCTGTAAAGTAACAGACAATTCTATTAAGGTGCCTTTACCAACTTCTGAGGTAATCTCAAACCTGCCATCAAGTTCCTCAATTCTCTTACGCATATTGGTTAATCCGTTGCCCCATCCTTTAATTTTGTCGATTTCAAAACCCTTTCCATCATCATCAATTTTTATGTTCAGGTTTTGCTTATCGAAACACAAACTCATTTTAACATTACCGGCACCGGAATGTTTCACAATATTATGGAAGGCTTCTTTTACGGTTAAAAACAGGTTCCGCCTTAGTTCGGACGACATATGAAAAACAGGTATTTCGTCAGGAAACAAAAAAGCACCTTCAATTTCGGCTGACTCAAGATAAGTTGAAGCATGCTGCCTGATGTAGGAAGAAAAACTATCGAGCGTGTCGTTGCGCGGATTCATGGCCCAGATGATTTCACTCATTTCGTCTACCACACCGCCTGAAATTTCGGAAATCTGGTTAATGGTTTGCAGTGCTTTTACCGGTTCGGCTTGTTGTTTTTTTGCCAGTTCGCTCAGTATTGAAATACGGGTAAGGCTGGCGCCAACTTCATCATGCATATCTTTCGAAATGCGAAGGCGTTCCTTTTCGATGGCAAATTCCCGCTCTATTTCCCTGATTTGTTCCTGGTAACGTACCCGCTGTGACCTTTTAACGAGCAGAACGGTTATTCCTAAAATAAAAGCAGCAAGTAATGAAAGGAACCACCAGGTTGTGTAATAAGCTGGTGCGATAGTGAATGAAACCAGTATCGCCGGGGCACTCCAGTTCATGTAAGTATCGGCACATTTAACATATAAGTGGTATTTCCCCGGAGGAAGGTTGCGAAAGTTAAAAGCAGAACTGCCTGATGGTTTGCTCCACCCGGGCTGATAGCCTTCGAGGAAGAAGGAGTATAAGAGTGAACCTGCATTCGCATAATCATTCGAAAAAACATTTCCGCTTATATGTGGTGCCATCCGGCTGAGCTTAAAATCGAGGTTTGTGGATGGAATACCTTGCGAATAGGCCGTGTCGGAAACAAAAAGGGATATTAGCCGTACTTCAGGAGGTTTTTTATCCGGATTAAAAGTGGAAGGATCAATAGCATTCAGTCCCTGTATTCCTCCGAAGTACAAACTTCCGTCAGTGTCTTTAAAGGCCGCGTTATGGTTAAATTCGAGAGACTGGAGATTGTTTTTTGAATTGAAAAAGATAATACGATCAGCTAAAATGCAGCCTATGCCGTTGTTACCCGTAATCCATAGTCTGCCGCTATCATCAGGCAACATAGAATAGATAACCTCATTCTTTAATGAGCTGAAAATAGCTGATAACTCATGTACACTACCATCGCTGTTATAGCATTCAATACCATTTCCTGTTGCAGCCCATACCAGGCTTTTATGAAGAATAAGACTGTATACCGGAACAGCGGATAGTTTATGTTCTTTCCAATTATAATTGCCCCCCAATCTTAATCCTTCTTTTTTATTGTACCTGTATAAACCGTCGGAAGTGCCAACCCAATAATGATTTTCTGTTAGAAGTAAAGCACCGGCTGATATATATTGGTTTTTGCTGTATAATCGCGGTTTTTCAGAAGTTTTTATACTGATTAACTGATCATCGTAAACCATAAGTAATGAATCCGCGTTCTGATAGATAAATTTCGCTCGCAAGCACCGGAAAGGATACTTCCATACACTTTCACCCCTTGAATTCACTACTTCGAGCCCATTGCGGGTAGCAATCCATAAACGCCCTGATTTATCGGCCATTAAATCCAGAAAATACGTCCTGTTGCCGAAATGAGCCGGATTAATACGTTTGGAAAGACCTAGGTCAGGACTTAATTCCCAGAGCCCGTTATTGAAAGTACCCGCCCAAATGCTATTATTATAACCGGTTACGCAGCGTATAAATCCCATGTTTGCTTTTTGAAACTGAACCTGCCCGGGAGAATGCATCAATACGCCATTCCCATCAGTCCCAAACCAAAGGTTGTGTTCGCGGTCTTCAAAAATACTTATGATACTTGGCGTAAGAAGTTCAGAGTTTTTGCCGATATGAGTTAACAGATTTATCTCTTTAATCTTTCCTCCGGCCAACCGGTAAATCCTGTTAAAACTCTGGTCTGTCAACCAGATATTCTCACTGGCATCAGTAAAAATATGCTGTAGCCCTTTCAACTTTGTTTCCACAAACAATTCTGGTTTACAGCCTTTTTGCCAGGTTAAAATTTCACTTCCGGCAAGTACAAGTGTTTTGCCTTTTAAGATTGTTACAACGTCACGGCAACCTGCAACAGGTATCCAATTGGCCTTAAAAACGGAGTCAGAAACACGATTATTAAGCTGAACATCAATAATCCCCAGCTCACTGCATATCAGCAGTTCATTCTTGCCCGAATGAACCACCTTCAGAGGAATATTTTCTGCAGGAATTTTTTGCCCGGAGTCAACTTTAAATTCCAACTGGATTAACCTGCCGTCTTTCAACAGGCAAAAATTCAATCCACGTATCCATACGAGAATATTCCCATCGATCAAGGTGTTAAACACAACCGGGCAAATGCCACTTTTATTGTAAATGATTTTAAATTGTGCGGTGGCAGTATTGAACTGAAGCAATGATGATGTTGATGATAATACCAACTTACCCGGTTTGCTGATAGCCAGAAAACGCATAACGTTTTCCTGTTGCTGGTATACGTCATTGTAGGGAACTCTGAAGGCTCTGAATTGCTCCCCGTCAAAATAATGCAGCCCGTCGCCGGTAACCATCCAAATCAATCCCTTTTCGTCCTGGCACACACGGCTGACCATGCTCTGGCGAAGCCCGTCTTCGTTGGTAAAAGCTGTTACAAAAAGATTTTCGGTTTCCGGAGCCAGCTGTCCAAATAATTCCTCTCTGCTAAAATACAGGATGAAAAACAGCAGCAATAGAATAATCCGGTAAGCGTTGTAAATACAAGTACTTCGAAGGAGAAATCTCATTTCAGATTATTCTGTTCAGCCTATGCTAAAGCAAATATACAAAGTCAGGCTATTGCGCTAACTATAAGCAGGATAAATATATATAAAAAGATTGAATTTGTCCGGAACTCCGGCACAACTTACCTTAGTTTAAAACCAAGAAACAATATTCCTGAAAAATGTATCCGGTTCGGCCAGTTTGCTAATCTCCCTTCGCCCTGTCACCCAGTCGCTCCTCGCCCCTTCAGCTTGTTTACTCAACCAATTCTTTCCACGCTAAGTCGCCAGCAAACTACATCCCCGTATATCGCTGTTGTCAAAACGTCCCAGCACTTCAAAAGTTCCGTCTTCGAAAACACGCCCCAGGTCCTGAGTGGATATAAAAGAACACGAATGAAAATTAGCCAGGTCAATAATATTTATGCCTCCGGTGTGCCCGGTTTCGAGGTAACTTAACGGATCATTTGTGTCAGCTATCATAATTTTCATCCAGGGCGGACACTTAAAAATACCGTCGCCTTTCGACCAGGCCTGCGAAAGCAATTCAGTCATTCCATACTCCGAATGGATTTTATCCACGCCAAAACCTTTACACAACTGCTCATGAAGTTCCATTCGGGTAAGTTCCTTCCGGCGCCCTTTCATGCCACCGGTTTCAAAAATAATAGCCTCTGGTATCGGCAAAGGAAAATTTTCGGCCATATCGAGCAGGGCAAACGTTACTCCAAAAAGGATTATTTTTAATCCAAGTCGTTGTGCTTCCAGTAATTGCAACTGTAAAGCCTCCAGATCATTCAGGAAAAAACCGCCCATCTTCCGGTTGGTCTTCAGCAGGATTCGTTCAACCATATAAACCAGGGAGGAATTTCCCCTTTCGAGGTACGAAGGCAGCAAAGCAAAAACCACATATTGTGACAAATCGCCATAAAAAAGCTCTAACCCTTTTGTGAAACTTTGTTCGTATAAATCAGCATCAACAACATAATGTTTGCTGGTTTCCATCCCTGTTGTACCGCTGCTTTCAAAAACAACTTCTTCCATAAAATCACCTGTTATAATCTTGTGCGTTTTAAAAAAACTCACAGGCAGAAAGGGAATCTGTTCCGGGTGGTATACCTTGCTTTCGCTGACACCCAATGCATCTACAAAGTTCTTATAAATTTTATTGTTTTTATATTGATACCGAAATAAACTAAGCGCAATTTCGTTAAATTCGGAAGGGCTTTGCAGATTAAATATACTATGTTTAAATGCTTTGAAGTCCATGTCAGAAAATTTGTAATTTTATGCCTTGTTAATGTTCTCAATGAAACTATATACAAAGATAAGCTTAATCCTCCTGATTCCGTTATTTGCCGGACTTACCAGCTGTATTAAGGAAGATCAATACCCGGTTGTACCGCAGATTGAATTCGCCGGTTATGGAATCTACTCCGCAGCTGACGGAACGGATTCTGCCTGCAAAATAACCATTTCATATACGGATGGCGACGGGGATATCGGATTAACTGAGAATGATATTTTAGAACCTTATAAATACAACTATTTCTTAAAATTAATGCAGCTGGTTGATGGACAGATGGTTGAAGTTGTTCTCCCCAACGATAGCATAACTTTCAACGCGCGTATTCCGATGCTGACGCCAACAGGAAGGAATAAAAACATTAAAGGAGAAATTACCATGAATTTCGACCTGTATTTTAACAGTTATTTGCTGCAGAGTGACACCATTGGTTTCGAAATATACCTCATGGACAGGGCTCTGAATAAAAGCAATATTGTTACAACGCCTAATATAACTATCATTAAATAATTTCGTGTTGAAATAGAAACATTTTTATAATTATCAATTCCTCTGAAATGATAATTCCAATTAGTTTATTCGTTAGAGCCAGGTATGAAAAAGATAAGCAGTAGAATACTGAGATTAATAAAAATACTGCTGATTATTTTCGGAGGTATCTTTCTGATATTAATCATTCTGTCATTTACAAAAATTCCATTCCGAACGTATGATAACCTGGGTTTGTGCAACAGTAAAATCACCAAACCGCCTGTAACTATAATTCTTCTGAGCGGAAGTGGTATCCCTAGTGAAAGTGGATTACTGAGGGCTTATTTCACGGCGCAGTTTGGAAAAGCAAATCCAAATGCTAACATAGTAATTTCAATGCCTGGCGACATCACTGACAGCATGGGCGATCCGCAGTTAACCGCCAGGGAGCTTATTTTAAGGGGAATAGCTAAAGAAAGAATAAGTTTTGAAAGTCACGGGCGAAACACACGGGAACAGGCATTAAAACTAGCAGAGGGCAGAACACCCGCTCAGCTTAACCTGCCAATTACATTGGTCACCGCTCCTGATCATATGAAAAGAGCTATCCTGGTTTTCAGAAAATGTGGATTTACAACAGTTAGTGGGTTTCCCACATTTGGAAGCTCGGTCCAAACCGATATGACTTTTAATGACAGTGATTTAAAAGGCAATAAATTTGTCCCGTCCATAGGGAATAACCTGCAAATCCGGTACCAATTCTGGACAGGGCTTAAACTTGAAGTCCTGATTATGCGTGAGTATTCCGGGTTGGTATATTATTGGATGAGAGGTTGGGTTTAAAATTCTGTTTAAAAGAATATTCACCACAAAGGTGCCAAAAGCACAGATTTTCAGAGAGTTAAATTTTTCTGCTGCTTCCAAATACTTTCAGCCTCTGAAGAAGCAAAGTATTTTTCCAAAGCTTCATATCAATATAACGATATTGTTATATATTTGAGCACCTATTCTATTATTCTCATTTTAAATACTTATTCCATGGACTTTACTTTCACCGAAGAACAGCTTATGATCCGTGATGCCGCACGCGATTTTGCACAGCGGGAATTGATTACAGATGTGATTGAACGTGATACCAAGGCCATTTATCCCACCAAACATGTTCAGCGAATGGCTGAACTGGGATTCCTGGGTATGCTGGCAGATCCGAAATACGATGGTGGTGGTATGGATACCGTTTCGTATGTGCTTGCGATTGAGGAAATTTCGAAAATAGATTCCTCGTGCAGTGTGATTATGAGTGTAAATAACTCGTTGGTATGCTATGGATTACAGGAATTTGGAACTGAGGAACAAAAAGAAAAATACCTGAAACCGCTCGCACGTGGTGAGAAAACTGGTGCTTTCCTGCTTTCGGAACCCAATGCCGGGTCGGATGCCACTTCGCAACAGACAACCGCTTTGGATATGGGCGATTATTACCTGGTTAACGGCACTAAAAACTGGATCACCAACGGCAATTCGGCTGGTACTTATTTGCTGATAGCACAAACCCATCCCGAAAAAATGCATAAAGGCATCAACTGCCTGATAGTGGATCGTAACGCGCCCGGCATCAGCGTAGGACCGCACGAAGATAAAATGGGAATGCGCAGCAGCGACACCCATTCGGTAATGTTCACCGATGTGAGAGTGCCAAAGGAAAACCGTATCGGAGCCGATGGGTTTGGATTTACATTTGCCATGAAAACGCTCGAAGGTGGCCGTATAGGTATTGCAGCTCAAGCGCTTGGGATAGCCAGTGGAGCGTTTGAACGGGCGTTGCAATATTCGAAAGAACGCAAAACTTTTGGCACTTTAATTTCGAACCACCAGGCCATAGCTTTTAAACTGGCCGATATGGCTGTGAAAATAGAAAACGCCCGCAACCTATGTCTTAAAGCCGCGTGGCTGAAGGATCAGGGACAACCTTATGGTTACGCAAGTTCATTAGCCAAATATTACGCTGCCGAAATTGCCATGGAAGTAACCACCCAGGCCGTGCAGATTCACGGCGGATATGGCTATGTAAAAGAATACCATGTGGAACGACTGATGCGTGATGCCAAGCTGACCCAGATTTACGAAGGAACTTCGGAAATTCAGCAGATGATTATTTCGAGGGAGATATTGAAGCAGTGAATAGAGAGAAATGAATAGTCCAAAAAAAACACCTCTCACTTCTCTCAGGATATATCTAAATTGCGCCATACGTGTCCGCGAATATTATCGATGAGGGTTTGTATTCAAATATCCCCTTATTTTATCTGCTAACACCTTCGCCTGTTTATATTCCGATGCAACCTTCCCACCGGCAATAAGAGGTGTCAAAATCACATTCTCCTGTTCATGCAGGTATTTTAGTGGCTGCGGAAATAATGGGGATCTTGGCTTCGAAGGACGTTTTTTCTATTCCAGCACATACAGGGCGGCACCCTGAACTTTACCGGATTTTAAAGCATCAACTAATCCTACAGTTTTTACAACCTGGTAACGCGCTGTATTTATCAACATATGTAAACGCATCCAGCGTGCGCGCTCAGTCACAGAATTACGATTGCCTTCGAGTGAGTTAAACATTCTGTTCCACTTGCATTTGCATAATCCACATCAATATTTTCCCAGCTCCAACGCGGGTTATAAATTTCAACTAGCTGACAACTTTTAGCCTTTCAGTATCAGAAGTTGTTTTGCTTCAGATAAAAGCACCTAAATAGCAGGGAAATTGTTTCTATCCTTCCCGCTCTACTCTACTGGCATGTATCTGTTTTTTTTAATACTTTGTAAGGGCCGAATAGTTACGATGTGTTTACTCACAGATTTCAATATCTGTATCTGATTTCTAAGGTTAGTTCCCCGCAGCTCTGCTTCGGGATAAGTAGGTTTCAGGTAATACCTCGTAAGCTCTGCTTCGAGGTAGTTTATAGCCACCCAATTTTTACTATCATGTATCAGGTGTTGGAAGAGCTGTGTAAACTTCACGGCTACAACATAATCCATCATTTTTCTTCCAGATAATTCAGTATATGTGATTGGAAGAAGCCGCTATCCGGGCGAATCAGCCCAATAGTTTTGTTTTTGAGCATCATGATATAAAACACCTGAAACTTAACGCAGGTGAATTACCCTATAAGGACCGCAGGCTTTTATTCCCAAATCCTGAAAGGGAGATACAGGCTAATCCTGCGCTTAGAAATCAGCAGAACGATGGCTGCAAAGCCATTATCAACTATAAAACAAAAAAGCCGGCACCGAAAACCGGCTTCTCCGTTTTTATTGTTTAGTTTATTAGTTGCCGCAACTACAACCGCAGCCACATCCGCTATCCTCGCTTCTTAAAACACCTAGTTCCTTACCAACTTTGGTAAAAGCTGCAATACATTTATCCAGGTGTTCGCGTTCGTGAGCAGCCGAAATCTGAACACGGATACGGGCTTTATCCTTCGGAACCACAGGATAGTAGAACCCGATTACATAAATTCCTTCGTTAAGAAGTTTCGCAGCCATTTCCTGGCTCAGTTTTGCATCGTAAAGCATAACGGCACAAATGGCGCTTTGGGTTGGTTTGATATCGAAACCGACAGTAAGCATTTTCTCAACAAAATATTCAGTATTTGCATGCAGTTTGTCCTGCAATTCATTGGTTTCGCTCATCATCTCAAACATGCGGATTCCTGCGGCAGCAACCACCGGAGGAATTGAATTGCTGAAAAGATACGGACGCGAACGCTGACGTAGCAGATCGATAATTTCTTTTTTACCGGTTGTAAATCCGCCGATGGCGCCACCAAATGCCTTGCCAAGTGTTCCTGTGATGATCTCAATTTTACCTTTCAGGTTGTGAAGTTCCGTAATTCCACGACCGGTTTTGCCAACAACACCTGCCGAGTGACATTCGTCAACCATAATCATGGCATCGTATTTCTGAGCCAGAGCATAAATCTCATCCAGTTTGGCTGCGTTACCATCCATGGAGAAAACGGCATCGGTAACGATAAGCCTGAAGTTCTGAGCCTGCGCAAGTTTTAACTGTTCTTCCAGGTCAGCCATACTGGAGTTTTCGTAGCGATAGCGCTGCGCTTTGCAAAGCCTTACGCCGTCGATAATCGAAGCGTGGTTGAGGGAATCGGAGATTATAGCATCATTTTCGCCTAAAAGCGGTTCGAAAACACCGCCATTTGCATCGAAGCATGCAGCGTAAAGGATGGTATCCTCAGTTCCGAAAAACCCGGCGATCTTAGCTTCCAGTGTTTTGTGCAGGTCCTGGGTGCCGCAGATAAACCGCACCGACGAAAGGCCGTATCCGTGTGTATCCAGAGCTTCTTTGGCTGCAGCGATAAGTTTTGGATTGTTTGAAAGTCCGAGGTAATTGTTAGCGCAGAAGTTGAGTACTTCGGCACCTGAACTGATCGTGATTTCGGCACCCTGAGGCGAAACAATAACACGTTCGTTTTTAAATAACCCGGCTTCTTTTATTCCGGCAAGTTCCTTGGTAAGGTGATCCTGAAATTTGGAGTACATAATATTCTTTGAATTATTGTTAATATGTTGAGGTTTTATGTGCTTTATAAAAGTTCAAAGGTTCAAAGTTCACGAGCACTAAGCGAAGCCTAAGCGCAAATGCTTTCGGCGTTCATAGTTGTTGATTCCGACAAATGGGGGGAAGTCTGAATTAGTCGGTCAGGAATCAAAAAATCATACTTGATACTGCATTCAAAATTGCAACAATGAATTCTGAAGCCAGAGCAAAGGTAAAAATTATTGGTCTGTAACGATAGAATTTCAAAAATTTGTAACTGATTTATAATCAGTGTTAAAACTGGAATATTGGCCACTAATCCCCCTGCTTATCAGTCGATTTGGTCACTGATATACTCATACATTATGCTCTTTTCAAAGGTATTCACTTCGGCAGGCTCAGTGCATCGCGTGATAACGCTCCGCTGAATCCACAGATTACGCAGATTTAAAGCTGCTGAAAGCAGTTTTATTAATCTAATTTGTGCAAGGTTAATTTATAGTTGTCTGAGAAACTTAGCGAATAACAAAGCGATCTCACCGAAGGTAATCTGTATATTCTTTGGCATATATTTGCTAGTCAAGGACTTGGATTAGCTGATTAGGGGCTTCTTTTATTGGTCAATAAAAGAGTTGGAAACTGAAAAAGCACCTTTTGGGAAGGTGCTTCTCGGGAGTTTTTTATCCCTAATATGTCCACTGCTAATTATACGCCAGATAATAACAGATACAAAGCCAGGAAAGTCATAATGGAATAGATAGACGGTATCCGGCATTTTATAAACAAGTAAACAAATCAAGATTTAAAATTATTTGCGATTCAGTTTAGCCGTAATTCACAAAAGCATAGAAAATTGATATCGGGTCTTAATTTGTCTATGGGACCTCGTAAATCGCACCTTAAATAATTTTTAAATGAAGACTAATCAATAAAACACCTCCGCCTTAATCCCCATCGCCTCAATTCTTGCGGCCAGTGCCTGGAATTCAGCTTCGGGTACTTTTTCAAGAGTCCTGTAAGGTGTCTGCCTGTCAATAGGATAAAGCATCACTAATTTAGGATTAATTTCCTGAATATGTTTTAACCATAACGAAAGTTCTTCTTCGGTAGTGTTATCAACCTGGTTCCCATCCACATCACCTCGAATCAACATGGTTTGAATGGTGAGGTTCCCTCCGAAATTCTTTAATTCCTGAACGACTTTTTCGAGAGTTATCAGTTGCGTGGGCCGGTTAATAGCCCGAAACGTAGCATTGGTTCCGGCATCGAGTTTCAGTACATTGTTGTCAATCCGGAGTAATGCCCGTTTAACATTCGGGCGATCCAAACGTGTGGCATTTGAAAGTACAGTAATCATTGCGTTCGGGAAAAACTCGTCACGCAAACGGATGGTGTTGTCAATCAAAGCTTCAAATTCAGGATGAAGTGTTGGTTCACCGTTTCCTGCAAACGTTATATTATCAGGATCAAGTCCCCCGGTTTTAAGTGCTTCAAAACGGCTTCGTAATGAAGCGTTTATTTCACTTGCCGAGAAAAGCTTCAGTTTGTCTTTCTTCCGCTCATCAGTAAGTCCGCATTCGCAATACACGCAGTTAAAGGAACATAATTTCCCTTCTAAAGGCATTAAATTTATTCCCAGCGAAACCCCGAAACGGCGGCTTTTTACCGGGCCAAAAACAATTTCATCGAATAATATTCCAGACATTGCAGGTACAGATTAAATAGAATTAATAATAGCTGATACGAGCTTACAAAGGTACATTAAGTTACAAGAGGAGAAAAAATAAAAGGAAAATGAGCCGGTTTTTACACCATGCCGATAAGTCTGATTTTTTCTTAGTGTCTCTTAGTGCCCTCCGTGCCTCTGTGGTAAAAATTTTTTCATTTCCTCTTTTTCGAAAAGGAATTCCCCTTCCTGCCAATTATTCAATGATAAATACTACTTTTGAGTACTTAAATTTATATTTAAAATCTGAATGCTTACTATCAACCAGATCAAAGCTCCTATAGCTTCATACATCGAAGAGTTCGAGAAACATTTCCGCGACTCGATGAAAAGCCCTGTTCCTCTGCTTAATACCATCACCCGCTACATCATCAAGCGTAAGGGCAAGCAGATGAGGCCTATGTTCGTGTTTTTTTCGGCCAAAGTTTGCGGCGAAGTGAATGAAAGTACTTTTCATGCTGCTTCGCTGATTGAATTATTACACACTGCCACGCTGATTCACGATGATGTTGTGGACGACTCAAACGAACGCCGGGGATTTTTCTCTCTTAATGCGCTGTGGAAGAATAAGATTGCCGTCCTGGTAGGCGATTATCTCTTGTCACGCGGATTGCTTCTTTCGCTCGAAAACGAGGAATATCATCTGCTGAAAATAGTCTCAAACGCAACGCGCGAAATGAGCGAAGGGGAGTTGCTCCAGATCGAAAAAGCCAGGAAACTTGATATTGAAGAACCCGTTTACTTTGAAATTATCCGTAAAAAAACCGCTTCTCTTATTGCTTCCTGCTGTGCCGCAGGTGCTGCCTCTGTTGGGTCAGATGCGGAAACCATCGAGAAAATGCGCCTTTTTGGTGAATATGTCGGCATCGCTTTTCAAATTAAAGACGACCTCTTTGATTACGAAAAGAACCTGGAAACGGGCAAGCCAAATGGAGTTGATATTAAAGAAAAGAAAATGACATTGCCGCTGATCCATATGCTCAACAAAATGACATGGATTGAAAAACGACGTGCCATGAATATTGTCCGGAACCATAACAACGAGCCATTTAAAGTTGCTGAGCTGATAACCCAGGTTAATAAGAGCGGAGGGATAGAATACGCGGCCGGAAAAATGCGTGAATATCAGCAGAAAGCTATTACCTTGTTAAATACCATGCCGCCGAGTGAGTCGCGAAATTCACTGGAGCAACTGGTGATGTTTACTGCCGAACGGAAGCACTGATTTTTTTTGTCCTCTTGTCTTTTAACTGTTTAAACGTTCAAAGGTTTAAATGGCTTCGCCGCTAAAGGGTTCAAAGGTTCAAATGGCTTCGCCGCTAAAGGGTTTAAAGGTTCAAATGGCTTCGCCGTTCAAAGGTTCGAAACCTGGGGAATGGCAAATCTATTTTTAAATGTTCTGACTTTTTTGAATATGGAACATTTGAACCCTGAACAATACTCTTTTATACTTTTATCTCATTTACACGTTATTCAAACAGAATTACACAAAAATCTTTTCGATGAAAATCTTATTCAGCCTGATTATTTCCCTGGTAATTGCTGTTTCAGCTTTCGCCCAGCTTACTGTTGAAAACTATTCGAATGGCAGTAAAAAATCCGAAGGCCGGATTATTAACGGGCAGCGCGATGGCATTTGGTACGAGTTCAGCCTGAAAGGACTCAAAATGGCAGAAGCCAATTATGTAAATGGTGTTAAAGAGGGAAAATATACGGAATGGTTTCCGAATGGCAAAAAGAGGTTTGAAGGGTATTTTAAAAACGGCAAACTCAACAGCACAGCAACTTCCTGGCGAATTGACGGCACACCCGAAGAGAAAGGCCATTTTACTGATGATCTCCGCGACAGCACCTGGGTATTTTATCATCCCGACGGAAAACCAGGCAGTACCGGGATGTTTGACAAAGGCAAACTGGAAGGTAAATGGCAATATTTCTATGAAGATGGCGCAAAATGGAAAGAAGGCAATTTTGCCAACGATGAAAAAACAGGTCTTTGGACCTTCTGGTACACGGATGGCCATGTTCATCATAAAGGAAAATATGTTGCCAATAAAGAAGCCGGTACCTGGGAAGGCTGGTTTCCCAACGGGCAGGTGAAAGATTCGGGATTGTATAACAATGGCAAAATGAATGGCTGGTGGAAAGGCTGGTTCGAGAACGGGAACCAACAATATGTAGGATATTATGTGGATGGTAACCAGGACAGCATTTATAAAGTATGGTTTCCAAACGGGAAACAACGTTCGGATGGGAAGTATAAAATGGGTGTAAAAGACGGGCAATGGAAAGAATGGTACGATAACGGGCAACTCAGCGAATCGGGCAGCTGGTTTAATGGCGAACGTCATGGTTTTTGGGTGTATTTTGATGCCAACGGAATCAAAATTAAAGAAGAAAATTTTGACAAAGGCAAACCCGATGGATCATGGAAATCGTATAACGCCAATGGAATAGTTTCCGGCTCGGGCCAATATGTGAATAAAATTAAAGAAGGCACCTGGCAGTATTTTGACGAAAAAGGGAAACTGATGGTAAAATCAGAATTCCTCAATGGAAAGAAAATCAAGGAGAAACGATATGGTCAGGCAGGTAAAGAACTTGAACCGGGCAAGTAATACAATTATTCTGTACGGATTGAGTTATTAAAGTTAAATCCCTGATATGATTCGTTTGCTTGCTGTCTGCTTAGTACTGGTTTTGTTTTCTGCTAAGGCAGTAGCTCAAAAGGAAATAGTTGTTAAGCAGTTACCTGAAATCTGCCTTTCCCCAACCGAAATCGAATTATATAAACTCATAAATGAATACCGCGCTCAGAAAGGGTTACCTGCGGTAAAGTTATCAGCTTCGCTCAGTTTTGTTGCGCGCACCCACGCCAAAGACCAATCCGATAATTTTAAAGATGGCGGACGCTGTAATATGCATAGCTGGTCCAAAAGTGCCACATGGTCATCATGTTGTTATTCGCCCGATCATAAAAGAGCAAAATGCATGTGGGACAAACCGAGAGAGCTAACCAATTACCAGGCTGATGGATTTGAAATATCTTTTTACTCCACGTATCCTTATTCATCGCCCGAAGCTTTTGCCAGGGATATTCTGAACGGTTGGAAGAAAAGCCCCGGCCATAATGATGTGATCATGAATAAAAGAATCTGGAAAAATATGAAATGGCAGGCCATTGGTATTGGTATTAACGGTGATTATGCCGATGTATGGTTTGGCGCTGCTGAAGATAGTGCGGGAGAACCGGGAATTTGCAAGTAGCAGAGGGTTGGCCGGTGCTTCAATTTGTTTTTGTGATCTCCTTTTATAAAAACTAAATCTCAAAGTGTTTGATTTATAATTTTAGCTAAATTTGTAAAGTTAACTTTATGAATTCTGTATGTATCGTCGTGATTTGTTCGATATTATCGGCAGGCAGCTGTTTAAAGGAAAGGTGATCATACTTTTCGGGCCCCGAAGAGTCGGGAAAACTACTCTTTCCAAGGACATGTTGGATGGCATAAGCAATAGCCGCTATTTGAACTGCGAGTTACTTGAGCATAAAGTGGCTCTGGAAACAACGAATAGTCTTGTGCTGAAGAATTATTTGGGCGATTATTCGCTGGTTGTTCTGGATGAAGCTCAACAAATCCGTGATATCGGCCGAACCTTAAAAGTTCTGATTGATACTTTCCCGCAAATTCAAATTATTGCTACCGGTTCTTCAAGCTTTGAACTTGGTAACCGGCTGGCAGAACCGTTAACCGGCCGTGCCAGGGAATACCTGCTTTTGCCTTTGTCTATCGCTGAATTGCTTCAAAAAGAAGATAAGCTAATGATCAGAGCAAATTTAGATCAAATTCTCCGGTTTGGTCTTTATCCCGAAGTGTATGGTAAATCAGAAGAAGAAGCCAAAGAAGAGTTGAATCAGATTGCCGGCAATTATTTGTATCGGGATATTTTACAATTTGAACAAATTAAGCGGCCAGCTCTTTTGCAGAATCTCCTTACGGCGCTCGCTCTGCAGTTGGGGAACGAGGTATCGTATAACGAATTATCGCGACTGTTGGGCGAAACTGTACCTACCATACAACGATATGTTGAATTACTCGAAAAGTCTTTTGTGATTTTCCGTTTGCGATCATTCAGCAGAAATCTGCGAAAAGAGATAGGGAAAGGACAAAAAATCTATTTTTATGATCTGGGAATACGCAATGCTTTAATCCGGAATTTTAACCAGTTGCAATTGCGCAATGATACCGGTGGATTATGGGAGAATTTCTGCATTGTCGAACGGATGAAGTTTAACACAGTAAACCGTCGTTTTGTAAATAATTATTTCTGGAGGACTTATGATCAAAAGGAAGTTGATTATATAGAAGAAGAGGGTGGTAAACTTAGCGCATTTGAGTTTAAATATAGCAGCAACAAACAACCGAAACTTCCCGTCGGGTTTCTGGAATCTTATCCTGAAACCTCATTCAACTGTGTGAACAGCGAAAATTTCTGGAGTTTTGTTAGCAGCTAAATAATCTTTTTTGGAAAGTTTCAAATTGTATTTGAAAAGTTAGTTTGTTTTTAAACAATGCGCTGGGCAGGTAAGTTGAAGAAATTTTCATGAGTGATACTTGTAAATCAATTTGGACCGACACTTAAACTGTTGTTATTTTAATGTGCAAAACTTTTATCAGCAGAATCATAACTAAAACTTCAAGCTAATGTTTAATATCAATATGAAGCAAACTTACACAGTTATTCTTTTTCTTTTCTTTCTTTCTTATGCTTCGGTTGCTCAGAAGTTCCAGGGCGGAATAGCTGCCGGATTAGTTGGCAGCCAGGTAGCCGGTGATACGTACAGCGGATATAACAAACCCGGCGCCTATACCGGAATCTGGGTTCGGCTTGCCCTGAACGATCGTTCGTCCCTGCAAACTGAACTGAGTTATTTTCAGAAAGGCAGCCGCCACAACCCCGATGAAGAAAAACAGGATTATACAACATACCTGATGCGGCTTGGGTATATCGAAATGCCTTTCCTGTACCAGCTTAATCTGAAAAATAAGATAACTTTCGAAGCTGGCCCATCGTTTTCGTTTCTGATTCACAGTTATGAAGAATTAAATGGCCTGGAATATACAGGAGATTTCAGGCTGTTCAATACTTCGTTAATGGCAGGCGTTGGTTATCCGATTACAGAAAAACTGAGTGCGCATTTCCGAATGGATAGTTCAATACTCAGTATCAGGAAGAGCTTAGTTAGCGAAGCAAAATCCCGTATATTCGATCAGGGGCAATACAACGACTGCATTTTGTTTTTCCTGAGTTATAAACTGTAATGGAAATTGAAGCCGGAAGTCAGAAGTATAGATCTGTTTGTAATAAGTATTGTTTATATTGCACAAGATCAACTGATTAGGACAAGCGTAAGAATTAAATATCAACAAAAAGACTTGAGATTGAAAGTAGAAATCTCTGTTAGTAAATTCTGACTCCCGACTCCCGTCTTCCGACTTCCAGCCTGAAAAAACCAACATTAAAAGCGCAAAGTGATTTAAAAATGACTCAACCCCAAATGAAACTAATAGTCGGAGTAACAGGAGCCAGCGGTGCCATATACGCTAAAGTGCTCTTCGATAGTTTGTTGCAATACAAAGATCAGGTTCAGGAAGTGGCAGTCCTTTTTTCGGATAATGCAAAAGGAGTCTGGAGCTACGAATTGGGTAATTCGGATTATGAGAAATTGCCGTTTACGTTTTATAAAAGAGATGATTTTTATTCACCTGTTGCTTCGGGATCAGCCGGCTATCATGCAATGATCATTTGCCCCTGCAGTATGGGAACGCTTGGCCGTATTGCTTCCGGCGTTTCGAATGACCTGATGACACGAGCCGCGGATGTAATGCTGAAGGAGCGACGTAAATTGATTCTTGTAGCCCGTGAAACGCCTTTGAGCTTGATCCATATCAACAATATGAAAACGGTTACCGAAGCAGGAGGGATTATTTGCCCGGCAACGCCTTCGTTTTACAGCAAGCCAGAAACTATGGAGCAGCTTGCAGCTACAGTAACAAACAGAGCTTTATCACTTGTTGGAATTAATATGGATGGATTTCGCTGGGGTGAGAAATAGTGTTCATAAATAGCATTATCGCCTCGTCGCCCTTCGCCCAATCGCATTGTCACCCTATTCCCTAAAACCCAATTCCCAATCCCTACCATTCCACTGCCTTCCTCCTCACCGGCATTGTCATACACCGGCAACCACCGCCACCTCTTGAAAGCTCTGATCCATCAATGGTTACAACGTATTTGTTGTAGTTGTTTATATCTGTTTTACCCTGGATTACATCGCTGGCTTTAATCACTGCGTACCCATGGTTATTCATTTCCTGTATCGTGTTTACATTGCGGCCATAGCCTATAACTTTGCCTGGCGCGATGGCGAAAAAATTAGCCCCGCTATGCCACTGCTCACGTTCCTGTATCATGCTGTCGCGACGACCACCGCAATATAAAGTTTCCATTTCCATCCCAAGTTCTTTCAGTATGGTTGGAATGTTTTCCACTTCGCTGATGGATTTCACAACACCATTGTCTATATGTATATGGATGGTAAGGTATCGGGTAGGATGGAGGATAAGAGGCTCGTAAACCATACACTGATTGCGGTCGAGGAAAGTAAAAACCATATCCAGGTGAATAAACGACTCGGGAGTATAGGGTAATTCCTGGACGATAATATGACGTTGAACTTTTTTCTGTTTATAATATTCCATTATGAAATCGATTCCCGATGGAGTAGTGCGTGTACCGGTTCCCACAAGCAGAATATCTTCACGGGCAATTAAAAAATCACCGCCTTCGAAACTAAAATCCTTACTCTCATATTGGGTTAGTTCCGGATGTATGGTTTTGACTCCAAAAACGGGATGATTCCGGAATATGGCATCCATAATAATGCTTTCCCTGTCTCGTATACGGCTATACATGCGGCTGATCAGTACTTTGTCGAGAAAGGCAACCGACGCGTCGCGTGTAAAAAAAAAATTATGCAGTGGCTCAATGGAATACCGGTCTTTCGACAAAAAGCGGGTGAGGTTATCTTTTTTCATTTCTACCCCTTCGATCAGCATGGTCGAAAGCTTTTCATCCTTAATATTCATCAACTCCTTTAAAGTGTACTCATCCAGTTTTTCTCTGCTTGCAATGGTTTGCAGCAATTCGGCCCTGTGTTCAGGATTTTGAACTACAGTTGAAAGAAGGTCTTTTACCTGGAATGTTTTAGTTACTTTCGACAAAAATCCGCTGAACTGGTTAAACTCTTTTAACGCAACCTGTAGGTTCAGAATGTCGCTGTACAGGGCTTTATGAGAACTATCAGGAGTCATATTCTCTACTTCCGGGCCGGGAGTATGGATGATAACACCTTCTAAATCACCTATTTCGGAGCGGATATCTACTTTAAAGGGTTGATCTTGAGTTTGCATGGGGAGTGATGTCTTTTATAAATAATTTGTGCATAGTGCTTTGTGCATAGTGCTTAGCGTCGGAACAATGAACCAGGAACTTTGAACATTTTTAACTTAATCTGCACCTGAAAGGTATTCAATATTCCGCATCAGGCCGGCAAATTTAGCTCTTTTTACGGCTGATTTTTTAAAGAGAATTTTGTACTGCTCATTGTCCATGTTATTCCAATCTTCTTTGCGGAGTTGAAATAAAGTAAATGAAGGTTCAAATGCCTGTTCATTGTGCGGAGTAGAGTAACGGTTCCATGGGCAAACCTGCTGGCAGATATCACAACCGAAAATCCACTTTTCATATTTCCCTTTAAATATTTCAGGTATTTCACCTTTATTTTCGATGGTAAGGTACGAAATGCATTTATTGGCATCCACAACACGCAGATCGGTTATGGCACCGGTTGGACAGGCATCCATACAACGGCTGCAATCGCCGCAGTAATTGCCACCCATGGGTTCATCGTATTCTAGTTCAATATCTGTAATAAGTTCACTGATAAAGAAGTATGAGCCATTTCTCTTACTTATCAGCATGCTGTTCTTACCAATCCAGCCCAATCCGGCCCGGGTGGCCCAGGCACGTTCCAGCACCGGAGCTGAATCTACAAATCCACGGATTGAAATATCCGGAATTTGTTCCTTTAGTTTTAAAATAAGAGTGTTTAATTTTTCACGAATCACTTCATGATAATCCTGGCCGTAAGTATAAGCAGAAATCAAATAAGGGGAATCTTCGCCCATCATTGCCGATGGATAATAATTGTAAAGAAAAACGATGACCGATTTTGCATTTTCAACCAGCAATTCAGGATTTACCCTAAGTTCCGCATGTTTCTGCATATAATCCATGCCGGCATGAAATCCTTTTTTCAACCATTCGTTCAAGTGAATTGCATCCTCTTCCAGCCTGGCCGCAGGTGCTATACCACAGGCGGCAAATCCCAGCGAAGCAGCTTCCTGCTTAATAAATGCGGAAAGTTGCTCTGGTTGGACCATTGATTATCGAAAAATTTGTGGTATTTTGTTCGTTTTATTCTTTGTGGCTTATTTCAAACCTCATCCTCTTATCCTTCTCCAGGGAGAAGGACGATCGATTTTGCCTTTACTCCAATTATCTGATAGTAGAAAAAACTGTTGCTCATCACTCTCCCAGTCGCCCTTCGCCCCCTCGCCCCAACGATACATGTAATCTAAAACAACTTCCCCGCTTCCGGACCTTTAAACCTTCCCAAATGGCTGTAAGCTTTTTCGGTAACTTCACGGCCACGCGGAGTGCGCATCATATACCCTTCCTGTATCAGGAAAGGCTCATAAACTTCTTCAATGGTTCCTGAGTCTTCGCCCACGGCGGTTGCTATGGTTGTAAGGCCTACGGGTCCACCTTTGAATTTCTGGATAATGGTGCTGAGAATACGGTTGTCCATCTCGTCGAGACCATTTTTATCAACCTGCAGAGCTGCCAGCGCATATTGGGCGATGGCAAGGTCAATCGTACCATTTCCTTTTATCTGGGCGAAATCACGTAAGCGGCGAAGCAAAAGGTTGGCAATACGCGGCGTACCACGACTGCGCCTTGATATCTCAATCGCTGCATCATCTTCAATCGGGACACGAAGTATGCCTGCCGAACGGATTATAATTTTCTTTAACGTTTCCGCGTCGTAATACTGAAGCCTCGAATTGATGCCAAATCGTGAACGAAGCGGCGCGGTGAGTAATCCTGAACGTGTGGTTGCGCCTATCAACGTGAAAGGGTTGAGGGTAATCTGCACACTCCTGGCATTCGGGCCCGATTCAATCATGATATCAATCTTGAAATCCTCCATGGCCGAATACAGGTATTCTTCCACAACCGGGCTCAGGCGATGAATTTCGTCTATAAACAGAACATCATTGGTTTCGAGGTTAGTGAGCAATCCGGCAAGGTCACCGGGTTTGTCAAGTACAGGTCCTGAGGTCACCCGGATGTTAACACCCATTTCGTTGGCAATAATATTCGAAAGCGTGGTTTTCCCAAGTCCTGGCGGGCCATGCAGCAGCACATGATCAAGCGCTTCACCCCTTTGTGAGGCAGCAGCTACAAAAACCCTGAGGTTTTCAACAATTCCCGGCTGGCCTGCAAAACTTCCAAAATCGAGCGGACGAAGCACTTGCTCAATCTCACGCTCAACAGGAGTCAGATGTTCAGGAGTCGCATCAAGGTTCTTGTTCATAAGTTTTTTATCTAAGTGATTTTTTGTAACTAATCAGTCTGATCAATATGCATATTTGCCACAGATTACACGGATTACACAGATTTCAAAGAGCGTTCATCTGTTTTTTTAATTTAATTTGATTAAAAATGATGAATAATTGTCTGTGTGATCTGTGGCATATACCCGTTTTTCTGTATTTTATCTAAACTGATTAGCTACGTTTTTCTTATTAAGTCGGAAGAGCTTGAAGCTGGAAACCCCTCATAACAAGTATCTTTGTCACACAATTGACGTTTTTCCATACTGTTTAGGTAGACTTTTTTCAATTGCAATTTCTTCAGAGTGCCAGCTGCTTCTACTTCCGACTTCCGACAAACAGTGAGTTATTTTGTTAGAATCAGGATTTCGAGTATTCAGCAAAGTTATAAAAAAGCAACTGATGTGAAGCTATATTACGATTTTCACCCGAACTCAAGCCGTGACTGCTTATCAGAATATAATTTGTATAAATAACAGTGATCTCACTCATGCTTTAATTATTATTTATACATTAGCAGAGAATTTATAATATCTCTCCGGCCATGAAAGACATAGTTGTTGCTATAGATTTCTCTAAAGGCTCAATACATGCCCTGGAGTATGCTATTGAACTTGCCAATCTTACACATTCGAATATTAACCTGGTATGGGTTGACAATATCAGTGGTAGTGAAGTTGCCTTTGCTAACGAATCGAAGGAACTTCGTAACGAAGCCAAAGGGAATTTTGACGAAATACTAGCCATCTACAAGGATAAACTGGTTCATGGAAAGCTTGCAGCTAAGGTGCGTAAAGGAAGGGTTTATCAGGAACTTGCTACTTTTGTTAAGCAAAACGATTGTTGTTTACTGATCCTTGGAACTCATGGTTCATCGGGATTTGAAGAATATTGGGTTGGCACAAACGCGTTCCGGATTGTTTCCAGTATTTCGAGCCCGGTTATAACGGTTCGATCCAACTATGAGATTCAGAGAGGGTACCGTAAGATATTGCTGCCTGTAATCCATACCGCGCAAACTACACAAAAGATTGTCTTTACTGCCGATCTGGCGCGTAAAACCGGAGCTGATATAAATTTACTGGCGTTAAATTCCAGCGGATTAAAATCAGTACAGCGATTAGTGGATAGTAATGTTGCAAAAGCTGAGAAATACCTGGAAGAACAAGGTGTTAATTATGTGGTTGACAAGATTAATACTAAAAATATAGCTTCAGATATTATTGAACATGCCCGCATTGTTGATGCCGACCTGATCGCTATTATGACTGATATCCAGGATCAGGCAAATTCAATCCTCCTGGGTCCCTTTGCTCAGCAATTGGTAAGCTATTCGCCGGTTCCGGTACTGAGTATGCACCCGAAGGACAGCAATACATTGTAATTATTTTTAAAAGTATGCTCAGATTTGTTTTTATTGTTTTCATTTTGTTTTCATATAATATCCAGGGTATTAAAGCCCAGGTATTAAAGCCTGCTGACGGTAAAGTTGAAATTGTTCAGGATGAAAAAATCATCCAGCTTACGGAGCAATATAAAAGGATGAGCTTAAGCAATCCCGAAGTTGATGGTTACAGGGTTCAGATATTTTTTGATTCGGGTAGCAATTCCAAGAACTCAGCCGCAACTACCAAACTTGCGTTTGAAACCGTTTTCCCTGAGACTAAATCATACCTGTCCTATAAAGAACCGTATTACCGCGTACGGGTTGGGGATTTTCGAACACTGGTTGAAGCAGTAGGTTTTCAGAAGAAAATTGCTGTCGAATATCCTAATTCCTTCCCGGTAAAAGATAAAATAGTGCAATAAACATAGCATGCCTGACTTATCCGGCAAGGATTAACTTTTATGTATTAGTGAAGGTGAAAAGACAATGGTGTATTCAGAAAATATACTTTCCGGTATCAAATTATATTCAGTAACGAATTGACATAATTGCTATAGAAGGCACTCGTTTTTTTTACTTAAGGCAGCGTGTAATAATAAAATGATACATCCTGATTTCCTCGTCAGCTAAAAATCTAGAAAATCCACATACTTTGAACATAAAAATTTCGTTACTTTATTGCTGATAAAATCAACTTGTTTTGCTACCTGATTTTCATTATCTTAGCCTGTTATAAAATCCGTCAAACCTGTAAACTAGATAGTATATGGCCAATATTATTGCAGCAATCGATTTCTCCGACTGTTCTATTAATGCGCTTGAGCATGCTGTTTCATTAGCCAACCGAGGCACACTTGACATTCACATGATCTGGGTGAATAATCCAAGTGTTACAAAAACAACTATTTATTCCGATACATCAGCAGATCTTATAGATGAGATCCGGAAACAATTTGGTAAACTCGTTGAGAAGTACAGCCTTCTGCTTGAGGATTCAACTATTGATTTTGTAATACGCGAAGGGAAAATTTATCGCGAAATAATTGATGAGGCTAAAGAAATGGATAGTTTGTGTATTGTAATGGGTACACATGGCGTGTCGGGTTTTGAACAGTTTTGGATCGGGAGCAACGCAAATAAATTAATCTCGGTGTCTCCTTGTCCGGTTATTACAATAAGAACCGGTGTAGATGCAAAACAAGGGATGAGGTGTATTCTTCTGCCCGTCGACAGTACTCTCGATACCAGGCAGAAAGTTCCTTTTACTACTTACCTTGCCCACCTTTTTGAAGCTGAAGTATATGTGCTTTCGCTTTATGCTTCCAAATATAAAAGTATTCAAAAACGGGTTGATCTTTATACTGACCAGGTTTGCACGTACCTTGAGGAAGAAGGAATTAAATTTCATCGGGATGTATTAAGCTGCGATAATCTTACAACCGGAACCATTGAATATGCCAAACACATCAGGGCAGGACTGATCAGTATAATGACTGAGCAGGAAACCAGCCCGTTTAATCTGCTTGTAGGGCCTTATGCTCAGCAGATGGTCAACAATTCGCCTTATCCGGTTCTGAGTATCAATCCATTTGATACCATGCAGATTTCGACACGATAAAAGGATGAATTACCACATAAAAAAAGCTCCTGTCAGGAGCTTTTTCTGTTTTATGGGTAACCAACATCCGATTTACTAGTTCCTGTCGAGGCAATTAAGGTCAGCAAATGCTTCTTTAACACGAACTATTAGAGTTTTCTGAGCTTCGTTGAGCCATTTACGTGGATCGTAATATTTCTTATTGGGTTTGTCTTCACCATCAGGATTGCCAATCTGGCCTTGCAGGTAAGCTTCGTTTTTCTTGTAGAATTCCATGATGCCTTTCCAGGTAGCCCATTGAGTATCGGTATCGATATTCATCTTTACGACGCCATAGGAGATTGCTTCACGTATTTCTTCCTGGGTTGAACCTGAACCACCGTGGAAAACAAAATTGAGCGGATGCGCAGCAGTGTTGAATTTTTTCTCAACATATTTCTGTGAATTGTTAAGAATTACTGGCTGCAATTTAACATTACCAGGTTTGTAAACGCCATGCACATTACCAAACGAAGCTGCAATGGTGAATTTATCGCTGACCTTCATAAGTTCTTCGTAAGCGTATGCTACATCTTCGGGCTGTGTATATAATTTGGAGCTGTCAACATCCGAATTGTCAATTCCATCTTCTTCACCACCGGTTACACCCAGTTCGATCTCCAATGTCATACCCATTTTACTCATACGGGCAAGAAATTTTGAGCAAATTTCCAGGTTTTCATGAAGTGGCTCTTCCGAAAGGTCGAGCATATGTGAACTGAAAAGTGGTTTGCCTGTTTCAGCAAAATGTTTTTCACCGGCAGTTAACAGACCATCAATCCAGGGCAGAAGTTTCTTTGCTGCATGGTCGGTATGTACAAGTACCGGAACGCCATACAGTTCAGCCATAGCATGTATATGTTTTGCGCCCGAGACCGCGCCGGCAATTGCGGCTTTTTCGCCATCGTTACTCAGGAATTTTCCTGCATAAAAATGAGCGCCACCATTCGAAAACTGAATAATAACGGGGGAATTAACTTCTTTGGCAGCCTGTAATACGGCGTTGATTGAGTCGGTTCCAACAACGTTTACCGCAGGTAGCGCAAAATTATTTTGCTTTGCAATGCGGAAAATTTCCTGAACGCCATCGCCGGTAACCACACCGGGGGCAACTTTTTGTAACACTTTGTCTGACATATTGTTGAAAATTATGTGATCGGTTAATATACTTTTGCAAAGATACAGATTTTATTATTGAAAGGAATTTAGAATGAAAGTTAAAATTCAATCATATGTTAATTCTTTGAATTTCTGAAAGTGATAAAATTATATAAGGGTGAGACCGATCGCCTATATCAGTACGATAAAACCTGAATATTCATATTTTTGACAGGCCGCTCGTTTACTCTTCCAGCCATCGTCGAAACGGATCAGATCACCGCCAGGTATGAGAATGGAATTCTCAAGGTGAATATTCCGAAGAAAGAAGAAGCAAAGCCGAAACCAATGAAAAAGATTCTGGTTTCGTAATGAAAACAGCCGGTTAATAGCCGGCTGTTTTGTTTAAATATGTTAATATGGGATGGCAGATGTTGTATTTTCAAGTACTAGTGCAAGAATCAATTTCTCATCTTCCAGAACGCTAAAATCTGATGACAAAATATTTTTTCTAAAAGTGCACTCAAAATAAAAAAAATACCTACTTTAGCCGCTTTAAGTGTAAATATTACACTTGTAATAAAATCCGGTTAAACTGTAATTATCTACTCCTATGGTGTCATTTTACAAGGAATACGATCATCATCTGGTAGCACTCGACTGCATTATCTTCGGATTTGATGAAGGAGAACTGAAACTCTTGTTGTTAAAACGAAAATTTGAACCTGCAAAAGGTGAATGGTCACTCATGGGCGGATTCCTGGGGAAGTCGGAAAGTCTTGACGAAGCAGCATGCCGGATACTCAATCAACTTACAGGTCTTTCAAATATTTACATGAAGCAACTGAGTGCTTTCGGCGATGTTGACAGGGATCCGGGAGCAAGAACAATTTCGGTAGCATTTTATGCCCTGATAAAAATTGATGAAAACGACCGCTTACTTGCTGAAAACCATGGAGCCGAATGGGTTTCGATAAACGAACTTCCTGTGCTGATTTTTGATCATTCCAAAATGGCAGAAAAAGCCCTGGAGGCTTTGCGCAGACGAACCTCGCGCGAACCAATCGGTTTCGAACTGCTGCCGGTAAAATTTACCCTACCCCAGTTACAGTCGCTTTACGAAAGCATCTGCGGGGAGCTGCTCGACAAACGAAATTTCAGAAAACAGATACTCGAAACCGGGTTATTGGTCAAACTTGAAGAGAAAGATAAAGAATCATCCAAAAAAGGTGCCTATTTATACAAATTCGACCACAATAAATACAACAGTTATGTCGAGAAAGGATTTCTCTTTCAGTTAAAAGTAAAAAGCGGGCATATCATTAAAGGGAATAATTCAATTTTGGACTGATGCTAAATTGTACGATTACGATTTCTCCTGCTGTTTCCTGCATTCATAAATCGAATAAACTCAAATAAAATTAAATAAAATGAAAGAACCTAATGGATTAGAAGTTTGGTTTGTCACCGGAAGTCAACATTTGTATGGGAAAGAAACCCTTAAACAAGTTGATGTTGATTCCGAAACCATTGCCAACGCATTAAACGCATCGGCTAAAATACCTGTTAAAATTGTATTTAAGCCTGTGGTAACCACTCCAACCGAAATTTATGATATTTGCCTGGCGGCCACTAGTGATAAAAATTGCATCGGTCTGATAACGTGGATGCATACCTTCTCGCCGGCAAAAATGTGGATTGGCGGGTTGAGTGTCCTCAATAAACCATTCTTGCATCTGCATACCCAGTTTAACCGTGATATCCCCTGGAATGAAATTGACATGGATTTCATGAACCTGAACCAATCGGCTCATGGCGATCGCGAATTCGGCTTTATCTGCACCCGTTTACGCTTGAACCGTAAAGTAGTGGTTGGCCATTGGCAGGACGAAAAAGTTGTGGACAAAATTGCCGTTTGGACGCGTGCTGCATTGGGGTACAACGAATCGAAAGGATTAAAGATTTGTCGCTTTGGCGACAATATGCGCGAAGTTGCTGTAACCGAAGGCGATAAAGTGGAAGCTCAGATAAAACTGGGTTGGCAAATTAGTTATCATGGTGTAGGAGATTTGGTGAAAAGTGTAGATTCTATTACTGAATCCGAGGTTGATGAACTGATGATTGAGTATAAAGAAAAGTATACCATTGCCAGCAACGAACCGGAGAATATCCGCTACCAGGCGAAAATCGAAATTGGCATGAAGCGCTTCCTGGATAAATACAACTACAAAGCTTTTACCACAAACTTTGAAGATCTGTACGGTTTGAAACAATTACCGGGCCTGGCATCGCAACGATTGATGGAGCAGGGTTATGGCTTTGGTGCCGAAGGCGACTGGAAGCAATCGGCACTGGTGCGCATCATGAAAGTAATGTCGCAGGGGTTAAAAGGCGGTTGCTCGTTTATGGAAGACTATACCTACCATTTAGATCCCAGGCAACCGGCTGTGTTGAGCGCCCACATGCTGGAAATTTGTCCCTCAGTAGCTGAAAGCAAACCAAGTATTGAAGTGCATCCGCTGGGAATCGGAGGTAAAGATGCCCCGGCACGGTTTGTATTTACTGTTCCCGCAGGAAAGGGAATCAATGCTACCCTGGTTGATATGGGCGGACGTATGCGTATGATTGTTAACCCGGTTACCGTGGTTAAGCCTGATGCACTCCCCAAATTGCCTGTTGCCCGTGCTTTGTGGGTTCCTGAACCTAATCTCGAAATTGGTGCTCATGCCTGGATTTTAGCCGGTGGTGCTCACCATACCAGCTTTAGTATGGCATTAAACACCGAATACCTGGAAGACTTTGCTGAAATGATTGGTTTTGAATTTGTTATAATAGACAATGATACCAACATCCGTGAGTTTAAAAAGGAACTGAAATGGAACGATGTTTACTACAATCATAAAATTAACCCTTAATACGCATAAAATATGAATGCAGGATTTACAGCAATTGATTACGCAATCTTTATTGGCTATGCCATTCTGATTGTAAGCCTGGGTCTTTGGCTCTCAAGAACTAAGAAAGGAGAGGAAAAGGATTCGAAAGACTATTTTTTAGCAGGAGGTACCCTTTCGTGGTGGGCCATTGGAGCATCCTTGATTGCTGCCAACATTTCAGCCGAACATTTTATTGGAATGTCGGGTTCAGGATTCCGGATCGGATTGGGCATTGCAGCTTACGAGTGGATAGCAGCCATTACCCTTATTTTGGTAGCTAAGTTTCTACTCCCACAAATGATTGAAAAGAAAATATTTACCATGCCTCAATTGGCCAAAGAACGGTATGGGCAAGGGGTAAGCTTCTTCTTTTCATTTTTCTGGCTTCTGGTTTACGTATTTGTTAACCTGACTTCTGTAGCCTGGCTGGGAGCTCTGGCCATGCAACAGATTCTCGGAATACCAATGATCTATGGTGTGCCTGGCTTAATGATTTTTGCCGGAATTTACTCTATTTATGGAGGTCTTAAAGCCGTAGCCTGGACCGATGTGCTTCAAGTGGTATTTCTTGTAGGCGGTGGATTAATAACTGCATTTTTTGCTTTAGGTGCGGTTGGAGATGGAAATGCTATTGATGGCTTTATGACCATTTTAAGTAAAGTCAGGGAAAATCCGGGTGACCTTCATTTTAATATGATTATTGACGAAAATGTAAATCCTGAAATTTTCAAAGACCTACCCGGGCTGGCGGTTATTTTTGGTGCCATGTGGCTAACCAATATTGGTTACTGGGGTTTCAATCAATACATTATCCAAAAGGGGCTGGCCGCCAAAAACCTGGCCGAGGCCAAACGCGGGTTAATTTTTGCTGCTTATTTAAAGATTTTGATTCCAATCATTGTGATTATTCCGGGTATTACGGCCTACGTGCTTTTTACCAATCCTGATCTGCAGCATAATTTGGTTGGATTGAATGGCACTATTGAGCGGGCTGATGATGCTTACCCATGGTTGCTACGAAATTTTGCACCAAACGGTATTCGCGGCCTGGCTTTTGCGGCTTTGGTTGCGGCTGTAGTTTCGTCGCTGGCCTCTATGTTAAATTCCGCGTCAACTATATTTACCCTGGATATTTACAAACCATTAATCAACCAAAAAGCATCGGAACGTCAGTTGGTTAAAGTGGGTCGTATTTCTGCTTTGGTGGCCCTGGTTGTTGCTATGTTTGCTGCCAAACCTTTATTGGGCGGTCTCGACCAGGCATTTCAATACATCCAGGAATACACAGGTTTTATTTATCCGGGTGTTGTAGTTGTATTTGGCATGGGTATTCTTTGGAAACGGGCCACTAACCGTGCAGCATTATGGACAACTATCGCCACGTTGCCATTGGGAATAGCCATGAAAATTGCCTTACCCGACTTGCCCTTTATCATCCGTATGGGTTATGTGTGTATGATTTTGATTTCATTGGCCGTTACTCTTACGTTAACCGACAAAAATCAGGTAAAAGCCGATGTATTAACCGATGCCAATAAAAAATGGTTGACTTCGGGAGGATGGATATTTGCCATTCTTTCGGGTATTCTGTTTATTTCGGGTATTATCTGGGGAACCGATCTTTTTGGATGCAGCTTGCGCCACCTCGGATTTCATTCCATCTTTATGATGACATTTATGATGGCTTTCCTGGCCGTCATCATGTTTACCAATGCCAAATCGCCAACAAAGGATGCCAAATCGTACGAATTTGACCCGACCCTTTTTGAAACGGACAAGGGTTTTCTGGTTGGAGCAATTGGAATTGTAGTAATTATTGCAGCACTCTATGCTTATTTCTGGTAACAATATACAGGGGATTCTGGCATGAGCCCAAAATCCCCTTTTTATTCCTTTAGAACTATGTTAGAAGAACTTAAGACGCAAGTTTATACCGCAAACCTCAATCTGGTAAAACACGGTTTGGTATTGTTTACCTGGGGCAATGTAAGCGGTATCGACCGTAAGGAGAATCTGCTCGTTATCAAACCCAGCGGTGTTTCGTACGAGGATATGCAACCCGTCGACATGGTGGTGGTAGATTTAAGCGGAAAAGTGATTGAAGGGAAATATAAACCATCATCGGACACTCTCACGCATATCGAACTCTATAAAGCATTTCCCGAAATCGGCGGCATCGTTCACACACATTCAACATATGCCGTTGCATGGGCCCAGGCTTTGAAAGCAATTCCGGCGATGGGAACGACACATGCCGATCATTTTTACGGCGAAATTCCCTGTACCCGCGAACTGACAAAAGAAGAAGTTGAGCGCGGGTATGAAAAAGAAACCGGTACAGTTATCATCGAAACGTTTAAAAACATTGATCCGCTTCATGTTCCAGGCGTACTCGTAGGTAATCATGGTCCGTTTGCCTGGGGAGCCAATGCCGAAAAGGCTGTTTACAATGCTGTTGTGCTTGAAGAAGTTGCCCGGATGGCTTTGCTTACCATGCAATTAGGAAACGAAAATCCGATTAAACAATATTTACTCGATAAGCATTTTAACAGGAAACACGGGAAGAGTGCGTATTATGGACAGTGAGTGAGTTGACGAGCAGACAAGAAGATCAGGATGACGAGGAGAAGGGCGAAGGGCGACAAGGCGAGGGGCGAATATGTTTCACAAGATCCGGACTGAAATCTGTAATCGATGTGTACGACACTTAAAATCAAACAATAAAATTTTTATTTGAATACAAATAATTCAAAAAAATGACAAAATACACACTTGGTGTTGATTATGGTACCGACTCGGTACGCACCATCCTGGTTGATGCTTCGAACGGGAATGAAATTGCAAACAGTGTTTTTTATTATCCGCGCTGGAAAGCCGGCAAATATTGTGTTCCTATAAAGAACCAGTTCCGCCAGCATCCCTTGGATTATGTCGAAGGACTTGAAAGCACCATACGTGGAGTGCTTGCAAAAGCTCCTGCCGGCGTTGCCGAAAATGTAGTCGCCATTTCAATTGATACCACCGGCAGCACTCCTGTGGCTGTGGATGTAAATGGAACTCCTCTGGCGCTTCTGCCTGAGTTTGCCGAAAATCCAAATGCCATGTTTGTGCTTTGGAAAGATCATACTGCTACCGCTGAAGCGGAAGAAATTAATACACTTGCCCGTTCATGGGGCGGTGTGGATTACACCAAATTTGAAGGTGGAATATATTCTACTGAATGGTTCTGGGCCAAAATTCTGAGGGTTTTGCGTGTGGATGAAAAAGTCAGAGCCAAGGCCTATTCCTGGGTGGAACATTGCGACTGGATTCCTGCTTTGCTCACTGGCACCGAAGCTCCTTCGGAAATGAAACGCAGCCGTTGTTCGGCTGGACATAAAGCCATGTGGCATGCTGATTTTGGTGGTCTACCGCCTGAGGAATTCCTGGTAAAACTTGATCCACTGCTCAAAGGACTACGTTCACAGATGTATGACGAAACCTATACCTGTGAAGTAAAAGCCGGGAATTTAACTCCCGAATGGGCGAAACGCCTTGGCTTGAGTGAAAATGTTGCTATCGGCGTTGGTGCTTTCGATGCCCATCTGGGAGCACTTGGCGGAGAAATCAAGCCATATTATCTCAGCAAAATAATGGGAACTTCTACCTGCGATATTTTGATTGCTCCGCTCGAAGAAGTTGGGGATAAACTGGTGAAAGGCATCTGTGGCCAGGTCGACGGTTCGGTAGTTCCCGGAATGATGGGCCTCGAAGCCGGTCAGTCCGCGTTTGGCGATGTATATGCCTGGTTTAAACAACTGCTGATGTGGCCTGTGGAAACGCTGATTTCGGATTCAAAAATACTGGACGAAGCCGCAAAAATAAAACTGATTGAAGAAATCTCTGATAATATTATTCCTAAACTTTCGAAGGAAGCGGAACAGCTGGGAATCGGCGATTCCGGCATCATTGCTTTGGACTGGATGAATGGCCGCCGCACTCCTGACGCGAATCAATTGCTCAAAGGAGCCATTCTTGGATTAAACCTGGGATCGGATGCTCCCAGTATTTTCCGTGCTTTGGTCGAGGCTACTGCTTTTGGTGCCAAGAAAATTGTCGACAGGTTTATCGACGAAGGTATTCCTATCGAAGGAATTATTGCCTTGGGAGGCGTAGCTAAAAAATCTCCCTTTATCATGCAGGTTGTAGCCGATGTTATCAATAAACCAATCTTGGTGGCTAAAAGCGAGCAGGCTTGCGCGCTTGGATCTGCCATGGCTGCCGCAGTGGTTGGCGGTTTATACCCAACAGTCCTGGACGCACAGAAAGCCATGGGCAACGGATTCGAAACCGAATACCATCCCATTGTTGAAAATGCCGCAAAATACCAGGAATTGTACGAGCAATACTCACAATATGGTCAGGTAATTGAAGCTGAAATTATGAAGGCGAGGTAATTTGATCGGTTTTAAGAACAGTTCTTTTATGTTTTTATAATTCAAATGGAAACCATTGTAAAGGGTATTATATTTCGTCCCTCCAGGACTTAAACTAATTAAATGATGGTTTTTTCTACCAATATGAAGCCCTTAACGGGGCTGTCCCGTAGGGACAAGAGATTGGTAGTTTGAAAAATAAAGATTGATGAAAGTCCCGTGAGGGACGAAATGTTGTGTAACTAATCAGTTTGGTTAAATCATTGACAAACAAATATATGTCACAGATTACGCAGATTTCGCAGAAAATCAGTAATTAATTTTCTTTATTTTTATTTATAAAAATTGAGAAAGGAGTTTTTAATCTGTGAAATCTGAGAAATCTGTGGCAAAAAAGACTTATTCGCAGATTGATTAGATACTAAAATTTATTCTGCCAATAATTAAAACAATAAAAAATCAATATTTAATAATAGCCATATGAAAAGAATATTTTTATTCCAAAGTATCATTTTCGTGCTGGGTGTGTTAACAATCACCTCGGCATGTACTAAAAAAGAAATCATGCAAGTTCCCGGAACAGTCACAAAAACATCATTCGGGCTTATGCCCGATTCCACACAAGTTAATCTCTATACCCTGGTAAACCGATCAGGGATAACCATGAAAGTTACCAATTATGGCGGTATTATTACCTCCCTCATGGTTCCTGATAAAAACGGAAATCCTGCCGATATAGTTCTGGGCTATGATAGTTTGTCCGGCTATCTGAAAGCAACACCTTATTTCGGAGCCCTGATCGGAAGGTATGGAAACCGCCTTGCCAAAGGTAAATTTACCTTGGATGGAACAGAATATATTCTGGCTCAGAATGATGGCCCGAACCACCTTCATGGCGGTGTAATCGGTTACGATAAAGTAGTTTGGGAAGCCGAAGACTTCAAGACCGACAGTGCCGTTGGCCTGAAACTCCATTACCTGAGTAAAGACGGCGAAGAAGGATACCCCGGAAATCTGGATATCACCGTTACGTATACTTTATCTGATAACAACACTCTCACTTTCGATTACACTGCAACTACCGATAAAGCCACTCCGGTTAACCTGACTCAGCACAGTTACTTTAACTTGGCAGGAAGCGGAGATGTTAAATCACATGAACTGATGATCGCTGCTTCGAAATACAATGTGGTTGACAGTACTCTTATTCCGACAGGTGAATTGCGTGATGTGAAAGGATCTCCTTTTGATTTTACCACGGTTAAACCGATTGGAAAGGATTTGGTTGCAGCCGGTGGCAAGCCGATTGGGTATGATCATAACTTTATTCTTGACACCAAAAGCATCAATGATCTGGCTGTTCGCGTGGTTGAGCCAACCAGCGGAAGAATTATGGAAGTGTACACCGATCAGCCGGGAGTTCAGTTTTATTCAGGGAATTTCCTCGATGGCACCATAACTGCCAAAGGTGGAAATGTAATCAATCAATACAACGGCTTCTGCCTCGAAACACAGCATTTCCCTGACTCGCCAAACCAGCCAGAGTTTCCATCTACGATCCTGAAACCAGGTGAAAAATATCACACAACCACCATTTACAAGTTTTCGGCGAAATAGATCCGGAGTTTGGTATAAAATGTATCAGGGAAACTGATTTGTTAAATGAACTAAAAAAGCCCGGCTTCCCTGATGTTGGGCTTTTTTTTACACAAGTACCCGTGTGTCTTCTTTGCGCTCCTTTGCGAAAATCTTTGCGTCATTGCGGTTAAACCTATAGAATTCATCTCCTTACTAGTGATCTTGTTTATCGCTTATAATCAACAACTTAATTCATCAGATTATGAAATTCCTGAAACTAATCTTCGCTTTTATCCTTGTTTCAACAAGCAGCAGTTTGTTATCCGGGCAAACCATTCAAAAGGTATCAGATGGAATTGTTTACTCGACTCCAGGTGGTAAAGGCGAAAAAATAAAACTCAAGGTTTGGAGCGATAATATTATCCAGGTAATCGCAAACCCTACAGGTACGTTCTCGGCTCGTGAAAGCCTTATCATCACTGAAAAACCGGTTTCAACTCCTGATTGGAAAGTTCTTGAAACAGATAAACTTGTGGAGGTATCTACAAATTCAATTACAACACGCATTGATAAACTCACTTCAAAAATTGAGTTTGTTGATAAAGCTGGTAAATTGATCATGGCTGAAAATGGCCGCGAATTACATCCTGCTAAAGTTGTTGGCGAGGATTGTTTCCATATCAAGCAATCGTTTTAATATGTCCCGGGCGAAACACTTTTTGGATTGGGCAGTTTCCAGGACGCTGACCAGGCGTTGAATGGTTCTTTTATGAAGATGTTTGGGAACAAAAACCACCGAAGGATTATAAAATTGAATATTTCAATAAAAATGAAGGCAAATGGCTACCTGTACAAAATAGTATGAAGAGACCTGAAACACTTGTTGGGAATTCGTTGAACCTTGCCAATTTTAGTCAGGTCAAGACCCCGAAAATACGCATCATTGTTATGCATCTGAAGAAAAACAACTATACAGCTTTATACGAACTTGAATTATTTGGGAATAATTAAATGTATTCAAAATGAAAAAAGCATATCTATATTTCGTCTTTACCTCCTTATTCGTTTCCGGAATTTTTGCTCAGGAAACAATCAACAACAATTCACCCGGGGCGAAGAATCCAATTTTTCCGGGCTGGTTTGCCGATCCTACCATTGTAAAATTTGGCGACATCTACTACATCTATGCCACTACCGATAATGAGATGCTCGGCTCGGGAGCACCCACGTTATGGTATAGCAACGATTTTCAGAATTGGTATAACTACACCATGGAAGTGCCCACACTATCGGATGTAAACCTTCGAAACTTTTGGGCTCCTGATATTTTGCAGGGAGCAGACGGCAGGTACTATTTGTATTTCGGGAATTGCCAGGCAGGATGTAATATTTACGGCTATGTTTCCGACACTCCCTATGGACCCTGGACCAAACTTCACGAAGATGACAAACCTGTAATTGCTCACGGTTATCCCCGGGAGGGTTTCCCCTCGTTGGATGCCCAGTTTTTTAGAGACGAAGATGGCAAAATTTACGCTTATTGGGGCACTTGGGTACATTACAACAACGGGTATGCCGTGGGGCAGCTTAACAACCAAACCATGGGTGACATGTTCGAATCGAAAAACATTCCGCTTTCACAAACACCCAAACCCTTCGAGGCAGCTTATATGATGAAACGAAATGGCAAATACATTTTGATGTATTCAGGCGCTTCATGTCACGACGAAACCTATAATGTCAGGTACTCTTACTCAGATAATCCATACGGACCTTTCACTCCCGGGCAAAACAACCCCATTTTGAGTACCAATGCCGACAAGTCGGTTCATGGTCCCGGGCATCACTCGGTATATCAAAACAATAATGATTATTACATCGTCTACCATCGTCATGATTATCCGTTTACCGCAGGGGGGCTTGCAAGGCAGATTTGCATCGACAGCCTGATTTTTGAAAACGACTCAACAATCCGGAAGGTGATACCTTCTCACAAGGGAGTATATTATTTTACTAAATCACATGTGCCAACCGACATTGCTTATTTGGCAAAAACAAAAGCCTCATCATTTTACCAATTAAAGTCGCTTGACCACAATTACGACTACCTCTCCTCGTACGCCACCGACAACAACAATGCAACCCTATGGAAGGCCGCAAGCAGCAGTTTCCCGCAAAACCTTACAATCGACCTGGGCAAACAAAAAAAAATCAGCCGCATCATGACGCAGTTTGAGTTTGCAAGCTATTACTATCAGTACAAAATTGAATATTCTGTTGATGAGGAAAAGTGGGAGTTGTACGCCGACAAGTCGCAAAACCGGACGTCAGGAAGCCCATTGATTGATGACAAAAATGTTAATGCCCGCTACCTTAAATTGACAGTTTTAGCTACTGAAAAAACGGGCTTGTATGCTGCGGTGTGGAACATAAAGGTTTATGAGGAATTATTCGACATTCCCTTACATTTGGAAAACAAACCATCAAATGAAGGTCCGGGCATTATTAGCAAAAAAGAGCTTTTGGTCAATCTGGATTTAAATGAAATTCCTATTGGGACTTTAACAACCATTGCCAATAAAGGAACCTTAGGAGGCAATTTCACAAAAACCGGGGAAGTAACCATTGAAATGGACGAAGCCGAGGGTATAAAATATATAAATTTCAAAAATGGAGCGTTAACGTTGAACGACAAACCTGTCCCGAAAAGTTTGGAATGGAACGGCGCCTATACCGTTTCTGTTTGGGTTAAGAATTCAGAAGTCAACAAGGCTGATGAGTGTTTAGTATCGTGGTGCGACCGCCACGAATGGAATCTGGCTAATTCATACAACGCATTATTCTATAATAGCGGTAAATATGGAGCTGCTGCTCATTTGGAATACCATTTTGACATGACTTACAGGACTTTACCAATTGCAAATCAATGGCATCATATCGTACTAACTTTTGATGGTGTTGTCGAAAAAGTATATGTGAATGGTGAGTTGAACAATTCACAGAACATGACATTGGCTTCGTGCATTAAGAACGCAAAAATCATACTTGGCGCATCTGATGTTGGCGAAAACTTTACCGGTTACATGGCTTCCGTGAGGATGTATGACTATGCAATGAATAAAGAGGAAGTTGTGATCGATTTTATACAAACCAAGAAAAATTGATTATAAAATGAAATTATTAAAAATTAGTTTAGGCTTAGCTTTACTATTTAGTATTTGCAAAGCGCAAAATTTTGAAAAAACTGAATTAGGAGTAAAAGCTTCTATTAACTCAGTTGAGACAGAATTACAGTTCTATGGACCCAACATCCTTCGGGTAATTAAACATCCTGCAGGTAAAGATTTTGTCAAACAAAGTCTGTCAGTTGTTCAAATTCCCGAAAAAACGATATTTAGCATTAAACAAACAGGTGACGAGGTAATGCTTAAAAGCAAAAGTCTTCAGGTTTTGCTAAATCTCAACAGTGGTCAGCTAACATTTTTAAATAAAAGGGAAAAGCTGTTGAGTGAAAAAACCGACGGACCTTCGTTTATCGATTTTGACGATGCCGGAACAAAAACATATACTGTTTATCAGTCGTTTGTGCTCGATGCGGACGAACCTATTTACGGTTTAGGACAACAGCAACAAGGCAAAATGTCTAATAGAGGAGTAACCCTAAACATGGTACAAGGAAATACAGACGATTACATCCCGTTTTTTCAATCGGTTAAAGGATATGGGCTTTTCTGGGATAATTATTCTCCAACTATTTTTAAAGATAGTGTTGATGGCACATATTTTAAATCGGAAGTTGGCGATGGTATTGATTATTATTTCATGTATGGAGGCAATGCCGATGGCGTGGTGGCATGTATGCGCAAACTCACCGGACAAGCACCAATGTTCCCATTATGGACTTATGGTTTTTGGCAGAGCCGCGAGCGGTACAGAAGCCAGAATGATTTGGTTGATGTAGTCAAAAAATATCGCGAATTAAATGTTCCGCTCGATGGTATCATTCAGGATTGGCAATACTGGGGCAGCAATTATACATGGAATGCCATGGAATTCCTTAATCCCAGTTTTTACGATCCTCAAAAAATGCTCAACGATATACATGGCTTAAACGCACACATGATTATTTCTATCTGGAATTCGTTTGGACCAATGACAAAGCAATACAAGGAATTGGATGAAATAGGAGCCTTGTTTGATTTTAAAACTTGGCCCGAATTTGGCCCTGATAAATGGCCCGAAAACAAAAGTTATCCTTCGGGAGTAAAAGTGTATGATCCTTTCAATCCCAAAGCCCGCGATATTTATTGGCAATATCTTAACAAGGGACTCTTTTCGCTTGGCATGGATGGTTGGTGGATCGATTCTTCAGAACCCGATCATTTCGAGCCTAAGCCATCTGATTTCGACTCCAAAACTTATTTAGGTTCGTTCCGCAAAGTGCGCAATGCATTTCCTCTGATGACGGTAGGGGGTGTTTCTCAGAACCAACGCTTACAAACTTCCGATAAGCGGGTATTTATACTTACCCGTTCGGCGTTTGCCGGTCAGCAACGGTATGGCGCAAATACCTGGTCGGGCGATACATTTGCTTCATGGGAATCCTTACTTAGCCAGATTTCGGCAGGTCTGAACTTTTCATTATGTGGCATCCCCTATTGGAATAGCGATATTGGCGGTTTCTTTTTATGGAATTTTAAAGATCCCCTTAAAAATGCCGATTATCGCGAACTTCATGTGCGGTGGATGCAGTTCGGAACTTTTTGCCCCATGATGCGTTCGCATGGCGAAGGCTTTCCTCGTGAAATCTACCAGTTTGGTAAAAAAGGGAATCCGACTTATGATGCAATTGAGAAATATATTAATCTTCGCTATCATCTTTTACCCTATATCTATTCAACTTCATGGAATGTAACTTCAAAGCAGTCGAGTATGATGCGTGCTTTGGTTATGGATTTTGCAGCAGATAAAAAAGCACTTGATATTAATGATGAATTTATGTTTGGTAAATCATTATTGGTAAATCCTGTTACAAAACCAATGTACTGGAAAAATGAAGTTCAGGGAACAGATACCATTATGGTTGAAGATTTCAGTGTGGTAAAAACTAAAGATGTTTATCTGCCTAAAGGAACTGACTGGTTTGATTTTTGGACTGGTGTGAAGTTTACTGGCGGACAGCTTGTGAAAAAAGATGTTCCACTTGACATTATCCCATTATATGTGAAAGCTGGTTCAATTGTACCGTGGGGAGCTAAAGTTCAGTATGCAACTGAAAAAAACTGGGACAAACTTGAAATACGGGTTTACGGAGGAGCTGATGGGGAATTTGCTTTGTATGAGGACGAAAACGATACTTACAATTACGAAAAAGGCGTGTATTCCCTGATTTCATTTTATTGGGACAATGCACTGAAAACTCTGACTATCAGTGATCGTAAAGGCGAATTCCCGGGAATGCTACAGAACCGGACATTCAATATTGTATTGGTAAATGAGAGTAACGGCAAAGGAGTTGAAAACACGGAAATACCCTCAAAATCAATAAAGTACGTTGGTGAAAAACTCGTAGAAAAGCTGTAAATCTATATTTTATTAAACTGAGATTCATTTCTGCCGGATCAAACTTAACAAATAAACAATTTAAGCTTTTTACGACCGTCAATGTGATATTGGTTTATCCTGAATTGTAAAACATACTTGTTTAAGTGTCGGGAATTAATAAACGAAATGATTTCAATTCTCTCTTTTTTATAAAGTTAATGGCTAATATCTGGTTTCTCAGGGAAATTAGTCATAGCAATGAGTAATAATTTTTGATAAAACAACAAAATCCAACCTGTAAGCTGACTATTTATAGTTGCTATATAGTTGATAAACAGCAAGTAAAAGAAATTTAATAATTTTAAGTGTATTTTGAACATTTATTAAATTCTTGTTGTATATTAGCCGCAGAAAAAATAAGTGTAAACACTACGCTTATTTAAAATGATTCTAAAAAAACACGCTTCCTGAATTGTGAAATGCACAAGAAAAATGGAGAAATCATTGTTTATCCCAAATCTTTTAAAAACATACAGGCGCCTTTTTGAGTGCCTTATGCTTTAATTAGTATTCTCCTTCTACTGTTTCTTATCACTTGATTAAGTGATCCATTTCCCCTTTGCGATCATTGTAAAATAGCAAACCTGGATTTCGACGCAGAAATACAGATTCTACGTTTTAAAACTCAAAATCCATTTGCGTATAGCCTGAAAAGTCCTGCTGGGATTGAAGGCATTTCCCAAAAATTATAATTTAATGCGTATGCTTGAAGATACTACTGTATTTCAATCCGATGTTGAAATCTACAACAAATATACACCTTACCTGGTGGCTGTTGATTGTATTATTTTTGGTTTTATAGAAAGTGAACTCAGACTGTTGATCATTAAAAGGGTTATTAATCCGTGTAAAGGTTCATGGTCGTTAATGGGTGGTTTTGTGTGTCCCGACGAAAGTATGGATGAAGCCGCATACAGAATTCTTTATGATTTAACCGGATTGAAAGATCTGTATATGACCCAACTATACACACATGGTAACACTGATCGTGATCCGGGCGCGCGCGTTATCTCTACCTCTTACTATTCGCTGATCAAAATTCAGGATATCAATCCTCATCACGAAATGATCAGCAATGCCCGTTGGTGCCCTATTAATGAATTACCCGAACTTATTTTCGACCACTCAAAAATGGTAGAGATGGCTCTGGATAGCTTACGCGATGAGGCTCACCGCAAACCAATCGGTTTTGAGTTGTTGCCACCCAAATTTACACTTCCCCAGTTGCAATCGCTTTACGAAGCAATTTATCAGCAGAAATTTGACAAACGTAATTTCAGGAAAAGCATGCTGAAAATGAACCTGTTGGATCAACTTGATGAAAAAAACAGGGAGGACTCGAAAAAAGGTGCCTGGTTATACCGCTTTAACGAAGAAAAATACAAGGAGTTGTTGCGGCAGGGATTCTTCTTTAACATTCCGGTTTAGTTTCTGAAAAATACATTAATAACGGACTGAAATAATCAGTTGATAAAAACTGCATAAGGCAAAGAAAAAAGAAATATAAAAACAAGCTAATATGAATCTGAAATCTGCACTTTTACCTTTAGCTGCTTTATTCGCTTATACAGCCATAGCGCAAAAACAGGCTGAACCTGCCATGTGCAGGATTGAAATATATGCTGATCAGCCGGGTGCAACCATCAGCAAAGATATTTACGGCCATTTTGCCGAACACCTGGGGCATTGCATTTATGAAGGAATATGGGTTGGGAAAGACTCGAAAATACCCAATACAGATGGGATTCGGAACGATGTGGTGAAAGCGCTCCGGGATATGAAAATCCCAAATCTGCGGTGGCCGGGTGGTTGCTTTGCTGATACCTATCACTGGAAGGACGGAATCGGACCGGCGGCAGAAAGACCTTCGATTATCAATACTTTCTGGGGTGGTGTTACCGAAGACAATTCTTTCGGCACCCATGAGTTTATGGGTCTGATTGATATGCTTGGCTGCGATCCATATATAACCGGTAACCTGGGAAGCGGAACCGTGCAGGAAATGGCTCAATGGATCGAATACCTCACTTCGGATAATAAAAGCCCGATGACAGACCTTCGTAAAAAGAATGGCCGTGACAAACCATGGAAGGTGAAATATTTTGCTGTCGGAAACGAAAACTGGGGCTGCGGCGGCAACATGACACCTGAATATTATACCAACGAACTAAGACGGTATTCAACTTACCTGAATAATTACTCGGAAAACCGTCTGCAACGGATTGCCTGCGGACCCAATAGCGATGACTACAAATGGACTGAAACACTGATGAAGGACGATGGTGCACGATGGGCCATGCAAGGACTTGCGCTTCATTTTTATACCGTTCCCGATGGCTGGGACAAAAAAGGATCGGCAACCAGTTTTACCGAGAAGAACTGGCTACGTAGTTTCTCCACTACTTCGCGCATGGACGAACTGGTTACAAAACACTCAGCAATTATGGACAGGTACGATCCTGAAAAACGGATTTTCCTTGCTGTTGACGAATGGGGTGCATGGTACGATGTTGAACCTGGCACTAATCCGGGTTTCCTTTATCAGCAGAACTCATTACGGGATGCTATGCTTGCAGCCATTAACCTGAATATCTTCAATAAACATTGCGACAGGGTTAAAATGGCTAACCTTGCCCAGACTGTTAATGTACTGCAATCCGTAATTCTTACCGATAAAGAAAAAATGGTTCTTACTCCTACGTATTATGTTTTCAAAATGATGGCCGTTCACCAGAATGCGAAATTGCTGCCATCGAACATAAAGTGTGAACAGTATAAGATTGATTCCGACAGCATTCCTTCAGTCAGTTATTCTGTTTCGCAATCCGCCGATGGTAAAATCCATCTTTCGGTTGCAAATCTGTATGCATCACGCGATCAAAAGATTAGCTGCAATATAAACGGGTTAAAGTTTAAAAAAGTAAGCGGAGAAATTCTGAGTTCAGCCCGGATTACAGATTGTAATACGTTCGAAAAACCTGATGTTGTTGTTCCCAAAGGATTTACTGACTTTAAGATCAATGGTAATTTCGTTGAACTGCAAATGCCTGCAAAATCATTTGTGGAACTCGTAATTGAATAGGTTGTCAATTATTTCATTTGTGTTTGAAATCAATGATGGAATCAGGAATAAAAAATTTAACTCATTAATGATTGGTTTGGTTGATGTTGTCTATAAGCTGGCCGGAATGGTTAACCGGTCAGCCAGACGATTAAAATTATAACCGATGCAGAGTTTTCCTTCAGTTCTTACCCGATATTCTACTGTTAACAAATGCTGAGGGATACAATGAAAACTATTGGCAAGTACTAAAACCAAATAACTGATAAATCATAAAATAAAAAAAATCCAAGGCTATGAAACTGATCTTCAAAATAATGATTTTACTTTTAGTTGCGGTTTGTTCTGTACCGGTAAATACAGTTTTTTCCCAGCAGGTATGGCCATCATATCCCATTGGTCCCGTGCCTTTTACATCAGTGCATGTAAATGATAATTTCTGGGCACCGCGCATCCGCACAAATCATGAGGTAACAATTCCAATTGCCATTCAGAAATGCAGGGAGACCGGCCGCATCAAAAATTTCAAAATTGCCGGTAAACTTGAATCCGGATCTTTCTGTTCCCTTTATCCTTTCGATGATTCAGATATTTATAAAATCATCGAAGGCGCCAGTTTTACACTGCAAACCACACCCGATGCAAACCTTTCACTTTCCATCGACACACTCATTTATTATATAGGCCTGGCACAGGAACCTGACGGCTATCTTTTTACCAACCGTACTATCGATTCAACCAAACTCCATGAATGGGTAGGAAAAAAAAGATGGGAAAAAGATCCCGATCTTAGCCACGAGTTGTATAATCTCGGCCACTTGTACGAAGCTGCCGTAGCTCATTACATGGCAACCGGCAAACGTTCATTACTGGATATTGCCATAAAAAGTGCAAACCTGGTTTACAGTGATTTTATCGGAAAGCAATTACCTTATTATCCGGGTCACCAGGTTATTGAAATGGGTTTGGTGAAACTTTACGGTGTTACCGGTGAAAAAAAATACCTGGAGCTGGCTCAGTATATGCTCGATATCCGTCATGGCGGAGATGAATACAACCAGGCACAAAAACCTGTTGTTGAGCAGGATAAAATTGTCGGGCATGCGGTTAGGGCTACTTACATGTATTCAGGCATGGCTGACCTGGCTGCAATCAATAACAATACTTCTTACACTAATGTTTTAACTAAAATCTGGAACGATCTGATCACAACCAAATATTATATTACCGGTGGAATTGGTTCAGGAGGAAACAACGAAGGATTTGGTGAACCGTATTATTTGCCAAATATGTCGGCCTATTGCGAAACCTGTGCTTCCATTGGAAATGTGTACTGGAATTACCGTATGTTTTTGCTAAAAGGCGAATCCAAATACATGGATGTACTTGAGCGCAGCCTTTACAATGGATTGCTCTCAGGAGTTTCGCTGAGCGGCGATCATTTCTTTTATCCGAACGTACTTGAGTCCCGTGGCCAGCACCAGCGTTCGCCATGGTTCGGATGTGCCTGCTGCCCGAGCAATGTTTGCAGGTTTCTGCCTTCTATCCCCGGATATATTTATGCTCACGATAAATCAGCCATCTACCTGAATTTATATATTCAGAATAAAGCCGATATCGATTTCAACGGAAGCAAAACAGAGATAATACAAACCACTGATTACCCGTGGAATGGAAAAATAGCCGTTACAATAAATCCATCAGTAACAAAAGAGTTTGCTGTTGCCATGCGTATTCCGGGATGGGCAAGCGGCGAAGCTGTTCCAAGTGATCTTTATCACTTTTTGCCGGATGTAAATACGCCTTTCACCATTGCCGTAAACGGCGTTCCCGCGAAATATGTTATGAAAAATGGCTATGCAGTTATTGAAAGCTCCTGGAAAACAGGCGATAAAATCGAGTTGAACCTGCCTATGCCTGTAAAAAAAGTGGCTGCAAACCCACTTGTTTTGGCTGATAGGGACAAAGTTGCACTTCAGCGTGGCCCCCTGGTTTATTGCCTCGAAGGACCCGACAACAAAGACGGACATGTTCTGAACCTGGTTTTTGATCCGGATTCGGAACCTGTAGCATCATTCAGTCCGCACTTATTAAATGGAGTGGAAGTAATTACTGGGCAGGCAACTGCTTTGGTGCAAACCTCTAAAGGAATACAATCCACAGACAATCAAAATTTTACAGCAATACCTTATTACTCATGGGCAAACAGGGGCGCCGGGGAAATGCAGGTTTGGATGGCTACAAAAGCCGGAGTAGCACGTCCGTTGCAAATGCCTACGCTTACCAGTAAAAGTAAAATAAGTGCTTCAATTCCCGGGCACTCACTTAGTGCTGTTAACGACAATGAAATACCACTCAGTTCAAATGACCAGGATTTGCTCAATTACAATTGCTGGCCAAAAAACAACAGTACCGAATGGATTCAATATGATTTTAATGAAAGTACAACAGTTTCGGGATCATCGGTCTTTTGGTTTGATGATGGTCCTTGGGGCGGTTGCCGCGTGCCGAAATCGTGGAAAATTCTTTATAAGTCAGGTAAAAACTGGAAACCGGTTACCATTGAGGGCAACTATCTAACTGCAAAAGATGCGCTGAATTCAGTAAAATTCAAAACCATAAAAACCAAAGCAATACGCCTTGAATTTACAATGCCTGCTGATTTTTCGGCCGGGATTTACGAATGGTCGGTAAAATAGCAAACAGTAGTAGCATGTTATCAACAAGCAGGACCTATGAATAATCGTTTGAAAATCGAAGGCTAATTTTCCCGTCATGAGAAGAGCAATTTTTCCGTCATCAATTCTGATCATTGGCTTGTTTCCTGAACCGAGATTACAATTTTTCCCGGGAAATATCCTCGATGGTTCACAAAAAGGACATGGAAACCTGCCCTATAATTTCAGGTACGGCCTGGCTTTGGAAACGCAACACTTCCCTGATTCGCCAAATCAACCTGATTTTCCGTCAGCTCTCCTGAAAAAAGGGAAAAGTACACCAAGACTACAATATTTAAATTCAAAACCAAGTAAACAGCTGAAAAACAAATAGTTGAAAGAAAAATATTTTTCTTCTGACACATATAATAATGCCTTATAAAGAAGTAAAGTTCATAAAATAGTAATTAACCAAATCTAAATCTATGGCAAAAACAAACAAAAATCATTGAATCAATAATACAAAAACCAATATGTAATTATCCCACAAATTAACCAATCTCAAACGAACATGAAAAAAAACAATCTTCAAAATCACAGGCAAAAATGGTCAAGGTGCTTAAGTATTGCACTTATTACCGTTTTTATGCTTTCGTGTAATCTGTATGCGCTTGCCCAGGCTCAAAAGGTGACGGGTAAAGTTACCGATGCAATCACCAGTGAATCACTGGTCGGAGTTTCGGTCTATGTGAAAGGTACTCAGAATGGAACAACCACTGATATAAAAGGTGAGTTCACTCTTAACGATGTAAATAAAGGGCAGATACTTGTCTTTTCTTTTATTGGTATGAAAACTACAGAGATTGTTGTTGATGCCAGAACCACCTATGAAGTTGCAATGCAATCGGAAGCTACCGGCCTCGACGAAGTAGTTGTAATTGGATATGGAACACAACGGAAAGGAGATGTTACCAGTTCCATTTCTACAGTAAAATCTGATAACTTTCTCAAAGGCCAGGTTAAGGATGCCGGGCAACTTATTCAGGGCAAAGTAGCTGGTTTGTCAATAACCACTCCTTCTGGAAATCCCTCAGATCAAACACAGATTATGCTTCGCGGTATTACTACTCTAAGTGGAAGTACACAACCATTGATACTTATTGACGGAATAGAAGGTACACTTACAAGTGTTGCACCTGAAGATATTGAATCAATAGATGTATTAAAAGATGGTTCTGCTGCGGCTATTTATGGTACCCGAGGTACAAATGGAGTAATACTAATCAGCACCAAAAAAGTGAAAGGGGATATGCCTGCTACGCTTGAATATTCGACATATATTAGTATGCAAGCTATCGCCCGCCAGGCTGATTTCCTAACAGCAGAGGATTACAGGAGATTAATTACCGAAGGAAAACCTCTGAATGATTATGGTGCATCAACGAACTGGCTTGATGAAGTTACGCGTAATCCTTTTAGTCAAATGCATAATCTGAGCCTTAAAGGGGGGACTCTGAATAGCAATTATATTGCTACTGCAAATTATAATGTTGCTCAGGGACTCTTTGAAAAATCATATGATGACAGGTTAAATACACGTTTGGAAGTTAATCATGGTATGTTTGACGGGCTCATCAAACTAAATGCAGGCATTATCGGAGATTACAATAAGAACTTTAATATTTATCCATACCGACAAGCCCTTATCCGTAATCCGACCGATGCTGTGCAGGATGAAAATGGAGACTGGGTTGAACATCCCGGCGTTTTCCAATACGAGAATCCAGTTGCATGGAATGAAGAGACTCTTGGTGAAAACACAAGTCAGACGCTCCGGATTCATGGAAGCATCTTAGTTGAACCTGTCCAGGGACTACGCTTTAAAATTTTAGGATCAACAAACCGCTATAATTATATGACAGGTTATTCTGAGACGAAAAAGCATATTTCCAATGTAAGAGATGGGAAAAATGGTTTTGCTTCAAGATCAGCTGCTGCTGCATTAGATAATCTGCTGGAAATGACTTGCGAATATAATAAGACTTTCGGCAAAAGTGCTTTTACCGTTTTAGGCGGTTACAGCTATAATGATCAAATCGGAGAGAATTTTTATGAGGATAACTTTGACTTCCCCACTGATGCATTCTCCTATAACAATATGGGTACCGGAAGTGCTTTGTTACGCGGAGATGCTAACATGTCAAGTTATAAAAGCTCTTCAACACTAATTGGATTCTTTGGCCGAGTTAATTATAATTATGCCGAAAAATACCTTTTAATGGCAAGTGTCAGACAAGAAGGCTCCTCCAAATTTGGAGAGAATAACCAATGGGGTACTTTCCCGGCACTTTCAGCAGGATGGCGGATCAGCAAAGAATCCTTTTTAGAAGGTGTGAAGGTAATTGATGATTTAAAAATCAGGGCTGGTTATGGTGTTACCGGAACGGAACCTTCAAGCCCGTACATGTCTCTCACCCGTTTGATGTATTCCGGATATGTATTAGTTAATGGAGAATGGGTACCACAGATATTGCCCGCAAGTAATCCTAATCCTGATTTGAAATGGGAAAAGAAACAGGAAATGAACTTTGGACTCGACTTTTCAATCTATAAAGGACGTGTTACCGGGAATATTGATTATTATATACGTACAACCAAAGATATGTTATGGGAATACCAGGTGCCATCACCCCCAAATCTTTACCCGACAATTATTGCTAACGTAGGTGAGATGGAGAATAAGGGTCTGGAGGCCATGATCAGTGTTATTCCTGTCAAAACCAATGATTTTCAATGGACTGCAAGTGTGAGCTATTCGGGGAACAAAAACAAACTGGTTTCATTATCGAATGATCTGTACCAGGCATCTAATGACTGGTTTGAAGCTGGTTATACCGGGGACCCGATTCAGCAATCAACCCATCGTGTGCAAATTGGAAACCCCATAGGCGATTTCTATGGTGTAAAATCTATAGATATTGACGAAAACGGAGAATGGATCATAGAAGGAGCCGATGGCCAACCTAAATCAATTAATGACAAAGTTGAAGAAGATAAACAAGTGCTCGGAAATGGTTTGCCTAAGCATTACTTGGGATTTAACAATACATTCAGGTATAAAAATTTCGATCTGAATATGACAATGAGAGGTGCGTTTGGATTCCAGATTTTAAATTTCCAGCGTATGTTCTACGAAAATCCTACAATCAATATCAGGTATAATGTACTTTCCTCCGCATACGATAAAGTGTATGGCAAAGAGGTTCTTGATTACACCCAGGAATACGTCAGCTACTATATCGAAGATGGGGATTACTGGAAAATCGATAACGTAACCCTGGGTTATACACTAAAAGATAATACAATCTCATTCCTTAAAAATGCCCGGGTATATTTCTCCTGCCTCAATATGGCAACGTTTACCGGGTACTCAGGAATTGATCCCGAAGTAAACCGTATGGGCCTTGCCCCAGGAAACGATGAGAGAGATAAATATCCTACCACACGGAGTTTTTCACTTGGCGTTAATTTAACCTTCTAAAATCCCAACGACATGAAAAGTAAAATCTTAAAATATTTCTTTGTTGCAGGACTAGGTCTGACAATGATCTTTTTTTCCTGTACCAAATTGGATGAGACTGTTTATACAGAACTCATCGCAGAGCAGTTCAATCCTACAGAATCAGATGTAGCGTCAGTTATGGGCCCAATTTATTCAAATTTACGAAATGTAGTTTCGGGTTGGGCCGGGTTGTATGATGTGATTGAAGAAAGTTCCGATGCTATTGTTACCCCTGTCAGGCCTAACGGTTGGGATGATGGCGGTATGTATCGCAGGATGCACAAACACACATGGACACCTGAGGAATACCATACAAGCGCCTTGTGGACCCGATTATACAGGGGTGTTACCCACGCAAACAGGGCACTTTATATGATAGAAACAGGCACATTACCGATTGCAACCAATAAGGAAAATTATATTGCCGAAATCAAAACAGCCAGGGCTTTCTATTATTACCTGTTACTTGACAATTTTGGAAATGTTCCTATTGTTACCCAATTTGATGTTGAAGAAGGATTTTTACCTGCACAAAATACCCGGAAACAGGTGTACGATTTTGTGGAAAGTGAAATTAAGGCAAATATCGAATTACTGAGTGATGTAAATGATGCAACAACGTATGGTCGTTTCAACAAATGGGCAGCTTATACTATTCTGGCCAAAATATATCTCAATGCTGAAGTATATACCGGAACCCCTCAATGGGCTGCCTGCCTTGATGCATGCAATAAAGTTATTGCTTCAGGTAAGTATCAACTTGAGCCGGTTTACAGCGATCTTTTTAAAACCAACAACGAAGGATCCACTGAAACCATTTTCGCAGTACCATACGACGATATTTATGGTGATTGGTTGCACTGGCATATGAAAACCCTACATCCGCTCAACCAGAGTACCTACGATTTACAGGAATCGCCATGGGGAGGCAGTTGTGCAATTCCCCAGTTTATAAATACATATAACTCTAAAGACAAACGTCTGGCTCAGACATGGATAAGTGGACAGCAGTTCAGTTCAGGTGGTGACTCTTTATTTTGCAATATGGGTGCTGATAAAATGGGACTGCCTCTTAATTTCATCAATTTTGTTCAGAGTGCTGATTATTCAGCTGAGGACGAAGGATATCGAATGGGTAAATATGAGATAAAAATGGGCGCAAAAGGGATGTTGAGTAACGATGTTCCATTTTTTAGGCTAGCCGATGTAATGATGATGAAAGCTGAATGTTTGCTTAGAACCGGCGATGCAGGTGGAGCTGCAACCATTGTTAGTGAAATACGGGCGCGCTCGTTCGATAATCCTGCTGATGCAAATGTTACCGGTACCCAATTACAGGGAAACAGTGCATATGCTTACGGTTTTGTTGAAAATGGAGTTATTACTCAACCGGACCATTCAGGCAGCATTCAGTATGGTCGTTTTCTCGATGAACTGGGCTGGGAATTTGCCGCCGAGCTTCATCGCCGGTCCGACCTTATCCGGTTTGGTGTTTATACAACAAAAACATGGCTATCTCACAGACCTAACGGTGCTTACAGAAGTTTATTCCCGATTCCTCAGGATCAGCTGAATAACAATACGAACCTGAAACAAAATGATGGATATTAATCTATCGGTAGCTTTTTAGTCCTTCAGCGCGAACCGGATTGTTGCGGTTCGCGCTGAATAAGGGCTGAAATAAATACACGCTGAGTTCCTTAAAGTAAACTAGTTTTCCGGGATGCCAATTAATTAAATAAGTCTAAATAAAGCTCCGGGATATTTTTCTCCCGGAGCTATTTTAAATCACCGGTATTTTTACCTTTATCATTGATTTACCCTGCTCTTGCCGGATAAAAATTCAGTTCCTGATTTTCTTAGAAATGGAATTATTATCGTTCCTTAAAAATCCGGTTAAAGAAATTTTTATTCCTTTTCAAAAGGTAAATCAGGTTATCTGCAAAATACAGGAATACTGTGTAACAGATACCTGAGGTAATTTAATTGAATGTAACATCAAAAATCAATTGTTCTCTATGAGGATTTATTCCCGGTCATTTATTATTCTGGCGCTTGCCACTCTTTTTTCATCAGCAGCATTTTCGCAAAAAGTATTTACTGCCGGCGATTACAAACAAGCAGATTCATTAGTTGATCTCTTCAATAAAAAAGTATTTAATACTGTTCAAAAAGTGAATTGGGTGGAAGGGAAACCGGTATTCTGGTATTCGATTTTTACAACAACCGGTAAGGAATTCTGGATGGTAAATGCGGAAAAACTCAGCAAAGAGAAAATTTTTATAACAGATTCCCTGGTTCGTCAACTTTCGGAACTGCTCCAAAAACCGGTTAAAAACGAGGAATTTTCACCGGTAAATCCAAAGCTTTCAGCAAATGATACAACCTTCACATTCCAAATGGATACCCTATTGTTTGAATGGAACAGGGTTAAAAATGAGTTAAGGAAAACAGGGACAAAGCCTTTGGATAAACCCGAAGGATATTGGGGCGAAAGAGCGGAAGACCATTCCGGTCCGCCGGTAAAATCACCCAACGGGAAATGGATTGCTTTTATCCGTGAGAATAATGTGTTTGTGAACAATAGCGTCCTAAACGATTAAAAAAAAGACAAAAAGAGAGAAGGGATTCTCGTATCTCAAATTACCTTTGAGTTGCACAACAAAAACACCCCTTCTCCCATGACAAATATAACATTGTTTAGCCAAATCATATCCA
>CAIRMR010000035.1 GCA_903879715.1 uncultured Bacteroidales bacterium
TCCATCATTTTCCAAAACTTTCTGAATAATTCTATAACTATGCCATATATCGTATAATTCACCGGAAGATGGCAAATACCAATCATCATAAAATCCCGTTCCATAATCATCGTTTCCATAGCCCAGACAATACATTGCTGCGCTATATGAATGCCCTGGTTCCAAAATAATTATTTCTGAATTTGCAAGGCCATCCCATTCGCTGAAAGGTGTTGTCCCTTGTAAGTTAGAATATATATTGCTCCATTCCGTAATTGCGACATCAACCAAACTGCAAATAAGCCCGTGGTTTCCTGTATTATCCACCCAAAATACTATTCCGCCTCCAAATAGCTCTCCAACATAGTGGGAACTGCCTCCACCTGCACTTACTAAATAAGGATTTCCAGTTGTGCCTGTTCCAGTTATGGAAATATTGTCCCCAGCTGTCAATTTCGTTTCGCTCCCGTCCTGATCGCCAGTATTTGTTCCAGAAAGGTTGCTCAAATTTGAAATATCATCTTCAGTAACGTTAGCAGCTTGACTTTCTGAGAAGACAGGGTCGATTTCGGTAATAGATCCAGTCAAGCTTTCAGCAGTTTTTGAATGAAAAGCAAAAGGAACGCTTAACAACTCACTTGTACCAGAAATTGTAAAATTGCTGCCTCCCGCAATATCAACTTCAGTCCTAATAAAATATGGCCCATCAGACCAGTCAATTCCGGATAAAGGAACAATACTTCCTATTTTAACACTAATTAATCCATTTGCATTTGTAGTTGTCTTTTGTGTTTCAGTATATATAGGAGTAATTGCATCAATAGTAAGCAGAATACTGATTTTCAGGGTGATTTCTGTACCAACTACGAGTTGGTTATTTGAATTCCGGATCACAGCCTGATAACTCATAGTTTCAGGTGCTTGAGCTATCGCCACAATGGTAAAAAGCAAGCTTATTAAAATTGCAGATATTCTTTTCATGATGTTATTGTTTAATGATTTTAAATGTTTTAACTTCTTTTTTTCCCTGAATTACTTTTACAAAATATGTTGATGGTAAAAGATTGCTCATAGCAATACTTGTTTCGTTTCCTTCAATTTTTTTGTTTTCTAAAAGTTTTCCGTTGATGTCGAAAAGCTGATAGCTCATTGACTGAATATTGAGGTTAGTCGACGCATCAACTTTCAATAGTAGGAAATCGGTTGCAGGGTTTGGATAAGCTGAAATCATAAGGCTTATGCCAATGGCTTCTTTAAGTCCGGATACAACTGAAATTTCATATGGTTGCTGTATGCCTTGTGCTACAGTTCCGTTTGTTCCGGTATTGGTGATGTAAACAAGTTGTCCAACGGAATAGCTCACCGAGCCTCCGCTACCCGAAGCTTCTCCGCCACTGGCGGGTACTACTTCTTGTGCCTGTAGTCCTATCAGTCCAAGTCCTAAAAAGAGTAAGCCACTTAGTTTCAACTTTTTGTGTCTCATTTTTGTTATTCTTTTTTATTGCGTTTTTAGGTTTCGTTGGTTGTTGTTATGTTGCTTTTTTATCAATTATTTAAGCTAACTGACAAGGATTTTACTCCATGTCAGTTTTTTTAAAATTCAACCGCTCTGCGGTTAAATGGTATTATCATTAAATTGTTAAAAAGACCGAATAGCACGCACAAGAAGAGTATTCGTCTTAAAGTACATGTTGGGTTCAATGCTGCCATCGTAAAAGTATAAGCTGAATGCCTCCAATAAGCCAGTCTCAGTACTACTCCAATAGACAGGGTTGTCAAAACCACCAATTGCTACTTTATTTATATAAAGTTTGGTCAATTCATCTTTACTTGGCAAATACCAATCGCTGTAACCGTTTCTTACTAAATCGTAACAATATCTTGCGGCATTTTCTTCTTCGCCATATAATGCTATTATTGCATTTGTATTCGCATTACCTGTTCCGATTGCAGTTCCTGTAGCTCCTGTTACTCCATCATTTGATATGTGCCAATTTATTGATCCCAATTCACTGTCTGCGTCAGCTGCAATTAAGCCGTGTCTCACATTTACGTTATAACCGGGGTCTCCAGATACCAAAAAATAGGCAATAATACCACCTTGGTAGGAATCTCCAATAGATAGATCATTGATATTACCGTCTGACCATGTAGGTACACCATTTTTGTATTTTAATATTTGTCCATTTATTCCAGCAGCAACCGTAACCCATGATGTTCCGTTCCAATAGTGCATTTGTCCTGCAACCGTGCCATTTGGTGCCAAATCTTTACCTGCTTCTTTATCAACTTTTAAATTTAATGCTGTGGTAACTGCCGATGTAGTTACCAATCCGCTCAAATCTTGGTCGCCGGTGTTGGTGCCCGATAGATTACTCAGTTTAGTAATGTCGTTGGCGGTAATATTAGCTGCCTGACTGCCAGAGTATACTGGGTCGGTTTCGGTAATTGTTCCTGTAATGCTTTCGGCTGTTTTTGCATTTAAAGCATAAGGAACGCTTAATAATTGGTTTGCACCAGTAATGGTGTAAGTTGTTAATGGCGCAACGACGGCTGTTTTGGTTTCGATAAAATATATGTTGGCGCCCCAGTTTATGGCATCAAAACCTGTTTCACCACCAATTTCAATACTTATCAAACCATAGGCATTGGTTGTTGGTGTTTGTGTTTCAGTATAAACAACTGTTCCTGTTGGCGAA
>CAIRMR010000036.1 GCA_903879715.1 uncultured Bacteroidales bacterium
AAACAATGTTATATTTGTCATGGGAGAAGGGGTGTTTTTGTTGTGCAACTCAAAGGTAATTTGAGATACGAGAATCCCTTCTCTCTTTTTGTCTTTTTTTTAATCGTTTAGGACGCTATTGGTAATGAATTAATAAATAGTAACACATGAAATAGCCATGATTGGAATAAATCACCAACCGCAGATGATATTAAGATCAATCTGGCGTGTTCCATCCCGAGAAATCGGGATAAATACTAACCTTTAAAAACACCTGCGTAGCAAGCATTAATACCGCTAAAAATAAGCAATACAGTAATAAATTAATAACAGATGAGAAGACTCGTTTACAGCTTTGTTTTGTGTATAGTTATAACTTCATTCTATGCCATTTCATTTGCGCAATCAATTCAATATCAGCCCGATAAACCAGGTAAGTTTGTTTTTAATAATCAACAGGAAAAATGCCCGGGAGTAGATGTAACTACTTTTAAAAATAACCTCACAGCCATTGTTGAATGGGTGCGCCTGAATGATTCTGTGCTTGGTTATCCCACCGGTTTTGATGCCAGGGTTGGATTATCATCCTATTGTTTTGATGAAAGAAGTAAGATGGAGGACTATGGAATGCGAGGTTCCATCAGTATTTCATTTCATCACTTTTACACTGAAAACGGGGTATCACATACGGCGACTGGTTGGTCTGCCCACGGAACAGAAATCATTATCAACAACCCGATGTACTACATCAGCACACAATTCGATGAAGCTGAATTTAAAACCGACGATCCGCCGCATTTAAAACAACCCCTGGAAAAAGTACGCGAAAATCTCAGAAAATATTATACTACAGCGCCTGTCATTAAAGAAATTGCCCCGGGCGTGAGATTATATGCAGAGGGAGGTTGGTTCAAAGGGGTTTTACTCATTTACAATCCCGACAGGCCCGAAATCTGGATTCCGGTAACAGTAAAAGAAATTATGGAAACCAAGCTGGCGTACTACAAAGTAAAACACGAGATTGATAGTATCAATTACGAAAAAATGGTTGCAGACTGGGCCAAAATGAACTTTAATCCCGACCCTGACCGCACCATGAAACCAAGGCTATACCAGGTAATTAAACAGGAATATGAAAACTTCACTGCCGAAGAACTGAAACTTCCGGCATATTCCTGCCCGGCTGAAGAGTGTGGAATTTCGACTATTAATGCCCGTGGCGAAGGTAGAGCCGTGGTAAAGTTTAACCCGGACTTCTGGGACCGCTCACTGCCTGTAACAACGGTACAATACATGTCGTGGCAATACCGGCCCGAAACGGAACTGGAACTGGAGAAATTTAAACCGCGTAACGGCGGACTGACGGATTTTGCGGGATTGTTTTTTAATAGTCTTCCTATTGAAAAAATGGGAGTTTTAATTGATAAAAAATAAACAAAATGATAACCAAAACAACCCTTCTTTTTCTGTTGCTGATATTGGCAGAATATCTGCATGCAGCAGACCCCAAATTCTACATTATGCTTTCTGCGAACAACAAGGCATCTGCTTCATACCTAACCTACTTTGAATCTCGGTTTTCCATTGGGCTCAAAAATAAAATTCCATGCGCCAGTTATTTAAGCCAATCAGATGTTGTTGCGATATTAGATTGGGAAAGACAAAAAGAGTTACTCGGAGTAGGAGATATTAATCAATTATCGAATATTGCCGAGGCAATGAAATGCGACTATCTGGTTCATCTTAGGATCAGGGTCCTTGAAAATACTACAATAATCGATGCATTTATTGTTAAAAAGGGTCAGGATAAGGTTATCACCAGAATTGCTGAAAGCGCGCCCAATGGTGATGAATCACTTGATGCAATCGAAAATCTCTCGAAACAACTTGTTGATGAATTGCATCAATACAATAGTCAGCTCTGCCCTGAAAAAACCTGGACAGGAACTATAAAAATTGAACAACACACTTATGAAAAATTACTGAATGCTGATGATCCCAATAAACCTGGTGGCAGCCTCAAGTCCGATCTTTCTGTCCAGTGCGAGGTCAATAATGATGTGGCTCAATGCACTGTTAACTATTCTGAACAGCTTACCGGAGCAGAAGGAAATTCAACTACTGTTGCTTCAGGCAGCGATCAAACGGATGTCAGCATTTCTGTTTTCGAAGGTAAGACATCGATTAGTGTGGGAATGGTAAAAACCTATGGCACATGCAGCGGCAGTTTGGAAGGCGGCGGCGGTTTTTCCTCAGAGATAACTATGCCATTAGGTGGCTGGAGTGTGGATGCCGCCATCGGAACCAGCACTCGGAGTGATTCGTCTTCAGGGTCCGTCAATCAAGGTGATCTGACATTTACATGGAGCCTGAATAAAAAATGAATTGGATTGGTAAAAATTCAAATCATGTACCGGCGGACTGACGGATTTTGTGGGATTGTTTTTTAACAGCCTGCCGGTTGAAAAAATGGGGACTTTGATTCAAAAAAAATAGAGTGAAAAACATATGTGACATTTTCACTTTGGGGTCTGTTGCATATCAATACCTATACCTTTAAATCATATGAAAACCAAACATTTAATAGTATTATGCGGCATTTTTCTGTTCATGCAGAACATTTTAGCACAGGATAAAAAACTCCTGATGGACAAACCAGGCACATTTAAAATCACAACCGGAACACTGAATGGCCAGGGCCCTGATCAATACATGAAATCATGTGGATATACCAATGCTGAAGCCGAAGCTGCCAGGAAAAACCTTGTTACACTCATTGGAATTTTTCGCAGATGTCCGGTGTTGAAAGAAATCAAGGGGTTTGATGGCATCGGAGATCTGAACGGTGGACGGTGTAATACAAAATTCGGGTATGGATTGCCTGGTACACCCTGTTTTTTCTTCGAAACCTGGAGTTTGCGAAAAGGCAAAGAAGTAAAACAAACAGTTGAACCTCCCCAGTGGCGCTTTGAGGTGAATATGACCGATAAGTTTTGCAGTAACGGGTTCAATGTATCGGATTACAGTAACGCTTATAACCCTACCAATCCGGCTTTCAGCGAAAACGGCGCAAATAAAAGTACAGTTGCGCTGCGCGAAATATTTTTCCTTCCTGGTGTGAAGGAAGAAGTTTGTCCGGGAATCGACCGTTATGGCGACAACCTGGTTATCTTTAATCCTGGCCAGCCTGAATACTGGAACCATGTTACCATCCGCGAAGCATTCAGGCTATTGACAGATTATTATAAACTGCTGCCTGATAAAATCCAGGTGGAAACGATTGTTCCTATGCTGGAAAATGAATTTTCAAATTTTTCAGAAACCGAAAAGAATGGATTTGCCTATTTCGGGAGCCAGGAATCCGTTTCACGGATCGGTTCAGGAAAAAACGAAACTCCCGTTATGCGCCCTAACCCTGAGTACTGGGACCGCAAACTTCCGCGATCCGCCATACAGTTTATGTGGCTCGAAATCCCAAACAAAGAAGAAGTGAAACGCAAACTGGAAGGAAACCTAAAGTCAGAGGATGGCTACTATTATGTTTATCGTTTACTGGATGAACTGGATGTTAAAGATTTATTACCAGTCATTGGACATTGATTGAACTGACTGAATCATATGAATAATTAATAATACTTTGTCATGAAAAAAAATCTGTTTACGCTGTTTTGTATCATATGGGTTCAGTTTTCTGCTCAGGCACAGGATTACCCGCTTATTCCCGATCACCCGGGTACTTTCAAACTGATCGACTGGGGCGTTTATACCCATTGGGATTGTGGTTTTACAAAAGCTGAAACTACCGCCAACTATCAGAAAATTATCGGAGTAACCGATCTGGTACGTAAAAATCCGGTATTTATCAATCAGAAAGGATTTGAGTGCGAGACCTATGTTTTCGCAAAAAATTGCCCTGATAAATATGGATACGGAATACCAAGTGAAATCAGGTTTGGCTTTGGCGACTGGTTTATGGATAAAGGGCAACCAAAGTTTTATAAAATGGAACCGCCAAGCTGGAGTATTAAAGTTAATAGCCTCGATAATGTTTTCGGAGGTAACTATAGCTTTGGAGCTTCGAAACCTACCGAAAAACCTAAAGATGGTTTCAACTACGAAAAATGGAAAAGTGTTAACGACAAACTTCATGATTGTATTTACATACCGGGAGAAAAGGAGGAACTTGGAAATGGGATTGACAGGTATGGTAGCGAACTCATCGTTGTCTATAACCCGGAACAGCCACCTTATTACATGCCGGTAAAATTCCGTGAACTGGCTGAGTGGCTCATCGAATACTGGAAACTTCACCCTGATAAAGTGCAATCCGAAATGATGGTACAATACCTGGAAGCTGAATATGCGCAAATTCCTGAAAGCGAGCGTGATGGATGGGCTTATAACAATACGTATGACGAACGTTGCCCTTTTTTGAAGATCACACCGGTACCCGGTCCGCAGCCGGTGGTGCGATTAAACCCGGAATACTGGAATAAAAAGCTTCCACGATCCGCTATACAGATACTGACTTTTAACCGCCTTACAGATACACGAAGATATTCCACACAAAAGGATGAATGGCTGAAACTCAACGCCGCCGGGTACAGCCTTCAAAGGTTTCTGGAAGCATTTGATATTACTACCTTAGTTCCCGCAATTGATAAATAAAAAACTACCTCTATGACCAAATTATTTACATCCCTGCTGGTTGTTACACTATTGTATTGTAACCTAACCAACGCTCAAAGTCCATCCGATTATTTACCCGAAAAACCCGGCAAATGGAGCTATTCAAACAATATAACCAGCACCGAAGCTGAGTATGTTGCCTTCAGCAAGGTTATTGCATCCTTAGCTGAATGGTTTCACCTCAATATCACTATGCTTAAAAGTCCGAAAGGATTTGATCTGTCTGCCACAACCTACGGTGGGTGGGATAAGTATTACAGAATGAATGACTGCAATTATGGCTTACGTACCGAGCTGGATTTCGGCTTTCAGCTCTTTTTCAGCGCCGGTGGTAAAAGGACCATTGAACCGCCACATTATTCATTTGATATCAACAATACAGAAACAGGGCATGGTACGAATCCTAACTATGATTGCTTCAATGAACTGAAAGACGATCCTGGACAGGAAAAAGCGATAAACGACGCAGCTATTAAAATGAACGGATTGTTTATGGTATACCCATTTGTAAAAATCCTGGCTCCCGGAGTTAACTTATACGACTGTGACCTTGGCGGATGCGGAACAGTAGTCGTTTTCAATCCTGATCGGCCCGATTTTTGGCTCCCTGTTACAGTCAGGGAAATGGCAGACATACATCTGCAATACTATAAAGCTCAAACTAAAATGGAAATGAATCTGCTGCTGCTGGAACAACTGCAAAAAGAAATTTCTGAACTAACGGAAGAAGAAATGAACGCTCCCGCTTTTTCAGGCCATGACGAACATTTTGTGTTGAAAGTAAACGGTAAAAAGGAAGGCCTGCAGTTTATGCGTTTCAATCCCGCTTACTGGGACCGCAGCCTGCCGAATACGGCAATTCAGTTTATGACTTTTTATTATCCACAAATGGATGAAGTAGCTCTGAATGAGCACTATAAAAACAATGGGCATCCGTTTTACAGTCAGATGTTGGTGAATCAAATTGACTGGGGTAAACTGGCGGAAGAAATGATAGTGCGCAAGCATTGAAACGTAATAATAGAAACCAGGTTATAAAAAAAACAGCCGCATAAATTTGCAGCTGTTTTGCGATTAATAAGTTGAACCATTTCTAATAATTCTCCTGTTTCTCTTCAAAAAAAGCTTTCGGATGCTGACAGGCGGGACAATTTTCCGGAGGATTTTTGCCTTCGTGAATATATCCGCAATTACGGCATTCCCATTTGGTAGTTTCTTCACGTTTAAAAACTTCATTTTTTTCGAGGCGTGCAAGCAGGCGGAGGAAGCGTTTTTCGTGCTCGGCTTCAACTTTGGCGATCATTTTAAAAGCAGTTGCAATTTGCGGGAAACCTTCTTCTTTTGCGATTTCGGAAAACTCAGGATAGAGTAAAGTCCATTCTTCATTTTCGCCTGCTGCAGCGGCTTTTAAATTTTCAGCTGTTGTTCCGATAATGCCGGCAGGGTAGGAGGCTGTAATCTCTACTTCGCCGCCTTCAAGGAATTTGAAGAAACGTTTAGCATGTTGTTGCTCCTGCCATGCAGTTTTTTCGAACATTGCTGCAATTTGTTCAAATCCTTCTGTTTTGGCTTGTTTCATAAAGAACAGGTAGCGGTTCATTGCCTGTGACTCACCGGCAAATGACTTCAGTAGGTTTTTCTCTGTACGGGTTCCTTTAATGCTCTTTTCCATAGTATATTATTTTAAATGAATAAGTTGCGACTTAATACGTTTGTAAAACCTGAAAATGTAAAGGTAAGGCATTGTGGATGGAATCGCAATAGTAATAAGGACATTTTAATTGCTTTTTTTTGCTTGAGTCCGGGCGCGACTTTAAGTCGAATCATGACTAATATCCAGGTTGGGGTGCGGCTTAAAGTCGCACTCTGCCTAAAAATACCTAAAAATACTCAAAGTTTAACTAAATTAAAAACTTATCCACCAACATATTGCAACTTTCAATAACCAATCCTTTTCCTTTTCTTCTGATCCAATTCCTGCTTATCTTTTTCAAGCAGGTAGTTTAACGCCTGATAAACATCACTAAATTGGGTATCGTATTTATTTTCAAGTTCCTTCAATTTAGCGGTTAAATCTTTATGAGAGAGAGCATATTGCCTTATTAACACAAAGGCCCTCATTATGGCGATGTTTACCTCTATAGCTTTTGCAGAGTTCAGTATTCCGCTTAACATGGCCAATCCTTGTTCTGTAAAAGCCAATGGCAGATATTTACTATGTTTGCCCCGTCCTGTTTCTAAGATCACAATTTGTGATCTTAAAGATTCCCACTCACTCTTATCAAGTTGAAACATAAAATCAGCCGGAAACCGTTCAATATTCCGTTTAACCGCTTGGTTTAATACTCTTGTTTCTACGTCGTAGAGTTCCGCAAGGTCAAAATCCAGCATTACACGCTGACCTCTTAGTTCATAAATCCTGCTTTGAATTAATTGTAATTGCATAAATTATATTTTGAATTTATCAATAACTCCTTTTGCTTCAGATACTTTTGCGCTAATGTATAGAATGAATTTATTGAAGTTGCAAATGTGTTTCACAAATATACTTAGCATAATCCGGAAAAGTATGCGAGGTATAAAAATAAGACCTTTATTCCTTAGAGCCTCCATTTGGTTTGAACTTGTTTTTCTTTAGAAACAGCGGGGCCGAAATTTGAACGTTTGTTTACCTCAGACGGATATTGATCCAGTACCCTAGCCATTTATTTTCAAAAGTACCCGACGATGAGTCAAATCCTCACTAGCATCTGAAGGGCACACTTCAACATACCTCCGACAAACGAATCTTCACTACCTTTGTACCGAAATTAAAACCCGCCGGGAATTCCTATTTCCGGCTTTACGCATTTATAAAAATTAAATGAGTTCAAACGATAAATTAGCTTTGGTGCCTTTGGGAGAGCCTGTTGCTGAAGTGTTTTCAGCATCACAAATGGTATCAGCCTTTGCTAAAGATACGGGTATTCTCGAGGCCATATCATTACTTAAAAGCCCCGATAAACAAAGGATATTACTGAAAGGATTACTCGGTTCATCGGCGTCTGTTGCTGCTGTAGCTATGCACCAGGCCATTTCGGGTATTCATCTGGTTGTGCTTAACGATAAGGAAAGCGCCGTTTATTTTTGCAACGACCTCGAAAACCTGTTAGGCGATACCGATGAGAATTTCCACCGCCGCCATGTTTTGTTCTATCCCACTTCCTATAAAAAGCCTTACGAGCCCGAAAAAACCGATAACTCCAATGTGCTGATGCGCACTGAAGTTCTGAAACGAATAACAACCCGTGGCAAGGATACAATCATCGTCACCTATCCCGAAGCACTTACTGAAAAAGTGGTTAACCGCAAGTACCTGGAGAAATCAACGCTGAAGCTGAAACGTGGCGAAACGGTTGACCTCGATTTTATTTATGATCTCCTGGACGAATATGGGTTTGTCCGCACCGATTATGTGGTTGAAGCAGGCCAGTTTGCTTTGCGCGGAGGTATTATCGATGTATTTTCGTTTACCAATGATAACCCGTATCGTATTGAATTTGTCGGCGACGAAGTCGGGTCATTGCGCACCTTTGATCCGGTAACTCAGCGGTCGATTGATAAACTCGATCATATTACCATTGTTCCGAATGTGCAGGACCGGGCGTTGGTCGAAACCCGTGAAACTTTTCTGGATTTTATACCGCGTTATACCATACTCTGGCTTAATGATACCGGTTTTGCTGCCGATAGGATTGAACTTGAATATGAAAAAGCTGTGAAAGCCTTTGATTTGCTCACCGGCCCTGTTCAACACCTCAAACCTGCAGAATTATTTGCCGACAGGGAATCTTTCCTCAGACAGGTTACAGGATTCAATATTGTTGAGTTTGGCAAGCACACTTTCTTTGAACATACATTTACTGTTGATTTTCAGATTACGCCACAGCCATCGTTCAATAAGAATTTCGATTTGTTTGTGGCCGAACTTCAAAAGAATACTTCCAATAACATCCGGAATATTCTGCTTGCCGATAGCCCCAAACAGGTTGAGCGAATTTATACCATTCTCGACGATCTGGAGAAAAACCACCCGGATGATGCAGCCCTCGAATTTGTATGTATAAACCTTTCGTTACACGAAGGATTTGTTAGCAAGGAACTTGGAATTGCATGTTATACGGACCATCAGCTCTTCGACCGGTATCATAAATTCAGGCTTAAGGAAAGTTTCAGCGGTAAGCAGGCGCTTACGCTGAAGGAAATGTACGACCTCAAACCGGGTGATTATGTAACGCATATCGATCATGGTGTAGGCCGTTTCGACGGGCTCGAAAAAATCAACAACAACGGGAAATGGCAGGAAGCCATCCGTATCATTTATCAGAATGAAGATCTGCTGTACATCAGCATTCACGCGCTTCACCGTATTTCGAAATATTCGGGTAAGGAAGGCCATGTTCCTTCGATGGACAGGCTGGGTTCCAACGCCTGGAATAAACTGAAAGCCAAAACCAAAGCCCGTGTTAAGGACATTGCCCGCGACCTTATAAAGCTTTATGCCGAACGTCGCGCTGCCAAAGGATTTGCTTTCACACCCGATACCTATCTTCAAACCGAACTCGAAGCTTCGTTTATTTACGAGGATACTCCCGACCAGGTGAAATCAACGCTCGATGTAAAGCGGGATATGGAAGCCGATCATCCCATGGATCGCCTGATTTGCGGCGATGTGGGCTTCGGGAAAACCGAAATTGCCATCCGCGCTGCCTTTAAAGCCGTTGCCGACAGCAAACAGGTTGCTATTCTTGTTCCTACAACGGTTTTAGCTGTCCAGCACTTTAAAACCTTTTCCGAACGGCTCAAAAATATGCCTTGTCGGGTGGATTATATTAACCGTTTTAAAAGCACGCAACAGCAAAATGAGACACTCAAAGATCTGGAAGAAGGCAAGACCGATATCCTGATTGGAACACACCGCCTGCTGAGCGCCGATGTTAAGTTTAAGGATCTTGGCCTGATGATCATTGACGAAGAACAAAAGTTTGGCGTTTCAGCCAAGGAAAAACTCAAAAAACTTCGTGTAAACGTTGATACACTGATTCTGACTGCCACGCCTATTCCGCGTACGTTGCAATTTTCAATGATGGGTGCCCGCGATATGAGTATTATCAATACCGCGCCACCAAACCGTTACCCTGTACAAACGGAAGTACATGTTTTTAATGAGGATATCGTCCGCGATGCGATCAGTTACGAATTGCAGAGAGGCGGACAGGTGTTTTTTGTGAACAACCGGATACAAAACCTGGTGGACCTGGCCGGTATTATTCAGCGGCTGGTGCCGGATGCCAAAGTTGGAGTAGGTCACGGACAAATGGACGGGCATAAACTTGAAAAGGTAATGCTGGGCTTTGTAGAAGGTGATTTTGATGTACTTGTAAGTACCACCATCGTTGAATCCGGGCTTGATATTCCAAATGCAAATACTATTATTATCAACGATGCGCATCATTACGGACTGAGCGATCTGCACCAGTTGCGTGGCCGTGTTGGCCGTTCGAACCGGAAGGCTTTTTGTTACCTGCTGGCTCCGCCTATGTCGGTATTAAGCGATGAAGCACGCAAGCGACTGAAAGCCATAGAGGAATTTGCCGATATCGGCAGTGGTTTCAATATCGCTATGCGCGACCTTGATATCCGTGGTGCAGGCAATATCCTGGGTGCGGAACAAAGCGGTTTTATTACGGAAATTGGTTTCGAGATGTACCAGAAAATCCTCGACGAAGCCATGCACGAACTGAAAATTGCCGAATATTCGGAATTGTATGCCGATGAAATTGATGCCAGGTTTGTTCGCGAATGCCAGATTGAAACCGATCTGGAAATCCTGATTCCTGACCAATACATCAGCAATATCACTGAGAGGCTGAGCCTCTATAAGGAACTCGATAACCTGGAAACCGAAGAGGCCCTTTTAGCTTTCCAGGATTCACTGATTGACCGCTTTGGGCCGGTTCCTTCCGAAACACAGGAATTGCTGAATGCGATCAGGCTGCGCCGGCTTGCCAAAACCATTGGCATCGAAAAGCTGATTCTACGCAACCAAAGCATGACCGGGCATTTCCTGAGCAACGAAGCTTCGCCCTATTATCAAAGTGAAGTGTTTACCGCTGTGCTCAAATATGTGCAAACGCATACAAATTCCTGTAGGATGAAAGAAGGATCAGGGAAACTGACAATCATGTTTCAAAAAGTCAGTTCAATTTCGGATGCGCTTAAGGTTTTGAGGGATTTTAAGATTGAAGAAGTGGTTTAAAGCTGATTAGTGTTTTTTTGGGGGGGTAATTTCCCCGTGAAATTAATAATATTAGTATTTTTATGGTTGTTTTGTTTTGGTTTTAAAGCCAATCCGGGTACGTTCTTTTTGTTCCGATTCCTGTTGTTTTGCTTGCTCAAACTGGTTGAGGTATTCAAAAATCAATTCTATTTTTTTATCATGTTCAATGTCATTTTGTTCCAGTTCTTTCAGTTTTATTAAAATATCTTTTTGTGTTAGCATTAACTTACGCATTTTGCTAAACAGCCTGATGATCTGGATATTAACTCTGATAGCTCTTTCACTGTTTAAGACTGTTGATAATTGAGCAACTCCATCTTCTGTAAATGCATAAGGCGCATAGCGAAGCCCCATTTTATCTTCATTGGAGGTGACAAATTGGCTCCTCCAATCTTTGAATTCATTTTCGGTTAATTCAAACATGAAATCTTCAGGAAAACGGATGAGATTTCTTTTTACCTGCCTTTTCAGGTATTTCGTCTCAACTCCGTATAGAGTGGCCAAATCTCTATCAAGCATAACTTTTACATTCCGGATAATGTAAATTTTACTCATTACGACTTCTTCGGGAATTGCCACATTATCTGTTTGATTGTTCATGGTTTATTGTATTTCAAGTATAAAGATAAAAATTGTTTAGCACAATTCTACCTGAGTTCACAATTAATGTCGTGAGCATTGCCCGATATATTTTGTATGTTTAAAATTGTGACAAGCATTTGTTAATAAAAAAAATCCTGAGTCCGGAGACCCAGGATTACTGTATGGGCTGCAACCTTACAGCGTAATTTACTATAGTAACAGGTAAATTCACTTCTCAACTTTGAGCAAACCTAATCCGCTTCACAAATTGTTACTTGTGAAAGTATCTGGATATAAAAAAATGATATTATAAAATGATGATCTCTTTGTTAATCCTGCTTTCAGTAAGCGTTTTAAGTGATTAATAAATTAATCAGCCTATGACCGAGAACGCCATATCCTTGCCGCGAACCAAAAATAGTACACTTTGTAATGGAAAACTTTTTCAAATAGGGTCAAATAGAATTGGCGGCAGGAGTTGCATGCTTCTGCCGGAATTTAAATAATAATACCTGATCAGTTTGCTTATAAGCTACTCACATCGATCCCAGGGTGCCGGGTGTACAGTAAAACTGAAATCCCCGCCAACTGGCACGGTGGCAGGGATTTCCTACAGGGTTTGCGCAGCTTGCGTTGGTCATAAACCTGATGGTGATGAAAATTGTACAGGCACGCATTAGAAAATAAAAAGTGCATCTGCGATTGGAAGACGCACGCGATCGGGATTAATTTTTTTAGATTCAAACCTTGATTGACAAAGAATATATTTAATTCAATGAGTTAAATTAAAACTATCTAAGATTTTTTGAGCCATTGGTTTTAGATTTTCGAAATTCTCTGATCTGGAAGTAAAACTCAACGTATATGCCCAATTATTCTTTACCCATATATTGTACATGCTTTTTATCTTGATTTCACCATGCCCATCATCAAATGCACATATGATTTTCTGACAAGGGAGATTGTCATTTGTAGTTCTCTTGTTTTGTAGAACAGTTGTATTATATTCGGACCCTAAGTGCTCAATATATTGACGTGAGAATTCTGATAAAGAAAGATTATATCCTGATAAATCATTGATCTCCATTGTTATATTGTCTCGTTCATTTAGATAAAGAGTAAAGGTCCCTGCTTGTAAATCTTTAATCAAGTGTTTGTTGGTTGGAATGCTTATACTATAATTATTTAATTCCAATAAAACCCAGGTGTTTTCAGCTTCAATTTGTGTAGTTGATTCTTGTTCTTGCTCACTCCCAGTTTCTTTTACCTGGCAAGGTATTTTCTTTATTTGGGCATTTACCTCAGTTATTTTTGGGCTATCTTGTGCTTTCTTGTCTGAAGTTCCGTTGCAGGAAATAATTAGTATATTAAAAAAGCAGATTGAGAAAAGATTAATGATTGTTTTCATAGAAAGTAGATGCTGTGTGTTTAAAATTTAAAGTTAATTCCAAGAGGTAATTAGGAAGTTTATGGTTTTTAAATCAAGTATCGGCACTCAGCTTTTGACAGGAACTCAGATTGACGCCAAATTCGAATCAGAAGTTGTTTAAAATAGAAATGCTCTTAAAGAATTGGATATACTGTATTGTGTTTTCGAAACCTATTCTATAGAATATAACCATGCCATACACATTCATTACAAACTATACTCTGAAACGGCTGGAGAAGCATGGGTACGAGGCTTTACTCACTCACTATAATAAATTGCCCTACATCTTAAAGAACGGCTGCATAGGGGACCCGGATGTTATGCCCTGAGCGCGAAGCCGAAGGATACCTTCAGAATATGCTGGCGGGGCCGTCTACTCGATTAACGGTTCGCTGTTCTTTTCTGTCGTCTTGTAACTCCCTATATAAGTCATTTTTTTGTCGCGTTTTTTGCAGTTTTTTTAGCGTTTGTTTGTGCAAAAAACAAACATGCCTGCAAATGCTTTGGTGGCTTCAAATAAATTTTTTCATGGCAAGAGCGCTCATTAAGCATAATATTTCAAAACTTATTAGTCCTAATACAATAATAAGTAATAAATTGTCCTGAAAATGTTGCGGTGCTATGATACTACAAACAAGCTTTGTAAGTCCAGTTATGGTGAATAAAACTGTAAACCCTATTTTATATCCGTCCGAAATATTACTGTTAGAAAATAAATAAATAAGAACCGTTGAAATGAGTATACTCAAATTTGCCATCAAATAATTGAATGGAGAATATGTTGAAATCATTAGTCCGATTAATGTGTTTAGCGCTATTAAAATGAATCCTGCTATTAGTAATAAATTTTTCATTTTAAGTCAAATTGTAAATAGTGGGGGCTTCGTCCCCACTATTAGTTATCATTTTATCAATAAATAAATCCACCATACACAAGATAGTAAACTCAAAATACCCCACCAAATAGTCATTTTTGATCGAACTCTTTTGTTGAAGAAGCATACAATAGAGTATATAAATGATAATGGTATCCCGACCAATAATGCAATTTTGCTATCAGGAAATGTTTTTACAAAAATCAAAATCGTTAACGCTAAATATGCGACAAAAACGAGGAACATTATTAAATTGCTTATGAATTTTTTCATTTCATTTGTATTATTTTAATTTATATTAAAGGTCAATTGCAGCATTAGCAAGTTTAGTATTTAATTTCATCAATTTAGCTGCATATTTTACATCTGTACAGTTTAATGCATCTGTTTGCATTGTGACAGTTTTGGCAGCCATCTGAGTATATTCAGTTAATATACTAATATCTGTTGGATTCGCTTTGTATTTTTTAAGTACAGTTACATAGCTATTTACAAAATCTTCATAATCCGCAATAAATTGATCGCAGTCTGTTGTTGATTCTGATGAAGCTGTTTCGTCAAATGATGCGGAGGAATTATCTGTGCTTTCAGATGATGTGACAGAAGTTTCTTCCTTTGCTTTTATGGAACTGGAAACAGTGAATTTTTTTGATTTATCTGCATGTTCTTCTGCTTTATAATCTCCAAGACCAGCATTGAGTTGAATAACTTCCTCTCCTGTGCCTTTTTTCAATAAGCTTATTAATTTGTCTTTTGAGCTATATTCAATAACAAAATTTCCAGTCCCTGAAACTGGCATACCATTATCGCCAAGTAATGAAGCTGAAATTTCAAAATCTTTATCCTTCATTTCCTCTTCGGTTAAAGCCTTTATTGCTTTAACTTTTATTGAAAGATTACCACCCCAGTCATCAGTTATTTCATATTCATTATCCACTATTTGTAAATAATCAGAAAGGTCGCCTGAAATTTCAATTTTTTCGGGTTTAACTTTTGCTATCTCGCTTTTTTTAACACCACCACCACATGAGGTTGTCAGAATTGTTACAATTATTGCTATTACAAGCAAGCTAAGTGTTTTTTCAATTGTTTTCATTTTTTTACTTTTTAATTATTACTTTAATTTCTTCTTACATTCTTGAAAGAATGTCTGCCTTTTTTATGTCAAACTCTGCTTGTGTTAAGATACCCATGTCTAACATTGATTTTAATTTTGTTAGTTTTTCCATAGGGCCTTCAACGGGTACCGCCGCTACTGGCTGTGCAGATGGGGTATTTATTGTAATACCACCTCCAGCTTGAGCACGTTTGTCTTCAAGGTCACGTTGTCTGCGCTCTTCTTTCTTGTTTTCTTCCATTTCTTGGGCAAAGCGATAAAGTCTTCTGGCTTGTGCTTTAGGAATGTCTTCCATACTATCGGTTTGACCTGAAACCGTCTTTATTGTAATTGTTGCTGCAAATACTCCTTCTTTCATGTGAACATCTGCAACATTCATCCAAGAAAAATCTTGGAAGTCAAGACTTAAGCCAAATGATTTCGGTCTGATTAAAATGATTCTTTTGTTCGTTAAGGCAATACAGTCAGGAGAAAAATTAATTCCAATCGTTTTCTTTTGAACTGCGATGTATTGAACTTCTTCGTTTGATGTACAATACTCTTGCACTTTTGGCAAAACTTTCTCAATTACTTTTGGGTCTTGCTCTTCGGTTACTAATTCTTTAATTGACAACATGCTTTTTTTGTTTTAATTGTAAGTGAAAATGTATTTTAAATTTGGGAATCATTTAAACCAACCTTTTTTTTCTTCGATAAGTTGTGTTTTTAATAATTCAATTTGTTGGCGAATGAAATCATCCGTCCTCGAATAAATAGCAAGTAGATTGAGGGCTTGCTCTGCCTTGGTTTTCCATGCGTTTTTAATTGGTTGATTTATTTTATTTTCATTTCTTGCATTGTCTGTTAATGCAACTTTGTGAACTTTAATGTTTTTAAAATTTGAAGTTGCTATATTCGCAATTTCAAGCAAATCATCTGGATTTTTAGGTAGTGGATATGTTTGAATTATAGTTGCTTTCTTTTGATTCAAACTATCTATTTTAGAATTTCCGAATGCTCTTGTAAGCATGCCGTCTAATGCACCCCAAGTTCCTGCACCTGCATTTTCCTTTACAATTTCATTTTCAACTTCATTTAGTTTATTTATAAAGTCGGTTAAAATGTTATTAGAATTAGTCCCGTTGTTGTTCGTTTGATTTTCTGTTTCACGAATAATTTTAGCTCCACACCATTCACAATGAATTGAAGTTATAGCTACTGGATTTTTACAAGAATTACAATTTAACATTCAGCTTATATTTTAGATAAAAGTTCTTTTTTCTTTTCAGTAAATTCTTCTTCAGTTAGAATACCTGCAGTCTTTAATTCGCTAAGTTCTTTTAATAGCCTCAACACCTCTTCTTTATTAACGACTGCATTGCTATTTTGATTTTGCTGAATATTTTGAGTAGTATTGGACATCAAGTTCCCCATTGTGTTTGCAATAGGCATAGCCATACCAAGACCTACAACTGTTCCTAAAATTCCGCCTTCTCCCCCAATTCCACCGCCTATATTTTCGGCTGCTTTTTCTGTTGTATCAAAAGTTCTTTCTACTTTATAAACTTCTAAATTTTCTGCTCTACGTTTCAACCTCATTCTTTCTTCCATGTCTTGCGACATAAGTCTATGGAAATCTTCAACGATTTTTTTTACTCTTGGGTCTTCGTCAACTACTGGGATAGCTTCAATGTTGAAAAATTCTAAATGAAGACCATATTTAGCAAGTGTTTCTGAAATTATCCCTCTTACTGCTCCTGAAACTTCAGAAACAATTGCTTCTAATTCAAGAGGGGTTAAATTTTGTTCTTTTGAAATTCTTGTGATTGCAGTTTTTACATTTTCCGTGATAATTCCTCTGAAAAATTGAGTTAGCTTGTCTGCTTCAAAGTCTGGTACAGTCCCAATAATTTGATTAAGGAAAGTTTTTGCGTCTGCAACTTTTACGGCAAAACTACCTCTTGAAGTTATTGGAATTGGAACTCTAAAATTTGGTTCCATCATATTAAATGGAATAAGCCCAAACTTAGTGTCCATTGCAACGGCTTTGTTTATAAAATAAACTTCTGCCTTAAATGGACTTTGTCCGCCAAATGCAAACCCAATTAGATTTGATAAAATTGGAAGATTTTGAGTTGATAAAGTGTGTGTCCCTGCATCAAATATGTCGAGTAATTGTCCCCCTTTAATAAATATGGCTTGTTGTGATTGATTAACTACGAGTTGGGTCCCAAGTCGCAATTCTTCATCACGTTTACTGTCAACTTTTGGTCTCCATTTCCAAACCAAAGCATTGTTCGGCCCGTCATACTTTAATACATCAATTATTGCCATGCCTGTAAGTCTTTAGGTGCGTTGAGTAAAATTTAATATGTTGTTATTATAGTTGGAAAGTGGGCAGGCTTGCACATCATTTAATTTTACGAAGCGTTGGTTTTTTCAAAATCATCATTTTCTTTCTAATGTTGTTTCGTGTTTGAACTGTCGTCCGTTACAATTTCCGCTAACGGACAAGCATATGTGTAGTTACGGGATATCAAGGCACTATCGTTTCAAGTTTACACAAATATTTCTTTCTTGCATGTTGTTTAAAGTACAATAAAAGCCCGCAATTACGCACATACAATGTTATGGATTGGGTTTCCTGGCTTTCTTTCGTTATGATTATTTAACTGAAAGTGTGATTTCTTTATAAGAAAGCTGCAGCACCCCCTAGAAGCGCACCAAATACGGTAAGCAGTAAAATAATTCCTATTAGAGAAATCACTAATCCTGCAATAGCTAATGCTTTTGGCTGTTTAAATACACCAACAAAAGATAATATCAACCCTAGCAACCATATAACCCATCCTAATACTGGAACCCAACCTAAAAACACTGCTATAAGGGCTAGAACGAAACCAGCAGTTCCTACACCATTTGATTTTTTCTCAGTCTGATTCATAATCATTGTTTGTCCAGATTGATTTTGCGGATTTTGAGTGTCGTTTGTCATCTTCTTTATTAATTTAAGTATTTCTTACTCGTGTGGCTTTTCAGAATTCGCCCCGTTTTTTTTAGTGGTTTCTGGACTCCACCTTTTTTTTAAGTTTTTACAAGTCAATTACTGCCTACTGGTATGGTGTTTTTTTCTGCCTATCCGCTTTGCTAGTCCAATACCCAAAGTTTAAACAGTCGATTTGGAAACCAGCAGGTAATCTTGTCATTGGGAGATTATTTTAGTGATTGCCCAGATGAAGCTGCTATTTTAGGTAATGTAAAAAAATAAAAGAATACATTGGATATATGTAAAACATATGCCCATAAAACAAAGATATAACACAATTACAGGAAAGATTATTTCAAATAAGGTCAAATAGAATTTATAGCAGAAAGTTGATACCTGAATTACCAAATCCTTATTGATTACTTTATTATAATCATGTGCTTTGGTTTCTGTCGCTTAATTATATGTTTACTAGAATTATGTCTTGAAGTACTTTTGAATTAATGAAAGCAATTCATCTTTGATAATTGGCTTTGCCATATAATCATTGCATCCGGCCTCAGTTGCCTCTTCCCGGTCGCCGGAGAATCCATAAGCTGTTTGTGCAATAATAACAACTCCTTTGTTAAATTTCCTGATTTGTCGTGTGGCTTCATAACCGTTCAACTCCGGCAGCTGAATATCCATCAATACCAAATCTATATCAGGATTCTCACGGCAAACCTCTACGGCTTCAACTCCAGTCTCGACTTTTAAAATTTCTTTGCCAATCATTTTGACTATTGTATCAATCAATAATTCCGATACTTCATCATCTTCGGCAATCAGTATTTTTAGTCTTTTAGTTTCATCGGTTTTAATAGAAGTCGAAAGATGCTGAATAACAGTTTCTTTAATCGGATCAGCATTGCAAGCCAAGGTGAAATTTAATGTTGAGCCAATGCCTTCCTGGCTTTTTGCCCATATTTTACCACCCTGCATTTCTACATAAGCGTTGGTAATAAACAATCCTGAACCTGCGCTCTCCTCTACTATTTTACCGTCGGTAGTGATGAAGACTTCTTTTGCTGACAAGGGGTTATTAAACGAAAGTTTCAACTGCTTAACTTCCACCTCGGATTTGAAGATTGTATACATGTTCTCGGTTTGTTCCTTTTAACTAGACACTTTAATCTCAAATCTAAAGTGCCCCCGGAAACAAAGGTAGATTACCTGTTCCGGTAAATATTTTTCAAATAGGTTCAAATAGAATTTGCTGGGCGGGGTAGGGAAGAGTTGTTCAGAGCCTGCGCAGAAGTGTTATTTGCCTGCGCACAACTATTTGTGCCCTCCGCAAAAGAATGTGTTGCAGCACTATAAAAATATCCAAAGGCTCAAATAGAAAATTATAGATGGAGGAGGAGCTTGCTTCTGACGGAATATTTTGAAAATAGCATTATTTTTGTAAAACAAGGTCAAATCATGAAACAGCGATTTTATTTCAACACTTCAGTTTTTGGAGGAGTTTTTGAAAGAGCGTGTTTCCGCCCAATGAAATCTGGTTACCCAAAGAAATAATTGATTATGAAGACTAAACCCAAAATACCAGACAAAGAATTTGATACAGTTAAAACTTTCAGGGAAATCAAGGAAAAGATTGCGAAAGACCTGACAGGTATGACTTTCGAACAAATCAAAGCCTATCTGAAGGCGAACAGTATCAAATTTCAGGAACAATAATCCTTTACCCTATGCTGGACAAACCACAACCACACGGGTTTCAGATCCAACAGCCACCCACCCCTAACCCCTGAAGGGGCCTTACGCACAGTGGCAGACCCCGGTTTTTATTCTTATAAAGAAACAGAACTGATTGACAGCCATTCGGCAGAAG